>NZ_JACJOT010000006.1:322558-645116 GCF_014695715.1 Microcoleus sp. FACHB-68
TAGTGCTTTTTGGCGTTAAATAAAGAGCGAATTAGCTGAACTAAGCAACAGAGAAAAAATAAAACAAAAGGTCTGCCTAGAATTGGCAGACCTTGCGATTACTCAGTTTAAGTTAAACGAAATGTTAGTCAATGGTAATTGACTGAGGGCCACTGCTGTTGCCGTTGTTGTCTCTACCGGCAGATGTGTAGGTGGTGGTGCCGGCTTGCTTATCAAGCCAGCTTTTAACCGGCTCATCAGAAAGGTTAAGCCGGAGAATGCCGGAAAAGAATCCCCCCATGAAAGCAACGGGATTTTGGGCGAGTTCTTTAAAAACTGGTGTCAGTTCGTCAAGGAACATGGGAAGTCTCCTAATCGTGCCGGTGTGTTTGCGTCCTCTGGTATCCTAGCGCGTTCCTAGGGGGCAGTGGCGGGGGAGTGGCTAATTGTACTTACTCAGGTTTTTGCTCTGGCATCAGACATTTATCTGAATCACAACCGGCAGGACCGGCATCCGGCATTTCCCCTGAATCATAACGCTTGAGCGCAGCGAGGAAATTATCGGTTTGGCGACGAATCAGCACTTCTTGCATTAACCGCTCATAGGTTGACTTATCCACCGGCTCAAATGGCAAGCGCGGGAAGGCTTGCAGAGAGTCAAAACGCGCCAGAAGTGCGACTGAAATATAACCTTCGTCGTCTCGGATCGCTTCATAAATCTGCGTTCCCAAGGCTTCTATTTCACTCTCGCGCAATTCAATCGTTGCTGATGTGTTATGTCGCACATAGAATTTTTGAACTTGCATATAAAAGTCCATTTGTGCGAGTGCAGAAAACTGGTTGATGTCGATTTCATCAGCACCTGGTAAATCAGCCCAAGGGACAGCAACGGGAATTTCTACCAGCCATTCTGAACACCGGGGATCAAACGGATCGTTTAGAAGATTGCCGTTTTCATCTTTGTCAGATTGTGAAGGAATCACACTGTAACCGTAGTCAATACAAGCCAGTGCAACCGGGTCATTTTTCCGGAATGTAATGCGCCGAATAAATCGTTGCGCTTTGGGGGGATGCCAACCCGGACTTGCACTTGTCAGTAAGGATTTTGTGCCAGATGGTTGCACAGTCGTGCAGCGATTCGGGCGCTTCAATCCGTGCCGGTCACAGTAATCCCACACCACGCGATTCACAATATCTTTCCAGCGAGTGAGATACTCCTGTTCCTGCCGTTTAAACTCCACTCCTTGTGGTGTTGCCGGTCGTCCTTCTTGCCACCAGCGCAGCCAGTCTACGCCAAAGGCATTCACGAAGAAGTCGAACAAGCCGGTGAAGGAAACTCCTACAATCGGGTCTAATTCCCGGCTGTATTGATAGCGGGGTTCAATGAATTTGTGATTGAGCAATACCGCGACGGATAATGCGCCGGCGGTAAAGGCGTCCTCAATTTCTTTTTCGTTTTTCGGATTAATTTGATTTAAGTGAACCTCCGCAAGATTGCAGTGAAAATTAGAGCCAATAATTTCCAGTTTTGTTATCCTAAAGGCTTTTTATCCTTTAGTTCTACTGCTTTATTTTTGCAGTAGCTCCGCGTACCTTTTGCGCGTAATTCCTCTAATAATAGAGGAGTGCCTTTCTGTTACATGGTTAACCTGTAACTATCTGGCATCTTGTTTTCGCGCCCCCACACTCTTGGAGAGATTATATTCTAAATAACTTTTTTTATTGTCATCTAGTTTCACTCTCTACGCTGTACGGTGTCAAAAGCGTTTTAGTTCTTCTGATTACCACGGGATTAGCATTTCAGCTTTCCCCGTATTTGCGGGGTTTTTAACGTGAGGCAAAATTATCTACCACACGGGTTTAAGCCCAAACGGGCTAATCGATGCTCTAACTCCTGTTCTGGCATATTCGGATAGCTTGTGTGGAACCATTCCTTAATCGTTCCTTCTTGATAAGCTTTCAGAAATGCCTTTTTCGTTTCTTGATCCGACAATAAATCATTATTAGCTCTGGCGATGGCTTCACCGGCCCACTGAATTGCACCCTCGCCGGAATAATATTGTTTCCGCACCGCTTCTGTTGTTTCTTCCAGAGTGGGTTTAGAGTGGAAAACTCTGGTGTGGTTTGCCATCCGCAGCGCATCTCTTTCGGGGTCAATTCGCCAGTTCCCGTTTTCATCTTGCTGCCAGAGATTCGTTTTAGCGCCGGCAAACAAATCATCCTCGCTTGAACCTTGTCTCATGCCAGCTGATCTTCGCACGTTGCCGGCCACCACCACCACCGCTGCTTCATCAATCAGCACACAACACTCAACTGAGTTAAGCTGCCGGCCTAATGCTTTATTCAAAATTGCGGCGCAACGCTCATATAACTCTGGTAACTTAATCGGATTTGCGACCCCACCAAACCCTTTTAAGGGTTCTCCCGCCGGCCTGACATCACTAATATTAATGATGACTTTAACTTCGTCTGAAAAACGCTCATCTGTTGACAATTCTAGCAAAGTTTGATAAGACTTTACCCAACCTTGACGAGAATCTCCAACATGAATTAATACCTCGTTTCCAGTGATTTTGACTTCTGATTTTTCACGGCGATTTTGTGCGGGAGTTAAGCCGATTTCGCCTTGAATTTCAACATTGAGCCGATTGCGAATTGCCGGCAATTGGTTGATATACTTCGGTTCGAGGACTGCGCCGGTGCCACAACCCATCATTGCCAAATCCATCAGCAGACCAAAGGCACGCCAGTCAGCGATGTTTGTTGATGAACAGTTGTACGCACCTGAGAAATTTTGGGATTGCTCAATCCATTCGCTGCCCCCAACCCACAGCCAGCGCCCGGAGGTAAGCGCTTTGAGCCGGCGCTGCATCTGCATCAAAAGTTCAATTTCATCCGGGGTGAGTTTGCCAAGTTTCGCCAACCCCCCCACAGTGCGCTCACACACCTCTTCCCAGGTCTCTCGACCGGCTGCTGTGCGGCGGCTGTACGTTCTAAAAAATACCGGATTGGCTGCCGGTGCCGTTTCGGGAAACTCGCCGGTTGGGCGTGTGCGCTCTAATTCTCGAACCATAAGTCTTATCGGGTCAGGACACATCAGTAGATCATGACTATATCAGATATGGGGTTTAAACCTTTTGAAAAGGGTCATTGTGCGCTAGCTATAGAGGTTCTGGGGTTGCCGGTTTTTAGGACTAATTCTGTGTAAAGCCAGAGTTCCTTGAGGTATGGTGGAAGGGGCTATTTGATGTCAAGTATTTTAGTTGACAACATTTATACAAATAGAGTTTTTGCCGGCAAGATTGCGGTCAAATCCTAAGCTAAACCCTGAGAGACAAATCCTGCCCAATTATAGGGACTGACAAAGGGCAAGGGTTGCCGGCAAAGTCGTCGTAATCGCAATCGCTGACGCTCAACAATTTCTGTTTGATTTTCTCCCCATTACCAATGAGACAATCGAGAAAAAAAAGTGATTTTAGACGCCACCGGAAACATTGAAACCGTGATGGGATTTGACCCTCACTTTCAATCTTTTCAGCAGCCGCATGGCAAAATAGAAGTTTCTCCTAGTCACTCTGCCAGCTTATTTGTGCTTTGGTTTACGCTTCTATTGGCTCAAGCGCTTATGTTTTGGAAGCAAAAAAAGTAAAGAATAGCCTGCAAAGTTATGCAACAGTGCAAACCTTCAGAGTCGCCAAGCGTTAAAACCAGCTCAATTAGCGAGCATTGTGGTGCCGATGGCGGAACGTTAGTTGTCGCATAACTTTTTAAAATTGGTATAATCTCAAGAGCAAAATTGTTGAAAAGCCGGCAGCCCACAATCAAGAGACAGCCTCGGCATCCTGCTCGACTTCTAGATATCTCTCACCGTCATGATTAGAATAAGAGTAATTTTTGTTCAATGAGATTGAATTTAGTGGCAAAAAAATGGATAATTTTTTGCTTGTGCTTTTTATTGGGCTTAAAATTAATTGCTGGAAGTAGCACCTATTCGCAAATACCCCCATCTACTGAGTCAGAACTACGCGGCGTTTGGTTAACGAACGTCACCAGTGGCGTTTTGTTTGTCCCTTGGGGAATCAACCGCGCACTGCACCAACTGTCTCAACTCAACTTCAACACCGTCTATCCCGTCGTCTGGAACCGGGGACATACCTTTTACCCAAGTGCTGTGGCGCATGATGTGACAGGGCGATCGCAAGAACCCCTGTTAGCAGTGATGCGCCCTTTTGAAGATACTCTGGCGGAAATTCTTAAGCAGGGACATCGCCGGCACTTAAAAGTCATCCCCTGGTTTGAGTATGGCTTCATGGCACCGGCACAGTCACAACTTGCCCAGCGTCACCCAGACTGGCTCACGACTAGGCGCGACAGCAGCAAAAATATTAAAGAAATTCCGGATGAACAGGCAGTTCAAGACGGCGCAAAGCGAACCCCGCAGCAGAATGCCGGCAAGCCTGGTATTTTTTCTGCTGCGTCATCTTTCCTGATTCGTAAGCAAGTTTGGCTGAATCCTCTGCATCCAGAAGTGCAGCAGTTTATCCGTGATCTGATTGTGGAAGTGGTTAGCAATTATGATGTTGATGGCATTCAGCTAGATGATCATTTTGGGATGCCGGTGGAGCTGGGTTATGACCCTTTTACTGTTAAGCTGTACCGGCTCGAACATCAGGGTCAAAATCCTCCGAATGATTTTCTAGATGAGGAGTGGATGCGCTGGCGTGCCGGCAAAATTACTCATTTCATGCAAGAGTTATTTCACGCAATCAAAGCTGTTAAGCCCGACGCGATCGTATCTCTTTCTTCTAACTCACAATATTTTGCTTATAGAAAGTATCTCCAAGATTGGCAAACTTGGGTAGAGCAAGGTTTAGTCGAAGACTTTATCTTGCAGGTATATCGCAATGATTTGAGCAGCTTTCAGGTGGACTTAGAGCAGCCGGCAGTTCAGCTCGCCCGCCGTAAAATTCCTGTTGGCGTGGGAATCACAACCGGCACCTGGAGAAATCCTGTAGCGATGAAACAGATTCAAAAGCAGGTGGGGCTAGTTCGCGAACGCGGATTTTATGGGGTATCCTTCTTCTACTGGGAGAGTTTGTGGAGTTATCTCACCCCAGAGTCGCCACGGCAACGGAGAAAGGGCTTTCAAGCAATTTTTTCTAATGCAGTTGTCAAAAGTAAATAATTTGCAGGGTGCTGTTTTACAAGATTTTTTAACCACAGATGATAACGCATCGTGCCGTTGGGCATACACAGATGGTTAACGGTTGGTGTGAAAGATACTGATGTGTAAATTAAATGTGTGTGAGTTCAAAGTTTGTAAAAACAGAATTCTTTGTTTGGTTGCAGTGGGTGCTGCTCACGCTTGCGGGTTTTT
Organism: Microcoleus sp. FACHB-68; assembly: GCF_014695715.1. Classification (NCBI taxonomy): domain Bacteria; kingdom Bacillati; phylum Cyanobacteriota; class Cyanophyceae; order Oscillatoriales; family Microcoleaceae; genus Microcoleus; species Microcoleus sp. FACHB-68. The sequence goes on from NZ_JACJOT010000006.1 coordinate 327,915, forward strand.
TAGTAAGTTTACTATTTATTGAAATTGGTGAGAGACCTGATATTGGAGCTTTTCAGGGGGCAATTGGGGGTGCGGCGATCGGGCTAGCACAATGGTTTTTTCTCAGATCGCGAATTTCTCACCCCTGGCGGTGGGTATTGGCGTGTGTGATCAGTTGGGGATTGCTGGGCTTCAGTGGCTTGGGTGCACTCGGCTGGTTTGCACCGGCAACCCCGCAAATTCCCCTGAGAATCGTTTATGGGGCGATAAACGGTGAACAGATGGGATTATTAATCGGGTTGGCGCAGTGGTTGGCGATCTGGAAACAAGTCACCGCAGGTTGGCGGTGGGTACTCACGAGTTCCGTATGCTGGGCGGTGGCGCTGGCTATCGGGTGGACAGTTGGCGGGTTGTTGAGCCAAGCTACGGGCTTATTCTTGGGAGAGGTGGTGGGTTTGGCTGTGGCATGGATTGTTGCTGCTGCAACCACAGGAATTCCGCTCGTTTGCTTTTTCGATTCCCATTAAAAAGAAATCTTAGCTAAATGTTCAGCCAGCGTTTTTGCTTAAATATGGGTAATAATTGCCTTTGGCTTGGATTTGTGGGGAGTTAGCTTTCTCCCGCACCTCAAGGCAAGCGATAGCAGTGCGAGATTATACCTGAAAAACTAAAGAATGAAAAAGATATTTTTGGCGTTTCTGATCATTTCTCTTTCATTTTTTAGGGTTGCATCTAGTCGGGCAGCAGAAATCGTCTTAGGAGTCGTGCGGAGTCCGGATAATGCCCAAGAGTGGGCCGGCATCACCGAGCGTTTAGATGCAGCAGGAATTGCTTATCGCACTATCGATATCGCGCAAATTAATCGGGCATCGGATCTAGCCGGCACCACAGTTATATTTTTAGCCAACATCGAAACCCTAACACCGGCACAAGTCAACGCCCTCGATGCCTGGATGAGCCAAGGTGGTCGAATTATCGCTTCAGGGCCGGTTGGCAGTCGCTCCTCAGCAGAAGTGCGTCAAGCCTTGCGCTCACTCCTAGGCGCATCCTGGGCGTTTCCCCTGCCCCAGCCTTCCGCAGTTCAAGGGATGCGAATTTGCACCGGCGACTGGCGCAACGCCCCGATTGGTGCTAAACCCTGCGACACCTGGGTATCTCCAGAATTAACCGCTACACCCGTTCCTGGAGGCGTCTTAATTCCCGCCGGCTTATCGAGCCAAACCGCTGCTACCTGGAGTTGCACCGGCACACAACCCTGTCCCAACACCTCATCCCCAGCCGTCGTCACCAGTGAACAAGCCACATTTTTTGGCTGGCAGTGGGGCAGCAAAGGTGCAGCATCCGCCGAAACTGATACAGCCTGGTTGCAAGCAACCCTCAGCCGTTATGGAGCAATTGAGCTTACTGATATGCCGGTGGCGAGGAGAGGGGGCGCAGTTGAATCTAGAAGAGAAGGAGAGGGCGAGCAAAGGCAAGGGGGCGCAGTTGAATCTAGAAGAGGGGGAGAGGGAGCGCAAAGGCGAGGGGGAGCGGCTGAGCGAGACAATTCTCAACCGGCAATCCCTAAATCCCCAAATCCCTCACAAAACTCTAGCGATCCAGCAGATCAAGTCGTGCCGGCACAAAGCGATCCGGCAGATCAAGTCGTGCCGGCACAACAAGAAATCAACCCCGACTCCCAAACCATCACTAGCGCTCAAGGTAACGCTATGCGCCAGGAACTCGCCGAACTTTTAGGGCGAGTTGAAAGTGCCTTATTATCTGCCAGCGCAGCCAATACTCCAGCAAATCTCGCCACAGAAACTCCGACAGAAGCCGGCAATAAATCTGCCACTCGTCCTGCGACAAATCAAGGGGCTGCGGAAAAAGCAATCGTTGAGGCGCGGCAAGTGTTGCAAGTATTTCCTCAACTGTTAGCACAAAAGAATTACACCGAAGCTCGCCGACAATGGGTCGCGGCGCGACGGCTGCTGTGGGAAAATTACCCGACCGATCAGCCTGTGGCTCAACCAGAAATTCGCGCCATCTGGTTAGATCGCGGCACCATCGTGAGAGCCGGCTCTGAGCGAGGACTGGCTGCGGTTTTTGACCGGCTGGCAGCGGCAGGCTTTAATACGATTTTCTTTGAAACCGTCAATGCCGGCTATCCCATTTATCCCTCTGAAGTCGCTCCAGAACAGAATCCACAGACGCGCCGGTGGGACCCCCTCGCTGCTGGGGTGAAATTAGCCCATGAGCGAGGCATGGAACTGCACGCATGGGTGTGGGTGTTCGCTGCCGGCAACCAGCGTCACAATGTACTGCTCAACCAGCCGGCGGATTATCCAGGGCCACTGATTAGTGCCCATCCAGATTGGGCAGGTTACGATCATCGCGGCAAGATGATTCCCACAGGACAAACGAAGCCGTTTTTAGACCCTGCAAATCCAGAAGTACGGCGCTACTTGCTCAAGCTATTGGATGAAGTTGTCAGCCGGTACGAAGTCGATGGGGTGCAGCTAGACTACATTCGCTATCCCTTTCAAGATCCGGCGCTTGGCAGCAGCTACGGCTATGGCAAAGCAGCACGTCAGCAATTTCGACAACTTGCAGGGGTTGATCCAGCGGATATTTCGCCAAGCGATACGGAATTGTGGCGGCAGTGGACGGGGTTCCGCATCCGCCAAATTGACTCTTTTGTTGCCGAGGCATCGAAACTGATTCGCAGCCGGCGTGCGAATGTGATGGTTTCAGCGGCGGTATTTCCCTTGCCTCGCAACGAACGCCTCAACAAAATCCAGCAGAATTGGGAAGAATGGGCGCATCAGGGAAATGTGGATTTGGTTGTGCCAATGACTTATGCAATGGATACCGGCGGGTTGCAAAAGTTGGCTGCACCTTGGCTGACTTTAGCGGCTGGAGTCAACAACAGCGCACCGGCACTGGGGGCAACTTTGATTTTACCGGCGATTCGGCTGCTGAATTTGCCTGAAGTGGTGGCAGTGGATCAAATTCAGGCATTGCGGGATTTGCCGGCACCGGGTTATGCCTTGTTTGCGGCAGAAAATATTAGTAACCGTTTACATGGCATTTTCAGCCGTACTCAAGGATGTGCCGGCGCAAACTGTACCGCAGCCGTTCCCTATCGGCAGCCTTTCGCCACTGCCGCCGGACGATTTAAGACATTGCAAAGGCAATGGGATTTTCTGCTGGCAAATAATCAGCTAAAAATAGCGGAACCGCAGTTAAGTGAGTTCACCGCCAAAACGCAAGCGCTGGAAAGTAGTTTAAACCTACTGGCAACTGAAGCATCTGCCGGTCATTTAGCCACAGCTCAACAATCGCTTAGCCGTTTTCAAGCAGAATTTGATGGCTGGATGCGCTTGTATTCCTCCGAAAATCCTTACCAAGTCCAAACCTGGAAAAATCACTTAGCGACGCTGGAAACCTTGCTGCGCTTCGGAGAGCGAGTAGAATTACCGCGATAATACTGCCACCTTCGTCTCTGCCTCAGAGAATGTTTGAAAAGTCGCAAAACAGATAACCCTTATTCCCCAGGTGGAGGAGAGAGAGTTTCCGGTTCCCTCTCCCACAGGACAGGGTTAGGGTGATGTTGCTTGGGAGTTCGATTCTACACTTTTCAAACATCCTCTCAGTTGAGCTATTGTTGGCCGGTATTCACAATTACGCAAAAGCCGAAGAGATAAAACCCTGAGTGATTGTCCGCGATCAGTATAAAAATTTATTTTCATCTGGGCGAAACTTTTCAATTGTCAAGAAAATTGCACTGCTTCTGAGCGATAGAAGCGGCAATTTTTTTAACAAAAATTTATTAAAATATCTTTTTTTAGCCTAAATTTCCGTACTTTCTCTGTAACTGTAAAAAAGAATAATATGGTATCTGTGGCAGTAATTTTACTGATGAATAGGCTTGTGTGTCAACAAATCAACGATTGGTAATCAGGCAGTGTGTTATATTGTGTAAAAAATCTTAACGGGCAACTCGCCTTTGACATAGGAAACTCAAAAGTGAAGGATCTGGTTTAGTTTTTGAGTTTGCCTTTAGCGGTTCCAGGGGAGCTTTCTGCAAATTTCAACTGTTTGTATTAAGCAAGAGATTAAAATTTAATATTTTTTCATTCTTAGGGCACATATGAGTTTTTGCGAATATAATTACTCTTAAATTTAATCTATCTAAGGCTAGATTTTTAAGATCAATCAGAACTTAAAGCTCATAGGGGAATCAGATTAATAGGAGTCTGTTTCTGGGTATTTTAAGCAGGGTGAAATGCTGCCGGCAACAAGAGGTAAAAACAGAGAGTTTATATGCAGGAATTTTTGCAAATATTTTTTAGCTCAAGTCCATTTATTCCACACGGGCATTGCTATCTCTGGAAACCAGGGCTAGTTTCACTTCATCTAGCCTCGGATCTCTTAACAGCGCTTGCTTACTTGTTCGTTGCTGGTGCTATTGTTTACTTCACCAGAAATCGGCAAGATTTACCCACTAAAACTGTCATTTTGCTTGTCAGCACATTTTTTGTTTTTAGTGGATGCGGGACAATTCACTTGATGGATGTCTTCACCCTGTGGCATCCTGTTTACTGGGTTTCAGGAACGATCAAATTTCTCAACGCGACATGGTCATCCTATGCCTTTGCATTTCTTTTAGTACCGCTCATCCCCTTAGCACTTGACGCGCCCAGCCCAGCACAGCTAGAAGCGGCTAATCGGCAATTAGAAGCAGAAATTACTGAACGCCGGCACATTGATGAAAAGCTGCAAAAATCACAACAAATGTTGCAGCTTGTCATGGACAACATCCCACAATGTATTTTTTGGAAAGATCGAAATTCAGTATATTTAGGTTGCAATCGCAACTTTGCAATTGTCGCCGACGTTGGCACTCCAGAGAATATCGTTGGCAAGACAGACTGGGATCTCCCCTGGAAAAAAGAACAGGCTGAATTCTACCTTGAATGCGACGGTCGAGTTATGCAAACAGATACTGCTGAGTATCACATCATCGAACGCTTGCAACAAGGGGATGGCAAACAATTATGCCTAGATACGAGCAAAGTGCCGCTGCACGATAGTGAAGGCAATGTTGTAGGCATCTTGGGAACTTTTGAAGATATCACAGAGCGTAAGCAAGCTGAGTCTGCACTTTTGCAAAGCGAAGCCAAGCATCGTGCGCTGCTGAATGCGATTCCCGATGCAATTTTTTGTATTAGTCAAGAAGGTATTTATTTAGAATATAAGCCGGCAAAAGACTTTAATCTTTTAGTGCCGGCAAGTGAATTTATCGGTAAAAGTGTGTGGGAAGTGCTGCCGGCACAGATGGCTGAGCAAACAATGCACTACATTCAGCAAACCCTCTGCACTGGCGTTCCTCAAATTTTTGAGTATCAGATAACAATTGATGGCAACTCGTACGATTACGAAGCGCGAATTGTTGTTAGCAAAGAATCAGAAGTTATTAGCATTGTCCGCGACATCACCGCCGCCAAGCAGGCAGAAGCCTCCTTAAAACAAGCAAAAGAAGAGTTAGAAAAAAGTTACAGCCTTTTATATGCTGTGATGGACGGAACACCAGACCCCATCTTTATCAAGGATCTTCAGGGCCGATATTTAATGCTCAACCGCGCCCTTCTTCAGATATTTGGCAAAGATTCTGTGGAAGCAGTGATTGGCAAGGATGACACAGAGATATTGCCGGCAGAAACAGCGCGGCAAATTAGGGAAACTGATCGCCACATCATGAGAGCCGGTCAAACTCAGATCCTTGAGGAAGTTGTTACAGGAAGTGATAATATTACGCGGACGTATCTAGCAACAAAAAGCGTCTACCGTGACCCACAAGGAAATATCATCGGTCTTATAGGAATCTCGCGAGACATTAGCGATCGCAAGCAAGCAGAAGAAGCTTTAAATAAAGAACGAGAGTTTTTAAACGCATTGCTTAATAACCTGGCAGACGGAATTGTTGCGTGCGATGCCAATGGCATTTTAACTTTATTTAATCACGCCACCCAAGAGTTTCATGGGTTGCCAGAACAACCGATTCTTTTGAAAGAATGGGCGCACCACTTTGATTTGTATCGCTCTGACGGGAAGACACCGATGCAAAAAGAAGAGATTCCCCTGTTTCGAGCCTTGCAAGGAGAAATGGTTCGGAATACAGAAATGATCATTGCCCCAAAACACGGAAAAGTCCGTACCCTACTTGCCAGTGGACAAGCAATCTTTGATGGGAATGGCAAAAAATTGGGTGCGGTTGTAGCGATGCAAGATGTCACCGAACGCAAACACGCAGAGGATGCTCTTAAAAGAGCCAATGAAGAGTTAGAAATCCGTGTCGAGGAGCGTACCGCAGCCTTAAAAAATGCAGTTGAACGATTGCAAAATGAAATGGCTGAGCGCCGGCAGGTTGAAGCAGCACTACGGGAGAGTGAAGCACTGTTCCGAGCGGCTGCTGAGGGAAGTTTTGATGCTTTCTATGTCTTTAAGAGTGTGCGCGACGAAGCGGGAAATATTATTGATTTTAAATTCGTCGATCTCAACTCCCAAGGTGCGAAGTTAATTTCGCGCTCTAAGGAAGAAGTGATTGGCGCTCAGCTATGCGAGTTGTTTCCCATCAATCGCACCGACGGTTTTTTTGACAAGTACAAGCGCGTGGTGGAAACCGGCATTGCCTTAGAAGAAGAGTTTCCCATCTCTGCGCCAGGAGTCGCTGCCTCATGGCTTCGCCATCAAGTTATTCCCCTCGGCGATGGCATCGCGATTAGTTCAAGCGATATTAGCGATCGCAAGCAAGCAGAAGAAGCGTTGAAAGAGAGCGAAGCGCGACTACAGGCGATTTTGGATAACTCTCCCTTGTGTATGTATGTCAAGGATTTAGAAGGTAGATATCTTCTGGTTAATCGCCAGCATGAAAACCTGTTTCACTTTGATCGCGAGCATATTAAAGGCAAAAACGATTACGAAATCTTCCCAGTTGAGTTGGCGGAGGCATTTCGGGCGAACGATCAACAGGTTCTTGAAGTTGGAACTGCTTTGCAGTCGGAAGAAGAGGTGCTTCATGACGATGGTTTGCATACATATATTTCGATCAAGTTTCCGCTTTGCGACACTGCCGGTGTCCCTTATGCAATCTGTGGCATCTCGGCTGATATCACCGACCGCAAGCAGGCAGAGGCCGCAATACGCCAGAGTGAGGAGCGCTATCGCTCTTTGATCGTCGCAACTTCGCAGATTGTCTGGACAACAGATGCAGAAGGACAGGTGATTGATATCCCTGATTGGAGAGCTTACACAGGTCAAAGTGTAGAAGAAGTTAAAGGTTTAGGTTGGGTGGATGCGCTTCATCCAGAGGAGCGGCACAGATCGGGACAGGTTTGGCAAAACGCAGTTCACACCAAAAGTCTTTATGAAACCGAGTATCGCATCCGGGGGATGGATGGCAGCTATCGCTACTTTTGTGCCAGGGGTGTTCCTGTCTTAGCAGAAGACGGTAGCATCCGCGAATGGGTTGGCATCTGTTCTGACATTCACGAGGGCAAACAAGCGGAAGCAGCCTTACGAGAGACAGCCGCAGAGTTGGCGCGTTCTGAGGCAGAACTCAGGCAAAAAACCGGCATTTTGCAACTGGTACTCGATAGCATGGGCGAAGGCGTCATTGTTGCCGATGAAACTGGGAAATTTGTGATCTTCAACCCCGCTGCCGAGGAAATATTCGGTTTGGGTGCCACTAATACCACTCCTGACGAATGGTCGGAACAGTACGGTCTGTTTTTAGCGGATCGCCGGACTCCCTTTCCGCCGGCAGATTTGCCTCTGACACGGGCGATCCAAGGAGAAGCCCTTGACAGTGCGGAAGTGTTTGTCCGTCATCCGGAGCAGCCGGAGGGTGTTTGGGTGAAAATCAGCGGCAGACCGCTTAAGGATGAAGCCGGCACACTCAGGGGCGGTGTCGTTGTTTGTCGTAACATTACGGCGGACAAGCAAGCGCAAGAACGCCTGCGGGAGCAAGCGCTGCGGGAAAACTTGCTGAATCGGCTCGTCAATCAAATCCGTAATTCCCTGGATTTAGAGACCATTTTGGAAACTGGGGTACAAGAAATTCGCAACCTGTTACAGCTTGATCGCTGTAGTTTCACTTGGTGCCGGCTTACTGCTGGTGGTGCGGGAGTTGCCGGGGGAACTTGGGAGATCACGAAAGAAGCAAGTTTACCCCATTTGCCTAGCTTTTTAGGGACATACCCGATCAACCCAGCAGATCCCATTATCGAGCGGATGATCAATCTCCAGATTATTCGGGTTGATGATACTCTAAATTCCCTCGATCCTACAGAGCGTGACTATTTCCAGGTTTGGGGGGCGAAATCGCTGATTATGCTGCCCATTCAAACTCTTAGTGGTGAGATTGGCTTGTTTAGCTGTGCTCAGGAAAGCGAGGTGCGACCTTGGAGGGAGTGGGAAGTGGAACTGCTACAGGCAGTAACCGCCCAACTGGAGATTGCCATCGATCAAGCCGAACTTTATGCTGAAAGCTGTGCCAGAGCTGAACAGTTGGAGCAAGCGATCAAGGAACTGAGATCAACCCAAACTCAACTGATTCAGAGTGAAAAAATGTCGAGTTTAGGCCAGATGGTTGCCGGTGTGGCGCATGAAATTAATAATCCGGTTAATTTTATTCATGGCAATATCACTCACGCGAATCAGTATGCGGAAGAACTGCTGCATCTAATCGAGCTTTACCAGCAATATTATCCAGAGCCGGTGCCGGCAATCCAAGCCGAAATTGAAACGTTTGAACTCGATTTTTTAATCGAAGACTTTCCTAAATTGCTTTCTTCGATGAAGGTCGGAACTGAGCGCATCCGCAATATTGTCCTGAGCTTGCGAAACTTCTCCCGTCTGGATGAAGCGGACATGAAGCAGGTGGATATTCACGAAGGTCTTGATAACACGCTGATGATCTTGCAAAATCGCTTGAAAGCTAAGCCGGATCGTCCGGGTGTCAAAGTTATTAAAGAATACGGCAATTTACCACTGGTGGAATGTTATGCCGGTCAGATGAATCAGGTGTTTATGAATATCCTCACGAATGCCATTGATGCGATTGATGAGTTGAACAGACAGCGCTCAATTGAAGAAATCGAAAACAATCCCAGTACCATTCGGATTTGCACTGAGGTGGTTAAGAATTTATCCCTTAATGCTGAGTCGGAAAACTCAACAGTAAACAAGAAACAATTCGTTGTCATCCGCATTGCTGACAGTGGAATTGGTCTAACCCAGGAGGTACAATCCCGATTATTCGATCCGTTTTTTACCACAAAACCTGTCGGTTCTGGTACGGGTTTAGGAATGTCGATCAGCTATCAAATTATCGAGAAGCATGGCGGTCAGTTGAAGTGTATTTCACAAGCCGGTCAGGGAGCGGAGTTTTTAATAGAAATTCCCATTGTGCCGGCAAATAAATAGCTGCCGATTGATTTAAAAAGTTTTTGGAGTGTATGTAATCGAGAAAATAATTACCGGAAACTGAGCTGCCGGTTAAAATACGCCAGAGCATTAAACATCCATCACTGTAATCACATACTGCTTTACAACTGGTAGAAGTCGGTAAAAATTTGCTTGTTGTTCTATCAAGCACCGCCGCGATAAAGATTGCAGTGCGTTTAGTAAGTCTGCCGGTGGAATTCTGCCATTTTCTAGCAATTTTGCCAGGTTGATCGCCTCCTTTTCTCTTGCCAATAAGCATAGAACTTGTTTTTCCAGTTCAGATAGGCGATCACACTGTTGTTGTAAAATATCCTTCAAATCTTCTGGTAATAATATGGTATCATCTGCTAGTAGGCCAGTTACGCCTCCCCCCAATTCTTGAATCAGAGTTGCCACACTTTTTAACCATAAAGGATTGCCTTGGTAGCGGTGAATAAGTGCTGAGTAGTTGTCGATTTCTTCTAAACCATAATCTTTTAGGATTTCCTGGCCGGCAGCCATACCTAAACCATGAAGTTGTAAGGTACGAGTGGGAGTATTTTGGCTTTTCACTTGAGTGATTTCTCTCGGTTGCTCCCAACCAATTACAAGAAAACTACTTTGATGGGATAATTTTTCTATCTGTTTGAATAAAGAGCGATATTCTTCGTATCCTGGTTTATATTTACCTGCCAATTCGCCGCTATTGAAAAGGTTGTGAATGTCATCTAAGACGACTAAACAGCGATATTTTTGTAAATATTTAATCAATGATAAGGGTTTTTGGCTAGGTGCCGGCGAATCTAGCTTTTCCGAGTCTGAAAAAAACTGTATCAAGTTCGCTTCAAATTCAGCGAAAGTAGGGGATGCTTCTAGATTGCACCAAACCACGTACTCAAACTCATCTTTAATTTGTTGAACGAGTTGCACAGCTAGTGTGGTTTTGCCGATGCCGGTGATGCCGGTGAGCATTATTAAACGACAGCGTTGTTCTAAAATCCAGGTTTTGAGGGTTTCAAGTTCAGAAGTACGATCATAGAAATCACCCAATGCCGGCATCTCACTTAAATCGTGACGTAGAGTCTGAAGGTGTTGGGTGTTAGATATTTCTTTATTGAACGAGCTTGAGTATTCTATGCTTTGTGTGTATAAATTTTCTCTACAAATGTTGAAACTACTGCTCACTATAACCTCTTGTTCAAAGTTTAAAATATTAGAGATGTGCAACCTCTCCATTGCTGCTCGTAAATTTGTTTTACTAACTTCTTCACCTAACTTTTCGGAAAGTATCTGCCATAATTGTGAACCCACTTGCCTAATATTACTTTCCGAACAATCAAAATCTTTAGCTATTTTTTTATAGGTGTCGCGTTGTATAGTTCCTCGCAGTACCGCTTGTTGTAAATCGTTAAGGTGCTGGCCGGTTTTTGTAAATACTATGTGATCAACGAGACTTAATATTTCTTTAAGATTCATGAATCCAAGCGAATGTGATTATTTTATATTTGTAACTCACATTCAACTAACTTTTTAGTACATTCTAGTACATTTTCGTACAAAATTTATTTACTTAAAGTGAGAATAAGGAAAATAACCGACAAAATTGAACATTTTTTAACTGGACAAACCTTTGATTTCTAAGGAATGATGGGAATATTTAGAAAATCGACAAAAGTTGATGAAAAGTATTTGTGTTTATTGCGGCTCAAACTTTGGTGTTCGCGATAGTTACCTTGAGGTCGCACAAAGCCTATGTGTTGAAATGGCAAAGCGTGAAATTGCCCTTGTTTATGGTGGGGGCAACGTAGGGTTGATGGGCGCTGTAGCTGATTTTATGCTTGCTGCTGGTGGAAAAGTAATTGGGGTAATTCCGCAAGCATTGGTAGATAAGGAAGTTGCACACACTGGATTAAGCGATCTTCGGGTCGTTGGATCGATGCACGAGCGTAAATCACTAATGGCTGATCTGTCAGATGCATTTATTGCTCTGCCGGGTGGATTAGGAACATTAGAGGAATTTTGTGAAGTTGCAACTTGGACTCAACTTGGATTTCATAGGAAAGCCTGTGGACTCTTAAATGTTGAGGGTTTCTATGACAGGCTACTTTCTTTTCTTGACCACGCAATGGAAGAGAAGTTTATTCGTTCTGAACACAGAGCAATTATTCTGCAAGAAGAAGAGCCAGTGGAATTAATTAAAAAACTAGCTCAATTTGAAGTACCTACGCTCCCTAAATGGATTAACCGAGATCAGCATTAGAGCGACTATTGTTTGAGGATCTTCTTAGCATTAGATAAAAATCCAAGCTCATACTATTGGCATTCATCAGTATTAAGCAAAGCAGAATTAAGATTATGCATTACATTTCCTTGGCCGAGAATGCAACAGTGCGATACTTGCACAGATAGCGATTGCCTACCGCACGCTTCGTGATCGCACCACCAAGCATAAACAGCAATCAATAGTCTTCGAGTTTCCAGCCTGTTGAGTGAAAGGAGAAACACCAGAACCGGCTCCCATTCGCAACTCCAGTTTCTGAAAACTCACTTAAAATGATGGAACCAGCGAATTTTACTTGACATCAGGCACCATCATGGCTTATCAATGCAACTTAGACGCCGGCCAACAGATTATCATCGACAATCAGGGAGAGCAGACGGCGATCTCTCTGATGAGCAGTGGATCTGGACAGCAGCAAAGTCAGCGCACTAGCTTCACCACCGGCACTTGGACTTCACCCCCAGTTTTGTTCCGCACCTCTGCCGGCTTTGTATTGCAATTAACGACATCACAAGGTGATCGATTTGTCAAAATACAAGGCAACAGTATGGGGTTGATGAGTGCGGCACCGGCTTTAACCGAGGCGGAAGCGTTGCCGATGCAGCCGGCAGAAGCTTCAACCCAGCAGCCGGTGGAATCGATGAAGCCGATGGAACCGATGAAGCCAATGGAACCGATGAACATGGGAAACATGGAGATGGGGATGAAACCGATGGAGATGCGGATGGGTGATATGCAAATGAGTATGGGAAAATCAGCAGCAGGGGATGCCGGCAAGCGCTTTTGTTCCCAATGTGGCACCGGCGTCAGTTCGAGTGATCGTTTCTGCGCTAACTGCGGACACGGCTTGGTTTAATTTTAGATAGGCAGATTCTCAGGAATCAGTTGATCACTGAGGTAACAATTTGGGCTAAATTAAACTTTAGAATCTGAAATCTAACGTTTTTTATTTTATGTCTATTAAGGTTGCTCTAAATCATTTAACCGCCTATCGATTTGAGCGACCTGTGTTCTTAGGGCCGCATATCGTGCGGCTGCGACCGGCACCTCGTTGTTATATGCCGGTGAAAAATTATGCGTTTAAAGTTCATACCCCAGAACACAGCCTCTATTGGCAACAAGACCCTTACGGAAACTTTTTAGCGCGGCTAATATTTCCGCAAGCAACGACTGAAATAAAACTAGAAGTTGATCTAATTGCAGAAATTCAATCTATCAACCCATTTAATTTCTTGGTAGAACCGGATGCCGAACTTTATCCCTTCACTTATGATCGGCAACTGGCAAAAGAACTGATTCCATTTTTAGAGATAGCAGAATCCGGGCCATTATTACAAGAATGGATCGCAACCATTAGCCGGCAAGAAACAGCAATCACCGATTTTATTGTCTCGCTCAACCAGCGTTTAAAACAAGAAATCACCTATTCTCTACGCTTAGAACCTGGTATTCAATCGTGTGAAGAAACCCTGAGCAAAAAAATGGGTTCCTGCCGAGACAGCGGTTGGTTGTTAGTACAAATTTTGCGTCATTGTGGGCTTGCGGCGCGGTTTGTATCCGGCTATCTCATTCAGTTAGTGCCTGACGGGAATCCGCCAGATGGGCCAAAAGTCGATAGTGCCGCGCTGCACGCTTGGGCGGAGGTTTACTTGCCTGGAGCCGGCTGGGTGGGTTTAGATCCCACTTCCGGGTTATTAGCGGCGGAGGGTCATATTCCCCTCGCTTGTACCGCTGATCCGGAAAGGGCGGCACCTGTAACCGGCTCAACAGAAGCTTGCGAGACTTACCTGGATTATTCCTTAACTGTTTCTCGGCTTAATTAAGGGATGCCGGTGAGGCCGGTTTATTGCTACTGCTATAATTAGGCACTCTCTGACGAATGCGCGATAACATATTTTAATGTACTGGCAACAACTGACGTCTGGCACCAAAACCGGGCGATATTTGCAGTTGCGCTGCAGGCAGAATGTTAGAGAAACGAGACGAGTTGGGAAAAATTTGTGCTTGATATAAAGCAAATTCGGGAAAATCCACAAGCTGTTCAGGATCGCCTCAACCGGCGCGGCGGAAATTACGATTTACAGCCGATTTTGCAGCTAGACGCACAGCAGCGAGAACTGGAAACAAAACTATCGCAGCTGAATGCTCGTAGCAATGAAATTGGCAAATTGGTTGGGCAAAAAATGAAAGCCGGTGCCAAACCCAACGATCCTGAAATTGTCGCCTTAAAAGAAGAAGGCAACGAAATTAAAACCCAGGTGGGAGAATTTGAACCGCAGGCAAAACACTTAATAGCAGAAATAAGCGCTCAACTGCTATCTTTTCCCAACTTACCTAGCGAGTCAACGCCGATAGGCAAAAGTGAGGAAGAAAATGTAGAAGTGCGCCGGTGGGGTGATGAATATATCCCTCAAAACGCAAATATTTTGCCTCATTGGGAAATTGGGGAGAAGTTAGGAATTCTCAATTTTGAGCGTTCGGTAAAAGTCGCGCAAAGCCGATTTGTGACGCTGATTGGTGCCGGCGCGGCTTTGGAACGGGCGCTAATTAGTTTTATGCTAGATACGCAAATTAAAGCCGGCTATGTTGAAGTAATGCCGCCGGTTTTGGTTAATTCTGACGCGCTTACCGGCACCGGACAATTACCTAAATTTGCGGATGAAAGCTTTAAATGTGCTAACGATGATTTATGGTTAGTCCCCACTTCTGAAGTGCCGATGACAAATCTTTATCGGGATGAAATTCTCACAGCAGAAGAGTTGCCGATTTATCACTGTGCCTATACACCCTGTTTTCGCCGGGAAGCCGGCAGCTATGGCAAGGATACGCGGGGATTGATCAGATTGCATCAATTCAATAAAGTTGAACTGGTGAAATTTGTTCACCCTGACACTTCTGAGGAAGAACATCAAAGCCTTGTGCGGAATGCTGAAGCAATTTTGCAAGCCTTAAAACTACCTTACCGGGTTTTAGAGTTGTGCAGTGGGGATATCGGTTTCTCGGCAGCAAGATGCTATGACTTAGAAGTGTGGTTGCCTTCTGCCGGCAAATACCGTGAAATTTCCAGTTGTTCTAATTGCTGGGACTTCCAAGCCAGACGTGCCGGTATTCGTTTTAAGGAAGCCGGTAAAAAAGGCACTCAATTTCTCCACACGCTTAACGGTTCCGGTTTAGCAGTTGGGCGTACAATGTCTGCAATTCTGGAAAACTATCAGCAACCAGACGGCACGATTCGCATCCCAGAAGTCTTGCAACCTTACCTGCATCGTGAAGTGCTGTAAGATTCCCTTGATATTATTTCATTACCAGGCTCAGCTTGGAAAAATTAGGAGGTTTTGCCTCCTTTTTTTATGGGAAAATCATTTTAAAATATCAATTTTGTGTCTATTGTTCCCAAATATCTATTCGCTCATGCTTCAACCTTGATCAACACAAACATGAAAGCTAGAAGATGAGGATGGGATGTTTCTCCTACTTTAGGAGTCTATTCCTTGATTTTGCCTAAAAAATCTTGATACGTTACAATCTCTGTATTTTCAAAAGTCACCAAAATTAATAAATCCTGATCGCCAGTCATCAAAAAATTAGCTTGACTGTCTTTAGCTAAAGCCAACAAATAATTATCTTTTGCATCTCTACAAATAGAGACTTCTGAGCTGATTTCTATACATAAGCCGATTACCTTCAACAATTCAATTAATTCCTGTACTTTCGTTCTAGGAAAATATTTTTGTAGTTTAGGTCTTTGGGTAACAAGATTGATTTCTTCTAAAATTTGTTCGCAAAAAACAACTTGAATGGTTTTATTAACCATTAATTCTTGGAGATTAACTAATTGTTTTCCAATCAAAAAGCTAATCCAAAGATTGGTGTCTATAATTACTTTAATGGGTTGTCTTTCTGGCATAAATTTCTGTTCGGACTGCCTCCACTTCTTGCTCAATCGTTTCTAAGGAGAGTTCATCGGTTCTGAACAATTCTAAAAGTTCTGTTAATTTATTGTTTAATGTTTCTTTTTCAAGTTCTTGACTTAATTGTAATTTTTCTGCATAAGGCAGTTGTTTGACCAAGGCTAAAACTTGCTCAAAATTTAGGGAAAGTTGATAGTTAGCTTGATTCATCTTTAGTTACGTTTAGGAATTGTGGATATTTTACCTCAATTTTTTAGGGGCTGGTTCAGTGATGAGGCAGAGAACCCGCTTCGCTTATAATAGCAATTCTGCAACCTTGACTGTTTTGGCCAATTTAGGGGTTTGTCTTCAAGTAGAGATAAGTCTCCACCGGCAGGTGATCGGAACCGACAGCCGGTAAAACTTTGCTGTGTTGAGAACTCCAATGCTTTGAATACCAAACATAGTCAATTCTAACTAAGGGGAAATTTAATTTCCAGTGAAACTTTTTCAAGATAAGGCCAACATCCCAACCATGTGGCCATGTAAAGCCAAAACCAAATCCAGAAGCTAAAAACGCATCTTTGAGGACTTTCTTGACTGAATCGTAATCCTGAGATTGATCCGTCATATTAAAATCGCCGGCAACAATCATTGGCAGGCTTTCTTTCTGAAGTCGTTCCACTAAATCTTTAATTTCTTTCGTTCTATCGTAATAAACATAAGTTGGCACAGAGAATAATGAAAAGAATTTGCGGGGACGAATCCAAGGCGCTGTGACTTGAATGTGGTAAATCATGACATCTTGCTGATTTACTCGAATAATTGCTCGTTGCTGAACTTGTTTATGTCCCGCTAGGTTAAGCCGTTCAGCGAATTGGATGGGATATTTACTGAAAAAGCTGATAGTTGGCGCATCGACATGATAGGGATAAGAAACTTTTAAAGTAGGAAATGCTTTCTTGGCGTGAGCTGCATTTGTTTCTTGCAAAAATAATAAATCGGGTTTATGTTGCTCAACTAACTTAATTAAAGCTTGGGGAGTTGTATTATTCCAATAACAATTGAAAGATAAAATCTTGAGTGAAGGCTGGGAGGCGGTAATCTTGACAGGTTCGGGAGAAAAATATGTTAAATGTAACCAGCTTAATAGCAAAAGACAAGCAATAGAGGAAAGAATAAAAAACCAGCGCTTTTTAACAAAGAAGAACCAAAATGGTAAAATCAAAAGAGGCAACAGAATTAAAGGAATCCCAATGCTGACAAACGCAACGACCCAAAAACTGTCCCAAAATAAAAATCTGAAAATAAAATAGCAGATAATGAATACTAAGTAAGCGGAAACTAACAGTTGAATAAGCCACTTAAAAATTTGACAAGGCTTAATCTTAAAGCTAGGGATTTTCTTCATAAAAACTGTGTGGAGACTAGATAAGAGCCGCAGAGAGCGACAAAATCCCCACAATGCTAGCAAAGACGCTGGCGATGACAAGTCAAAGGAATGCGCCCCAACGCACCCAGGCAGCTCAATTTGAGGGGTATTTACGCCGGCATATCCTAGAGCTTGGTGCGGCGCTGTAGCTTCCCCACAACGTAGAATAGAAAAAAGTCAAGCCCGGAATTTCACTCTTATTACTTCATGCCAGTCTTCGCAGCGATCGCAGTCCTAGCCCTCCTAATAGTGGTACACGAACTAGGCCACTTTATGGCAGCTCGGCTTCAAGGCATTCATGTCAACCGCTTTTCCATCGGGTTTGGCCCGGTTTTGTGGAAATATCAAGGGCCAGAAACAGAGTATGCGCTTCGGGCGTTTCCTTTGGGAGGCTATGTGGGTTTCCCTGATGATGACCCTGAAGCCAGCAACATCCCTGAAAATGACCCTAATCTGTTACGCAATCGGCCTGTTTTAGATCGAGCAATTGTGATTAGTGCCGGGGTCATTGCCAATTTGATCTTTGCCTATCTAGTGTTGGTTCTTCAGTTCGGCGGTTTTGGGGTGCCGGATGGAATTAACTATCAACCAGGGGTTTTAGTGCCCCAAGTTGTTTCGCAGGACTCTGCCGCAGCCGTTGCCGGCATTAAATCAGGCGATATCATTCTCGCAATCGATGGCAAGGAATTGGGGGCCTCCGAGCAGGCAATCCCAGCCTTAAAACAGGCGATCGAATCGCATCCGAACCAACCCCTGAAATTAACAATTCAGCGTGACACCGAAACGTTCCCTGTTAGGGTAACACCAGTCGCCAGCGCAGATGGAACAGGTCGCATCGGTGTGCAATTGGCCCCCAGTGGCACCGTCAAATACCGGCCCTCCAAAGGCATTGGCGAGGTGTTTAGCCTTGCCGCAAATCGGTTTGAGGCGATTTTCGTGGGAACCGTTCAAGGGTTTTACCAGTTAATTACCAACTTTGGCGACACTGTTGGTCAAATCGCAGGGCCGGTGAAGATTGTCGAGCAAGGTGCTAAAGTTGCCCAATCAGACTCGGCTAACTTGTTTCTGTTTGCGGCAATTATCAGCATTAACTTGGCTGTGATCAATACGTTGCCCCTGCCGGCACTCGATGGCGGACAATTAGCGTTTTTGCTGATTGAAGCAATGCGTGGTAAACCACTGCCCACCCACATTCAAGATGGAGTCATGCAGACCGGATTAATGCTGCTCTTAGGTTTAGGCATTTTTCTGATTATCCGCGATACGACTCAGCTAGAGGTAATTCAGAGGCTATTCCAATAAGCAATTAATTGGTAATATCCACTTCCCTACCCATGAGCATCACACGTAAATGGTCAGCCACTCAGCAACGGGCGCTCGAAATTTTGATTCGCTTAAAGCGTCTTTATCCAGATGCCAAATGCACGCTTAATTATGAGACGCCGGTGCAGTTGCTGGTGGCAACGATCCTCTCCGCACAATGCACAGATGAGCGGGTGAATAAGGTGACACCGGCACTATTTAGCCGGTTTCCTGATGCACCCGCCTTTGCCGGTGCGGATTTAGAAGAACTCGAAACTTTAGTACGTTCCACCGGCTTCTATCGCAACAAGGCCAAAAATATTAAGGGCGCTTGTCGCATGATCGGAGAAAAATTTCAAGGTAAAGTGCCGAAGCGGATGGAACTGCTGCTGGAGTTGCCGGGAGTTGCCAGAAAAACCGCCAATGTGGTTTTAGCCCATGCCTACGGCATCAATCAAGGCGTTACGGTGGATACCCACGTCAGCCGGCTCAGCCGCCGGTTGGGCTTGACTGAACACACCGATGCGGTGCGCGTCGAGCGAGATTTAATTCGTCTACTGCCCCAGGAAGATTGGGAAAATTGGTCAATTCGGCTAATTTATCACGGACGTGCGATTTGTAATGCCCGCAAACCTTTGTGCGATGCCTGCGCCCTTGCGGATCTGTGCCCTTCTGCGAATCTCCCTCAACCCTTGATGCCGGCAGATGTTGATGCCGGTGTTGTTGATGCCGGTGTTGGGAGTGCCTGAAGCGTTTGACTTAATATACAAATCTGTTAAGTACACCGATAGCTCTTGGCCGGCTCAAGCTCGATCAGATACAATGGGAAATAGTGTCTTTATTTGGGGATAAGAGAATCGTTCATGGCCAAGAAGAGCATGATTGAGCGGGAAAAGAAACGCCAGCGTCTAGTGGATAAGTACGCTGATAGACGAGAAGAGTTAAAAGAAGAGTTTGCCAATGCCACGACGCCGGCAGCCAAAATAGAAGTTCACCGGCAACTGCAACAGCTGCCGCGTAACAGCGCTCCTACCCGGCTCCGCAATCGTTGCTGGCTCACAGGTCGCTCCAGAGGTTACTATCGTGACTTTGGCTTGTCTCGCCACGTTATTCGAGAAATGGCTCACACAGGATTGCTACCGGGCGTGGTTAAGTCCAGCTGGTAGTCGTTATCGGATTTTGGATTTTAGATTTTGCATGGAAACGCTAAAATCTAAAATCTAAAATCTTACTGTCCGCAGCATCGATTGATTCCCAAACTCTCTAGTAGTAAGTCGCTAACCGCGTTGGCAACGGCAAACTCTCCATAAAAGCTTTTAGAAAAATCAAACGCTTGCATTTCGGTAACGAGAGCGATCACGAGAGAACCCACATCATTCTCGCCTTCCATTCGCTGTCGGACGAAAATTTGGGCAGCTCTTTGGGCGATCTCCTGATTGACCGGCTCTGGGATAAACTGTTCGTCTAGCCATTTATGCAAAGCAGTTTGCAACCATTCGCCTTCCTGATGAGGATTTTGAACGGGAGGTAACGTGATCGGTGAAATCGGCTCAGACATTAGCTCTAAATATGGCAGCTGTTTCTAACCATCTTAGGTTGACACCGGCTCAGTAAACAACTTGCCACAGTTGGCGATCCTACATAAAATTGTCGGGCAACTGTCTAAACCTTTGCCCAGCTTCTCTGATGAAATTTGATATTCCTGCGATTATCCAGGGGTACGCTCAAGGCTACTTCCTGATGGCCAATGATGGGGAAGATGGTAGCTTGGGGTGGTATTCCAGCCGGCAACGAGCGTTAATTCCCCTAGATGGGCGTTTTCGCTACCCCCGTTCATTGCAACGCTTTCTCAATCAAGAACGCTTTACAGCAGCCATTAACCGCGATTTTCAGGGCGTGATCGCCGGTTGTGCTAACCGAGAAACAACCTGGATTTCCTCACAACTGCAAGAGATTTACTGGGAATTGTATCAAGCCGGCTGGGCTTATAGTTTTGAAACCTGGCAAGGAGATGAACTAGCCGGCGGCATTTTAGGAATTGCTATCGGGGGAGCTTTTATTGGAGAATCCATGTTTTATAGAATTCCCGAAGGCTCAAAAGTCGCAATGGTCAAATTAGTCGAACACCTGCAAACGCAACAGTTCCTATTATTTGACGCGCAAATGATGAACCCCCATTTAGAACGATTTGGAGCCTATACCGTTAGCGAACAAGAGTATGAACCCCTGCTCCAAAAAGCTGTGCGACGCCAGTGTTCTTTTCAGTAATTTAAACTTGTAACTTTTTCTAAGCAGAGAAAATAAAAATGCAATTAATGAATAAGAAACTTTCAGAAAATAACTGAGCAAGTTTCCTAATTTACGGCTACAAAAATTTCTTGAGCCGTTAGTCGTAATTCTGGGAAAATTGAAGACACGAGCAAATCGTTTCCCCGAAATAATTGCTTTTGATATTCATCCTCAACCAAGGTACAAATTGTAATTGCCGGCTGTTTAGGTTTGCCAATATACTCTCTGCCGCCAACACCCAGATAGTCCACAATCCAATATTCAGGAACCCCTAAAATTGCCTAGTCCTCAACCGTTCGGGCGTAATCATTCTGCCAGTTTGTACTTACAACTTCAACCACAAGTTTGATTGAAGCGCCTAATGTAATTACCGGCTCCTGTTTCCATAAAGGTTCATTTACCAGTTGAGATTGGTCTAAAACAATGACATCAGGACGAAAAGCCGTCTCTGTTCCTAATAGTTTAATAAGACATCGATAGGGAATAAAATAAGCAGTATTCTAGCGCTCAATCTCCACATTTAGCTTTCGCCCAATCATCGCAGCGACTTGCTCGTGTAATCCTGTTGGTTCTATATTAATTAATTCGCCATCAATTAATTCATAGCGATCATCCTCGCCGTATCGTTTAATAAATTCATCGCTGGTAAGAAGTTGTGGGACTAATTGAACCATGTTGTGTTCCTCACTTAGCAACCATCTGCATCAATGACTAGAGATAATTCAACACGAATAAATTATCTGTGTTTATCTGTGTTTATCAGTGGTTGAATTTAAACTTTTACAATTTTAATTAATTTTCCGCTCAGTAACTAGCGTCAAACTCACCCATTCACCCTTATCACTGTAGCGGCGAATTAAACGCTGACGCAAATCCGGCTGAATTAACCAACCGGCTTCTAAAAAGAACGACTGACGCAGTTGAACAGATTGAAGACAAGTAGAAGACGCGCCATCGGGTAACATCAACACTTGCACCGGCACAGAACCTTCATCAAAAAGGATAGTTTTCCCTTCAACTCGACCTTTAGAAGTAAAACCCTGGATACCTGCGCCGGCACCAAAACTCAGTTGTTGCACCACACGATCAGCACCGTCTTTTTGTAATCTCAACGTCGTTGAAAATTGATCGGGTGAACGCCAATCGGGATAAAGCGTGTGCGCCTCTCCCTGCCATTCTCCCAGCAATTGATCTAAAGTCAAAGGAGGGCGTTCTACAACCTCTGTCCCCGCCCGCATTTCCCGGATTAGCGTCAATTTATCCAGCTTGCCATCCTGGTTAAATAACTGCACTAAGCGCAGCCGATTGTTATTAGCAATAAACCCAAATTCTGCCCCAAATTCCGCGTAAGGTGCTAATTGGATGCTGCCTTGAGAAAATGCTCCATTCTCAAAAAACAAAATATCTCGCCCTAGAGAACTATACTCCCGCACCATCTCCTGAACATTGGTTTCCTCTAAACCTCCAGAATCTGGAGCAAACCGGCGCAGTCTGAGGCGAACTTTTTGGTTATCCTCTAACCCTTCTAAAAAAAGCACGCTGGGAGTCATATTGATCAGTTCACCGGCAGGGGAAAGTTGAGTAAATGAACCTTGCCACTGTCCGAGATTTTGCAAAAAGTTATTCCATTGAGAAGACATAATTCAAGGGTTTAATTTTGAAGATTAAATAGGGCAAAAAAAGATTGAGACCTAACTTCTCGAACCTTTCCTTATTCTAAATTGTTTCCTGCCGGCCTCAAAAATTCAGATTCCATAATGCCGGCAACTTTCCCATCTTATTTAGAGATAACAACCTTCTCCACCTTAAACCACCTGGTAAATAAAACTCAGCGTCGCCCAAGCATTCACATCAAAAGCAAACGCATCGCTTGATATCCCAGCCAGTTGAGCACTGCCGGCACTCGCTTCGTGTAAATCTTGCAAAAGTGCTTGCGCCACCGGCAAAGGATTTGACAGCACACCAATAGGCTGAGCTTCTCCCCTTGAAGGCATTGCCGCTGCCAGCGCCGCACTTGTCCGAGTGAAGGGAGAAGTCGAGCAAATCACTTGCGCTTCCGTCATCCCACCGGCACCGCGCACGATCCAGGCAGACTGAGACGCAGCCGAGGGAATTGTCACGCTTTCTCCTGGGGCGATCGCATTTTGCTGCACAGCCGGTTGGGTTTGAGCAACTTCTGTAGAACCGGCAGGCTGGACAGCACAAAGCGCAACGGCTTCGCAAACACCGCCGGCATAGGCTCGTCCCCGGTGATCTAAACCCAGCAGAATATAATAAACCGGGCGATCACTGTCATTTCTCAGCCGGTACTGGATACGGCTGCCGGCAGATAAATTCAAAACGCCTAAATCTGCGTCCTGGTGAGCCGCGCGGTGTGTTGCTTTATTGCTTTGTTCTCGCAAGGTTTGGCGTTCAAGCAGTACCCGTTGTTCAGTGCCCTCCACCTGTTCGAGAGTGGCTGTAATCCCCAAACGAGAAGATCCTTCATTTGCGGTTAAGCGCCATAACTTAGCTGCCAAAAGCGTTTGTAGTTGTGGCGTTAACCGGCGCACCGCTGCCTTCACGGCTTCCCCACCTTCGCCGATTGTATTGGGAATTAAATCTTGCGCCAAGGAAAACAAGCCGTAGCTGCCTTGTGCGAGGGTGGGTAAAGCAGATGTTGGGGTTTGGGCGAGTAAAGTTTCTCGCACGCGCCCAAATAAACAATCAGCCGGTTGTTCACCCGCCACCACCGCCGAGACATGAGAAATCGTGGAAAAAGCGCTCGTTGCATCCACCCGCTCGATTCTGTCTAAACCGGCTTCTAAAGCCACCGTCAAGGTGATATTTCGCGGCAACACTCGGACGGCTTCTTGAACGAACTGTCCCACCTTTAGGGGCGTAACAGCCGCCCCATTCGCTGATAAAAGTTGGGCTTGCGCCGTCAAACCGCTGCGAGAGCGAGTTTGGAGCAACGTGGCATTTTCTCCGGCTGCCGGTTCTTGGGGAACGATTCTCAGCAGAGAATTGACGCCATAAGATTCTAAAACCCGTGCCGGCAGTCCTGCCAACCACACCTGAGCGGTTTTACCATCATCCGCCACCGACATCACCGCCCCATCTGCCCCAACTGGGGACACCGGCACTGGTAACGTATTTTTTTTGCTGGTTTCGTGAAGGATTTGGGGCTGCTGATCTTTCCCTGCCAGTTGCTTGAGGGTGCAGGCTGCCCGTTGCAGGTTGAAGTTTAGCGTGGTTGCCGGTGTTGCCCCCCACAAACTTTGGGTAAGGGCGTAAGTAAATAAGCCGGCGCTAAATCCATTCCACTGCATCTCAGCCGCTTGCCGGTCGGGTGCGGCTGCTGTCAGAATCACTCCAGGCACCCCAGAGGCGCGTTTTTGAGTCATTCCTTCCCGCAGTTGTTGCTGAAAATTCAGTTCATCAGAGTCGGTTGCATCTGCCATCGGGGTTGGGCGAGAGCGAATCCGCAAATTTCCCTGTAAGGCGTTGCCGGGATAGGTGTAGCTGGTATCGAGCACTGCCAAAACGCGTTCTGTTTGCAGTGAGCGTATGAGCAGCAGCAGTGTTTCTTCTAATAAATCATTAACCAAGGTGGTATCGGAGCCAAGGATACCATCGACCGGCACGAAAGAATTTTGGAGTTTAGCCGTTGAATTGGGTGCCGGTTCAGACTCACCGCCGGCATGAATGCGACGCCCATAGCCGCTGAAGTGGAAAACCACGACATCATCAGCACTTGCCTGTTCCTTCAAATGGCTGACGAAGGCATTTTCAATATTATTGCGAGTGGCGAGACTGTCGGTGAGCGTCAAAACATCTGCCGGTTGGAAGCCAAAGCGGTGAATGAGCAGTTCTCGTTGCAGATCCACATCCGTTACACAGCCGTTGAGGGTGTTGCCGGTGCCATACTGGTTAATGCCAACGAGCAGCGCCAACTTCCGAGCGTTTGGCTGTGCCAGGGCTTGATAGTAGCGATCGCCCATTCGCCCCAGCAATGCTTCACTCATTCCCAAACCTGCCAGCAAGCTGCCGGCTCGTTGCAAAAATTCCCGCCTTTTCAGTCCCATTCGCTCTTCCTTGGCTCTTACTTTTAGTTTAAATTTTCAGGTGGCTGGGGTGACCTCGATTACGCCTTTCACGCATTGGGGTGGCGGTTCCGTAAACGTGCGGGAATGAAGTGAGCAAACTGCTGTGGGGCTTTGCTTTGCAGTCCTGGTCAATTTGCATATTATCATATCAGCCGCACACACTCATAACCTAACCGGAGTTATTTAACTATTTAATTTAAGTCTTTAAAGGTAGCAAACTTGCTTTTTATTCTTCACCTTCTCAGTGTTTATCCTCTACTTTGTAATCTCCTATACATAAACATCTAGACATTCCGCGAGTCATATTTCTCTCTTTGCAGCCGTGATTCCTCGATTGTGACGAGGTTACAATAATCAGATGAAGTTTGATTGAGACGAAAATAAAGCAATAAGAAACCTCTCAAAGCACGGGATTTCGTTTGAGGAAGCCAAAACCGTTTTTCCCCGATCCGCTCTATGTTGACTTCTACGCTCCAGATCACTCAGAAGACGAGGAACGATACCTGATTGTGGGAGAGTCAAACCGGCAGCGATTGTTAATTGTCTCCTACACAGAACGAGGAAATTCTATTCGTCTTATTAGTGCTAGAGAAGTAACGCAAGCGGAGCGAGAAGCTTATGAACAGGGATAAGTCAGACAGGGAAGATGAGCTTCGATCAGAGTATGACTTAAAGAGCTTGCGAGTCAGAAGATTAGGTTCTGGGCGCAAGAATTTTGCTGACAACTGTACGTTTAGAACCTGATGTTGCAGAGATATTTCTTAATGCTGATGCAGTCAATGAAGCTTTACGGGTTCTAATCAGAATTATGCAGGAAAATCCAGCGATTGTTCCCAAAGTGCCGGCTAATACAGCGTTGGATATGACCGACGAAAAATGAGCTGTGAAATATAAAAGTTATTTGAGAGCATCGCACGTTTCTGAAAAAGGCAACTAAAATTCAGAGGAACACAGACTCAAAACACTGTCACAGGCTATCAAACTCCGCGCCGGCAGACTTGATTTTTGTAGCCGTCTTAGCGAAGCGCCCTTGCCAGCAATTTTCAATCGCCTGGTATATTTGTTGTAACCTCATTTCAATTTGGGAACACTACAAATGAACATCAATATGAGGCTATTTTATGGAACCTGTGCTCAATAAAGGTCAACTGACAACCTGGAAAGATGATAAAGGTTTTGGCTTCATCAAGCCAGAAGATGGCGGTAAAGAAGTTTTCTTGCATATCAGTGCGCTGAAGAGAGCAGATCGCCGGCCACAAGTCGGAGATACGATTTTCTACGAGCGAGTTGCTGAACCAGACGGGAAGGTACGTGCTGCTAAAGCTTCAATTCAAGGTGTTGCAGATCAATCTTTGCAAACCAAGCAGGAAGCAAGGAAACAAGGCGGTGCAGCTCGACCTTTGCAAACCAAGCCGGCACCAAGGAAACAGGGTTTACTTAAAAGTGTTGTTAGCCTTGGAGCTCTGGCTGTCATTGCGCTTTTTACGACCCTTAGTCCTACTCGTTCTGCCCCTCCAATTAGAGCTACCCCAACACCAGCCGGTTCTGCCTCTCCAATGAGAGCCGTCACAAACCAAGAATGTGTTATCAAAGGCAATATCTCGATTAGTACCGGCGATAAGCTTTATCACCTTCCGGGTATGGAAGATTACGAAGCAACAAGAATCGATCCAACAAAGGGAGAAAGGTGGTTTTGTACAGAGTCAGAGGCGATCGCAAATGGTTGGCGTAAAGCACCGAAGTAGCCGCAGCAGCCCAATACTTTAGGGCAGCGGATGATTGAAACCTGCTGGTGAAGTTGCCGAGGTTAACTGCCGGCGCTGGCTTTTGCCGTTAGGCTGCTTCACCTGACAGGTGGGATAATTAGGATTTAGTCGTTGTCAAATTGTTTATATCAGTTGAAAGTAATGTCAAAATTTATTGTCCAAGTTCGCACCCGAAATAACTTGCTTGAACTGATTGCTAAAGAGGAATCTCAGGCATGGATCATTGCTGAAGATAAAGTTCAGCAAATCACTCACGTTCAAATAGTCAATTTTGAGGGAACACAAATGATCGAGGGCATTTTTGACCGAAGTGCAAGTTGGCGAAGAGACGATAATCGGCTTGTTTTGAAGTTTCAGCAGGGACGGATTGTGAATTGCCAAGTAAAGTTCGATGGGCAAAATCCTGTCCGCTATCTTGAGGAGTAATTACACTAACCGTTTGACGCAGATAAATTAAAGCGAATTCATATTCTTGCAGAAGCGTTAAATGCCGGTGATGATCTTTCGTCTTTAAAACTCTTAAATTTATTATAGAGAACAGAAGATGCAAACTTAATTAAGATGCGTTTATGCTGAGGAAGAAGGGAAGCAAAAAAGATAATTTTGAATGCAGGAAATTTGAATTTTTCATTCAAAATGGGAACTAACTATTCAAAAATAATTCTTTAAAACTTCCCCATGCCGCTAGAGTCTTTGAGTAAAAGTATTCACGCCTAAAACGTTTCCGTAATCGACGAGAAAATCCCATAATTCCCTAATACCGGCAATCGCTAAAAAGATTCCATCGGCACTCGCATCGCACGGGCTAGTTCAGCGGCAACCTCTGGACGCGAAAACTCTGGCGGCGGTAACTGGCCGGCACGTAACATCTCCCGCACCTTCGTTCCTGACAGGTGAACACGCTGATCCGGGTTACTCGGACTGGTTTTTGAAGTCGCCATTCCCTGTGTGAGTTTGCAATAGAAAGCGTGTTCAAACTTCATTGGCGAAATGCCCAATTCACCCGGCTCAAATTCATCAAAGATATATTGAGCGTCGTAGGTGCCATAGTAATTACCCACACCGGCATGATCGCGCCCAACAATAAAGTGAGTGCAGCCGTAATTCTTCCGCACTAGGGCATGGAAAATCGCTTCACGCGGGCCGGCATAACGCATCGCCGCCGGGTTAATCGCCATGATGACCCGGTCTTTGGGATAGTAATGTTCCAGCAGAATTTCGTAGCAACGCATCCGCACATCAGCGGGAATATCATCGCTTTTTGTTGCACCCACTAAAGGATGCAAGAACAAACCATCAACGGTTTCGAGAGCGCATTTTTGAATGTATTCATGTGCGCGGTGAATGGGGTTGCGGGTTTGGAAACCAACTACAGTTTTCCAACCCTTTTCCTTAAACAGCTTCCTAGATGCGGCTGGATCAATCTGGTATTTGGGAAACTGGGGGTGAGGATCGCGCTGGAACAACCATACAGGGCCGGCTAAATTAATTGGCCCTTGCTCGTAAACGACTTTCACACCCGGATGCTTTTCATCATCGGTGCGATAGACGTTAATCACCTCATGGGCTTTGTTATAGCGATATTTTTGCGTCAGTTCGAGAACACCCACAAACCTGCCGGTGGGGTCATCTAAGCGCACCCAACTGCCTTCTTTCAGGGGTTCTGCAACTTCCTCGCTCACAGACAGCGTAATTGGAATTGACCAAGGCAGTCCATTCGCCAAGCGCATATCAGATACAACCGGCTCATAGTCTTTTTGCTCCATAAAGCCGGTGAGTGGACTAAACCCACCAATCGCGATTAGTTCCAGATCGGAAAGAGACCTTTCATCGAGTCGCACGCGGGGTAAAACGTCCGCTTGTTCTAGAAATTCCTGCCCTTCGGCAGATGTAGCAATACGATTGATTAGGTAGCCGCCGTGGGGGGCAATACCGTCTAGATGCTGACTCAAAACAATCCCTCTCTGCGTTGACTGAAATTGGTTGGAATGATCCTGTTTTCCTCATTTATCCTACTTCGCGAGGGAGCACAGGGGAAGCAGGGTTCCTGGAAGTGTGAAGGGGAAGAGCCGGCTGACTTCCTTCCCACTCCAAGAATACCGATGGAGAAGCAGGGGGGCTAGGAAGAAAGAATAACGGATATTGGTAATTTTATTTTGGAAGGAAATGCAATGATTTTGTCTGTCCCGTGCTTTTGATTTTTTATGTTGCTGGTAGCATCAAATAACTCAACTACCTGGGTGTAACCAACCTTTGATAGCAGCTTTCACGACTTTAAGATACTTATTTTCCAGAATGAACTCGTCAATTGCTGTTTCACTACTTGCTTGAAGCGCACCAGCGGCACGGCGCTTGAAACTGGGAGTAGTTTCATCGTTAACATAAGCCACTTTTTCTTGCTCAGTTGCAGTCGGATTCGTTTGCTCTAACTGCTTCAGGAGTTGTTGAATCTCCTCGGCTGCTTCCGCAAGAGTTTTTCTCGCTTCGGATAAATGAATATGCTGATTTGCTTGCTGTCTTGCATTACCCGAAACTTGGTTTGCAAAATTAGCAACGTTAGCTCCACGAAGGTCATTTTTGAAGGAGTCCGAGTTTGATTGACTTTCTGATGAGGAATTTTGCATCTGTGACTGTCCTATATTAATCTCAATTAAACAACTGTAATTATGTCTAGCAGCGATCTGTTGCTCTTCCATAGAAAAGACCATCCCTTCGCCTGTGATTCCATCCTCTTCCAACTTTAAAGCCCATTGAAGAATCACATCTCTGACAGATTCCACAATCCTTTTTACACTTGCTCGGCAAATACTAAGTTTTACTGAAGTACCCACCCTAGAAGCCAAAAAGGACTCTATTGTAGGTGGCAGTTGCATCTGTAGTTCGTCATCTGTATCCTCAATCAAAGCAGATAGCTCACTCATTGATTGCCCAATTCAGCAATTGCAAATGTTTTCAAGATCCTCTAAAAACTCTTGATCATCTGTAACTATTGGACACCATCCATTATAACAATTCCATCCTCTTAATTTCCCTCTAATAGAGCGATATTGAGGTATAGAATGCCCGTTATATCCCTTTAGTTCTAACTCAATCCATGCCTCAAATTCCTTGATCTTTAGCTTTCTAGCAACCACAAGAGCTCTACGGAGAACAGTTAAAACAGAAATAGAGGGGTCAAGTGCATCTCTTTGTAGTTGCAAAACTATTGAATTCACAAGTGTTACTCCTCATTCTAGCCTTGAAATATTACTATTAAGCCCAATCAAACTTAATGAATACACAGTGCTTTGCCAGAAATAGATTTCATAGAGACTACTCAATTAACTGTTTTTCAAACGATGTTCATTATCAATGCGCCTTGACCAAAAACCACTTAATTCGTATTTCAGAGGCTCAGGTTTACCTAATCCTTCAAACGGTGAGCGGTCTATGTCCTTAATTAGTTCGACAATTTTGCGATAGATTTTTTTGTCTAACTTTGCCCATTTGCTAAAGTCTGCAAAAGCAGATGATTCAAAAATAATTCTTCTGCTCATTGCAAATCCTGTAAGTTAACCTCAACTAAATTTTGCTTTTTTTTAACATTTTCAATTGCTTTCAAAAGTTTATTTTTATTACTTTCTGATTTTAAAAGATATTCGGTTTCATCAAATTCAGCAATAATAATTTCAATCTCTTTATCCCCAAAAATGGCTTTGATTTCTTCTAAAAAATTACGATCTAGTTCGCTAGCTTTTAAGCGATAAACTGCTGACATCGCTTTTACCTATTTTGAGTTTTAACAATTAGAGAATATGGCGTAGACTGTGAAGCAAGTAGGGGTAAAGTTTCATAACAAAAATCGCCTCTGTAGTAGGAAGAAACATAACACTTGCCGGATGGATAAAGTGAGACGAATAATTCGGGCTTCGCTTTACCCATCCTACAAATAATCAGGTTTTGCGCCCTCATGCTTTACTATTCGGGAGTAATGACGCCACCGCCTAATAAAACATCACCGGCATACCAAACAGCCGCTTGTCCGGGAGTAATCCCGAACTGCGGTTCATCAAAAACCAGACGAACACCGGCATCTTCTAAAGGAATCACGGTTGCCGGCATTGCAGGGGTACGGTAACGAACTTGGGCGAGTGCCTTGATGGGGGTTGCCGGCTGCGCCATAGACACCCAATTAACGCCGTGTACCGTGCATTCCGATTGATGAACACTGGCGCGATTTCCCACAATTACCTGATTTCGACCGGCATCTAGGGCAACCACATACAGCGGTTCACTGGCAGCGATCCCAATTCCCTTACGCTGACCGATCGTATAGTGATGGATGCCATCGTGATGTCCCAACACTTTGCCGGTTGTGTCAACAATTTCGCCTTTTTGCGGCGCGAGATATTTATCTAGAAATGCCCGCATGGAACCATTGGCTTCTACTAAGCACAAATCCTGACTTTCCGGCTTATCGGCAGTCTTCAAGCCAAATTCAGCCGCGAGACGACGGGTTTCCGCTTTCGTATGTTCGCCCAAAGGAAACACGCACCCAGCTAGCACTTCCTGGGATAAATCATACAAGAAGTAAGATTGATCCTTGTTGAGGTCTAAAGCCCGCAGCAGTTGATAGCGCCCGCTAGCAGAGTCGTAATTAACCCGCGCATAATGGCCGGTTGCGATTTTATCAATGCCCAATTCTTCACGGGCGTAGCGCTGCATGGGGCCAAACTTGACCGTTTTGTTGCACTGAGAGCAAGGCAGCGGCGTCACACCGGCACTGTAGCCGGCGACCAAATAATCCACAATATTGCTCTGGAAAACTTCACGAATATCGACAACGTGATGGGGAACGCCTAATTGTTCGCAAATATAGGCAGCATCAACCATCCCCTCCGTGCAACACTGACCTTTACCCTTCATCAGCCAAAGGGTCAGTCCCACAACTTCATATCCTTGATGGTGGAGGGTTGCCGCTGCAACTGAACTATCGACTCCACCGGAGAGGCCCACCACTACTTTGTTCATGATCTTGAACAACTGCAAAAAATTACCTATTACTCTAAGCTAACACCGGCAGGGGAAGAGTGGGAGCCAGAGGGAGTGCCCAGTTCTAAGTTCTGAGTGCTGAGTGGGAGTTTTGAGCGGGAGATGGGGTGTGTTGAGAGGGAGATGGGAGAGATTGAAAGAGATTGAAAGAGCTGGGGTTGCGTGTGGTAGACTGAGCGCAAATTTTGTCCGAGACTACAGAGTAGAGCATTGTGGGGAAACCGGCATGAGTGTAAATCAGCAACATCAACCCAGCAGCAATAACAACAGCAGGGATGCCGGTGATAACCGTCCGAGTTGTGTTGCCTCCTTGCAAAAAGTAGGGCTGTTTCATTCTTCCCAAACCTGCCAGGGGTTAAAACCCCCGGCTAATAGCAAAAGTCGGTTAAAACCGACTGAAAGACTATTTGATAGTTGGATTCTGACGACTTTCGCTATTGTGTCCCATTCGCACTCCATTGCCTTGCAAAAAGCATTAGTGCTCACCGGCTGTTTGCTGATGGCGTGTCAAAGCCCTGCTGGGGCAGAATCTTGGAATTTATCAGATGTGCCAACCTCCCAGTTACTTGCACAAGTATCCAGGCAATATTTGGTTTATGTGAGAGGGGAGAGTAACGAAATGCTCGAACAAGTCCGCCGAGTCGCACCGGATGCGTATATTGATCAGTACAAAGGACGCAGGGTGATCAAAGCCGGCACTTTTTATGATCGACAATTGGCAAAGCGGCGAGAGCGAGAGATTGAAGCGCTGTATATTCGGGCTGAAGTCGCCCGGATAGAGGGTCGATATAACCCTAGGACAGATGCCTATTTCCCCAACTCATCCAGAATAGAGGGTCGAGCTAATCCTAGCACCGGCTATTTCACAGGCTCATCAGCGACGAGGAGAACGAGCGACAATGATTATTTTGTCGCCATTCCCGCACCGGAAAGAGATTTGCCGGTGATTGCAGAACAAGTGCGCGTACTCGGTGTGCCGGCAGAAGGTGTGGAAGATCGAGACAAACCTCGCGGCTACCACGTCTTAGTTGGGCCATTCGCAGATAGAGGCACAGCAGAACGCTGGAACCGCTATTTAATAGATTTGGGGCTGGAGAATGCGCGGGTTTACTATGGTCGGTAGGGGATTGGGATTGGGAATGGGGCATGGGGCATTGGGCATGGGGCATTGGGCATGGGGCAAGGCTGCGCCAACCTAAAGGTATGGGCATGGGGCATTGGGCATGGGGCATTGGGCATTGGGGATAGGAGTTAGAGATTGACTTAGGATTAGAAGCTAGGAGAGAGCGTTTTGGTAGGGATTGAACACCGGCAAGAACAGATTCAGCAAATTGCAGTGACGGCTGAACAAATGCGTGCGATTGAGGCGCGAGTGTTTGACGCTGGGATGCCGGTGGCAGCTTTGATGGAAAAGGTGGCTGGACTGATTATCCGCCGCATTCAAACGCTTTATCCGATGCCGGTGCGAGTGGGGGTGTTAGTTGGCCCTGGCCATAATGGCGGCGATGCCTTGGTGATTGCAAGAGAATTGCATTTCAAAGGTTATGAAGTTTCGATTTATCGGGCTTTTTCTGAGCTGAAGGAACTGACGGATCAGCACGCTCATTATGCAACGCGATTAGGGATTCCTTCTTATGAGGTTATTGATGCGCTCAAGGACTCTGAAATATTAATAGATGGGTTATTTGGCTTTGGGCTGGAGCGACCCTTAGAAGGCTCTATTGCTGATGCAATTAACCAGATTAATACTTGGGGCAAGCCGGTGTTGAGTATTGATTTGCCTTCCGGGTTGCATACGGATACCGGCGAGGTATTGGGAACAGCAATTCGGGCGACGCGGACGCTTTGTTTGGGTTTGTGGAAGTTGGGTTTACTGCAAGACGATGCGTTGCAGTATGCCGGCGAGGTGGAATTGATTGATTTTGATTTGCCTTTGGTGGATATTTTGGCAGTTGTGGGGCAAGCACCGGCAATTCGTCGCGTCACGCCCTCCGTTGCCCTTGCTCACGTTCCCCTGCCGCGTCCCCAGTCAACCTATAAGTACAAAATGGGGCATCTGCTGCTGATTGCCGGCTCTCGGAAGTATACCGGCGCGGCAATTTTAACCGGGTTAGGAGCGCGGTGCAGTGGTGTGGGAATGCTGTCTATTGCGGTGCCAGAGTCGATTAAGCCGCTGTTGAGTGCCCAGCTACCCGAAGCTTTAATCATTGGTTGTCCGGAAACAGATTCTGGGGCGATTGAACAGCTGCCGGTGGGGACTGATTTGACTTCCTACAGTGCCATCGCCTGCGGCCCAGGTTTGACTTTAGAGGCCGCAGCAGTGGTAGAAATGGTGTTAGAAAGCGATCGCCCGGTTGTTGTCGATGCGGATGGGTTGAATGTCTTGGCGCAACTGGGCACAATCCCGACTTTGGCGGAACGGCAAGCTTTAACGGTTTTGACGCCCCATGCTGGGGAGTTTAAGCGGCTGTTTCCCGACATTGAAGACTTGACAAATAATCGAATTCATGCAGTAAAGTCTGCGGCTCAGCAAAGTCAAGCAATTGTTTTGTTAAAAGGCGCGAGAACCGCGATCGCCCATGCCGATGGTTCAGTTTGGATTAATCCAGAAAGTACGCCGGCGCTGGCAAGGGGTGGCAGTGGGGATGTTTTAACCGGCTTGATGGGGGGTTTAATTGCCCAGGCGGTTGCGGGAAATATGCCGGTGGAACCGTTAGTCACAACCGCAGTTTGGTGGCACGCAAAAGCCGGCATTTTAGCAGCCCAGGAACGCACAGAGTTAGGGGTAGATGCCTTTACGCTGACGCAATATTTGCTGCCGATGATGCAATCTTACTTTGCTAAAAACGTGCCGGTTTAGTTTTAGGTATTTTCATTGCCAAAATGATGCAGGCATCAATAACAGTTTTTCCTAATTGCTCTAATTTGTAGGAGTGCCGGTTAAAGCGATGAAATTGATTGAGAGAGTTTAAGCAATACTCATTGAGAAAAATTTGTAAAATTGATGCGATACCAGACAGCAATAAAATTAATGAGGTAAAACCTATGACATTCACAGCTACGGAATATAAATATGTGGAACTCGCTGAGGGTAATGTCCCGATAATTGCCGGCACTACGATGAAAGTTGTTGAATTAGTGGAGGCTCATATTGCTTACGGTTGGAGTCCAGCCGAGTTGCATCTGAACCATCGCTATTTGACAATGAGCCAAATTCATTCGGCATTAGCTTATTATTGGGATTATAAACAGGAGCTTGATGCAGATATGGAGCGACGTTTCCAGTATGCTGAAAAGTTACGTCTAGAAGCTGGAGAATCTGCTTTCTCTAAAAAACTTCGCGCTCAAGGATTGATTAAGTGAGCGTAGCGCTTTATATGGATGAACATATCCATCTAGCAATTACGCTAGGTTTACGTTTGCGGGATGTTGATGTCTTAACAGTTCAAGAAGATAATCGGAAAGGTACACCAGATCCGATTTTACTTGACCGTGCTACAGAACTTCAGCGCATTATTTTTACACAAGATGAAGATTTTCTAGCTATAGCAAAACGCCGGCAGAGTGAGGGGGTAAGCTTCTCTGGTGTGATCTACGCTCATCAACGACTTGTTAGCGTTGGGGATTGTGTGCGCGACTTGGAAATCATCGCAAAAACCGGCACTCCTGAAGATTTTGCTAATTGCGTTCAATATTTGCCTTTGTAGTTGATGCGATATCTTATTACAAAGTGTTTTTGGTATTGAAAATAACAAATTAGGATGTGAGCCGGCTTTAACCGGCATTCGCTATTAACCGGCAATTTTAACCTCTGGTGGGTTTGGGGAGAATCAATCAACGCTGCCGGCATCCCGTTCTTTTTATTGCTACAGTCTAGTTTCCTGATGTCAATGTGGGGATTAAAGAAATCTTATCTGTAAAATTGGTAGGATAATTATTAGACTTTTTCTAGCCCCTCAAATGTTAAACAATATTTGGAATTGTCTTTTTAGAGAGTTTCCGGACTTATTTAGTAACAACGAGCCGCCATCCCCTCCGCCGCCACCGCGTCAAACCCTGAGTGATGAAGAACTTGAGGCGGTTTTCATGCAGTTACTTGATGGGGTACGTGAGGGGTGGAGTCGGGGATCGGTGAAGGGGTTTTTGATAGCTAAACGGGTTACAGATGCGGAGTGGATCGCCTGGTTGCGTCGGTTTGAGGAATCGTTG
Source organism: Microcoleus sp. FACHB-68 (assembly GCF_014695715.1). Taxonomy (NCBI): domain Bacteria; kingdom Bacillati; phylum Cyanobacteriota; class Cyanophyceae; order Oscillatoriales; family Microcoleaceae; genus Microcoleus; species Microcoleus sp. FACHB-68. Next base: position 363,650 of record NZ_JACJOT010000006.1, read on the forward strand.
CAAAGTGTGCCGGCGCAGCATGAAGAATTAGCGCGGCGGTTGGTACAGTTTGGGGAAATTCGTAGGGAGAGATTGGGGGAAGTCGCAGTAGAAATAGGTCGGCACTTACTGGCACAAATACCGCAGCGGCAAGAGATAGAAAATTTAGAGGAAAATATTGAAGGGGCTGAGGTATGGTTTAATCGAGGCAATGAACAATACAGGAGAGAAGATTTTCTTGCTGCGCTTACTTCCTACAACCGCGCCGTTGAAATTCAACCCAACTTTCACCTAGCGTGGAATAGCCAGGGAAATTCGCTCGCTGAATTAGAGCAGTATGAAGAGGCGCTCATTTGCTATAATCGCGCCGTTGAAATTAAACCTGACTTTTACCAAGCTTTGTATAACTGCGGGCTATTGCTTGCTGAATTAGAGCAATATGAAGAGGCGCTCATTTGCTCTAATCGCGCCGTTGAAATTAAATCTGAATTTTATGAGGCTTGGAATAGCCAAGGGAATATGCTAGCTAGATTAGGCCGGCAAGAAGAAGCACTCACTTCTTTTGCTCGCGCAATTGAAATTAAGCCTGAATACCACCAGGCTTGGTATAATCGAGGTAATTTACTAAATGATTTAGGTCGATATGAAGAGGCACTTGCTTCTTTCAGCCGCACGCTTGAAATTAAACCCGATTACCACAAAACTTGGGTAAAACTGGGCATATCGCTGAATAAATTGGGCCGGTATGAAGAAGCACTCACTTCCTTAAAACGTGCCGTTGGAATTAACCGCAACGATCATGAAGCTTGGAAAAATCAAGGAAAAGTGCTAGCTAGATTAGGCCGGCATGAAGAAGCGCTCACTTCCTTCAACCGTGTCGTTGAAATTCAACCTAACGATCACGAAGCTTGGTATAGCCGGGGGATGTGTCTAGATTATTTAGGTCACTATGAGGAGGCGCTTACTTCCTACAACCGCGCCCTTGAAATTAAACCGGACTTTTACCAAGCTTAGATGAATTGCAGCATTACAGCCGGCAACATTAGAAACGCGAAGCAACCGCACATTTCTATATCTTGCTCGAAATATGCCGGCACAGTCTCAAGGATCATCTTCCTCAAGGCTGCCGGCATCCGGCGCATCAATCACCCCCATTTTCCCCACAACTTATAACCTCAGACAGATATCCCACACACCGGCAGACGAGAGAATCTAAAATTTAGCGGTTTCCGCGCAGTCGAGTCTGATAAGTTAATAGATTGATCGCAAATACAAATTTTCTGGCATCCCTGACAGCTTAAACGCCGCAGCCGGCCAGGTATTCACAAGCAGCGTTGGTGGGAGAAGTGTTATGGCGCTAATCGTTCAAAAATATGGTGGCAGTTCCGTTGGGTCAGTCGAACGCATTCAAGCAGTGGCTCAACGTGTAATAAACTCGGTGAAAGCCGGCAACTCGGTAGTAGTGGTGGTTTCTGCAATGGGAAAAACCACCGATGGGTTGGTGAAACTAGCCAATGAAATCTCCTCAAACCCCAGCCGGCGGGAAATGGATATGCTGCTGTCCACCGGCGAACAAGTTTCCATCGCCCTCCTCAGCATGGCATTGCAGGAACTCGGACAGCCGGCAATTTCCCTCACCGGCGCACAAGTCGGCATTGTCACGGAAGCGGAACACACCCGCGCCCGCATTTTACGCATTGAAACTGATCGGATGCAGCGCCAGCTTGATGCCGGTAAAGTTGTCGTCGTTGCCGGCTTCCAAGGTATCGCCAGCAGCGCAGACTTAGAAATTACTACCTTGGGGCGCGGCGGTTCCGACACCTCAGCCGTTGCCCTCGCTGCTGCACTCAGGGCAGACTTCTGCGAGATTTATACCGATGTCCCCGGTATTTTAACCACCGACCCGCGCCTCGTGCCAGACGCCCAGCTAATGGCAGAAATTACCTGTGATGAAATGCTCGAACTTGCCAGTTTGGGCGCAAAGGTACTGCATCCCCGCGCGGTAGAAATTGCCCGTAATTACGGCGTTCCCTTAGTGGTACGCTCTAGTTGGACAGATGACCCCGGCACAAAAGTCATCTCACCGGCACGCGTTCCCCGCCCCCTGAAAGGCTTAGAAATTGTGCATCCGGTTGATGCGGTAGAATTTGACACCGATCAAGCAAAGGTTTCCCTGCTGCGAGTACCTGATCGTCCCGGTGTAGCAGCGCGTTTATTTGGCGAGATCGGCAAACAAAACCTGGATGTTGACTTAATTATCCAGTCTATTCACGAAGGCAATAGCAACGATATCGCCTTTACTGTTACCAAACATTCCCTGAATCAAGCCGAAGCCGTAGCGTCTGCGATCGCCCCCACGCTTCGCAGTCACCTTGATGCTGCACCCGATGAAGCCGAGGTAATGGTGGAACGGAAAATCGCTAAAGTCAGTATTGCCGGTGCCGGCATGATCGGGCGTCCCGGCGTGGCGGCGCAGATGTTCCAAACTTTAGCGGATGCCGGTGTGAATATCCAAATGATTTCCACCTCTGAAGTGAAAGTTAGTTGCGTCATCGACGCCGAAGATGGGGATCGCGCGATCTCCGCCCTCTGCGAAACCTTTGAAGTCAATAGTTCGCCGGTACGCGAACAATCTTCTCTCCCCCTCGCCCCCTCCCCCTCTCTCCCCCTCCCGCCCCCGGTACGCGGCGTGGCGCTAGATATGAAACAAGCCCGCCTTGCGATTCGCCATATCCCCGATCGCCCCGGCATGGCAGCGCAGTTATTCGGACTATTGGCAAAGCGCAATATCAGTGTTGACACAATCATCCAATCCCAGCGCTGTCGCATTATTAATGGCGTGGCAACGCGGGATATTGCCTTCACCGTAGCCAGGGCTGATGCAGAGGACGCCCGGATGGCTTTGGCAGCTTTGGCGGCTGAGTGGGGAAGTGTTGAGGTGGTGCTAGATACGGCAATTGCCAAAGTTAGTGTCGTGGGTTCTGGCATGGTTAACCATCCCGGTATTGCGGCGCAGATGTTTGATGCGCTGGCGAAACAGCAAATCAATATTCAAATGATTGCCACGTCTGAAATTAAAATTAGCTGTGTGGTGGATGAAGAAAGTGGTGTGCAGGCTTTGCAAGCGATCCACACAGCCTTTGAATTAGCCGGCACTCAAAAAATAGAGGTGCCGGCTTGAAGTTGCAGTTGCTTTGAAAAAAGTTGGGAAGCGGGGGTGTTTTAGATGCCCCTCGCCCTTTTTGATCGCGTGAATGAATGATTAAGCAGCCAAGGACTTCTAAACTAGAAATAGGATTGTTCTGTTAAAAGAACGAGACTAATTCTCGACGATCTAGGAACAGAATTCATCTAGTTACTAACCATGAATCAAATTTTTGAAGACCTTGCTGCGATTGATGAAGAACTGTCTAAGCGTCACCTCGTTCTCGATCCGGGCGGTTACTTTATTATTTACCTAGATCGCGAATCGGGGTTAATTTGCGCGAAGCACTTCACCAATGCCATTGATGAACGCGGGTTGGCTGTCGATCCGGAAACCGGCGAAGTTATCCCCGCCAGAGGTAAGGTGGAACGCACACACGCGACTGAGTTTGCCGGCAGAACCGCTAAAGAACTGTGCGTTAAAATTTTTGAAGAAACTCAGCCCAGTCCCGTGACACTGCTGGATCATGCAGCTTATCTGGGGCGGGAATTTGTCCGGGCTGAGATGGCTTTAGTCAATGGCCAAGATTACGTTCAAGATTAAGCTAAAAACCATTTAATTTGCATGATTTACAGCTTTTGATCAAAAGCAACTTGTAAATTTATGCAGATTAAATGTGTAAATTTTAGGAAAAACCTTGATAGAAAAAGTAAGTGACCATTGGGATAACCGTAGCGGCAATTAAAAGCACAACCACAACAATGGTTGCATTGCCGGTGTTGGTTTCTTCTGCTTTTTTAAACGTGCTTTCAACGTTCGTGGTGTCTACCACAACCGGCGCACCCGGATCAGGCTGACCCGATAATACCGCTACAAGGCGATCACCGGCATCTAAAAAGGCTTGATTGTATTTATTGCCTTGCTGCAAAGGCACAAGCAGGGTTTCCGAAGCCACACTTTGGGCAATTTCATCGGAGAGAACCGTCTTCACTTTATCCCCAGTACGAATCGCTGCGGTGTTAGTAACGGTATCGAGTACCAATAAGGCTTGATTTGCTTGTGCTTCTGAGGTGGGAAACCATTTTTCAAACAGCTTATCGGTAAAGCTTTCGATGGTTTCGCCGTAGTCAAGCCGGTGGATGGTGACAAACCGGACTTCTTTGCCGGTTTGATCGGCTAGCTTCTCCAAGGCGCTGCTGATCCGCCCTTCATTAAGCCGGCTGATGGCATCATCTTCATCGAGTACCCAAGTGCGCTCACCGGCTGATAAACTCGGCATTTGATAGACGCCGGTGGCGTGTGCCGGTGCCATCACAAATTGCGTTGCCAAAACGAGCGCCGCTATTGACAAAAGAAGACGGGTATGATATTGAAAAGTGCTGAATATTTGTTTGAGGAGCTGTTTAATCATAAGAATCCTAAAACAGATCGTTTACAAAAAATACTATATAAATTGCCGGTAAAACTAACGGCTTGAGGATTGAAGGTTGAGTTTTGCGCCGGCATTCAGGAATTCGGGGATTTTTTGATAGATGTCTGACACTGCTGCTTTTTCTCCAGATTACTTTACTGCACGGCATCGCTTTCGTTGCGGGGCGAGTGCTTTCGGATGTTCTGTTGAGGCTTTTGCGATTGACGAATTCGGGCAAAATGGGGAAGAATTGACGATTGATGTGGCAATTTTGGGATCACTCAACCCCAAGCGTGTGCTGATTGTTTCCAGTGGATTGCATGGAGTTGAAGGTTTTTTCGGTTCGGCTGTGCAAGTTGCACTGCTTGAAGGGTATTTTCAGAAGTACAGTTTTCCCCAAGATACTGCTTTAGTTTTACTTCACGCTTTGAATCCCTATGGCTTTGCGTGGCGACGCCGGTGTAATGAAGAGAATGCCGATCTCAATCGTAATTTTCTGTTAGCCGGCGAAGAGTATCACGGCAGTCCAGAAAATTACCCCAAACTCGATGCGTTTTTCAACCCAACTTCACCGCCATCGCAGTTTGAACCTTTTTTAATCAAAGCAATGGCGCTGATTTTGCGTTACGGGATGCCGGCTTTAAAAAATACTTTACCTGTGGGGCAATATGACTTTCCCAAAGGGCTATTTTTTGGAGGCAATTCTCCCTCAAAAACCCAACAAATTTTAGCAGAAAATCTTCCCCGATGGGTGGGAGAGGCAACAAACGTTGTCCATCTTGATTTTCATACCGGCCTTGGTCGCAAATTTACATATAAACTTTTAATTGATGTGCCGGCAGACTCAGAACAAGCCCAACAATTAATTCAAAATTTCGGTTCAGATGTCGTTTCACCCTTGACAACCGAAGGCATGGCTTACCCCACACGCGGCGGTTTAGGAACCTGGTGTCAAGCAAAATTTCCCCAGACACGCTATGACTTTCTCACTGCAGAATTTGGCACCTATCCGATTATCCAAGTTGTTGAAGCCTTGCGGGCAGAAAACCGCGCCCATTGGTGGGGAACGCCCGATGATCCGGCTTGGGAACGGGCAAAGCAGAGATTGGTAGAAATTTTCGCGCCGGCAGATCCCCGGTGGCGTGAAATCGCACTATCTCAAGGCATTAATTTAGTTAAACAAGCCTGCAAAATAATATCTCAGTGACCAAACATTAACCTGTACACTGTATTCCATAGCCCGGAAAAATCACACTCCATTACAGCAGCATTGAAGAGGATAAAATCATGAAGATTGCAATTATCGGCTGTGGCTACGTTGGCAGTGCAATTGCCCGCCGGTGGCGTGAATTCGGCCATCTGGTGACAGCCACAACAACCACCCAAACGCGCGTGGCGGAACTTGAGGAGATCGCGCAGCGCGTAGAGGTGATGAAAGGAAATGATGCCGGCGCAATACTTTCTGTGATTCAAGATCAAGATGCAGTGCTTCTGAGTGTGGGTGCACCGGGGGGAGATGCTTACCGAGAAAGCTACTTGGAGACGGCAAAAACACTGGTAGAACAGTTAAAGCAGACTTCAAGTGTGAAGCAGCTCATCTACACCGGCAGCTATAGTGTTTATGGGGATAAAAATGGGGAATGGGTGGATGAAGAAACCCCCGTTGCACCGGCTAATGAAAATGGTGAAATTTTATCGGAGACAGAACAAGTGTTATTAGGCGCTGCCGGTGAAAACTTGAAAGTTTGTATCCTCCGTTTAGGCGGAATTTACGGCCCTGATCGGGAACTTGTGAAGATTTTCAGTCGGGCTGCCGGCACAACTCGTCCGGGTGCCGGTGAAGATAGGACGAATTGGATTCGCTTAGAAGACATTGTGGGGTCAATCGATTTTGCTCTGACAAAGCAATTACAAGGCATTTACAATCTTGTGCATGATGTTCCACTTACATCCCGCGAAGTCATTGATCGGGTGTGCGAACGTCATAATTTAGAAAAGGTTTCTTGGGATACTTCAGCCCGCTCGACTCGCCCTTATAACGCACAGGTATCTAATCAGAAAATCAAGGCGGCGGGTTATACGCTAATTTATCCTGAGATGCTGCTTTAAAGTATCGGATTTGGCTTTGGGCACGCGCTGAAGAGGAATGGCACCGAAACTCATGCGATGTAAATCTCTCTTGCCTTAATAATTAGCCTTTATTCCTAATCATTAGCCAGCCAAAATTGGCGCGTTTACGTTAATAAGCCAGTATGAAACCAGCAGAAACTTACAAACGTTGGATTATCCAAACCCAGCAAGTCTTCTATGTCGAAGTTTGGGATTCGGATGGTCATCACTACATTGCAGTTCGCAACGCGAAGTCTGAGGATGAAGCAATTGAAATGGCTAAACGCTGGATTGATAAGTATGAAATACAAGCCGACCAATTAAATTGTATTGATGGTTTTGGTGATTTGCTAGATAATGAGTATGAGTTTTGAGCACAGATGTATTTAGATCCCTAACCGGCTTCTAATATTTTCAACAAGTGTTGCCGGCGGTTCAGTTACATCTGCATAAATTCCTTCTTTTGGCTCCTCAAGACTATCAAATTGACTTCGCAACAAATCACTTTTCATAAAGTGATCCGCACGCAAACGCAGCCGTTGCTCAATTGCCTCAAAAGAACCCTTGAGGTAAACAACTTTCATGCGTTCCGGATCTCGCAGAAGTAACTGACGGTAGCTCTCTTTAAGGGCTGAACACGCTAGCACCACATTTTTGTCTTCCTGCAACCACCCATCGATAGCCCGTTGCAGTTCTTCGATCCACGGTTGCCGATCTGCATCGTCTAGGGGAATACCACGGCTCATCTTCTCAACGTTTGCCGGTGGATGAAAAGCGTCGGCATCGCTGAAATGCCAGTTTAAAGATTGGGCTAGTAGCAGACCAATTGTGGATTTGCCGGAGCCTGAAACTCCCATTACCAGAAGGATCATCTCAATATTATCTGTTAACAATAAAGGCGATCCAACGGATCGCCCTTATATCATCATAATTTGAGAAGCTTGCTAAATTCAGCGCGTCCCACTACTAGGTGTTGTTGTGGTGCCATTGGTGGGGACGACTATGTTGCCATCAGGGGTGACTGTGGTGCCGCCATTGGTGTTCGTGTTTTGAATGGGCGGTGTTCCGTTAGGCAGCACAATGCCGCTAGGGCCACTGGTTGTGCCGCTCGGAACGTTTAAACTACCGGGAGTGGTGGGTGTAGTGCCGGTGTTGGTATTGGGCGAGTTTGGCGAACCGCTGGGGGTGCTAATGGTTCCTGGCGCACCGTTGATATCTCTAGATTCTGTACCACCGGAAGAACTGGGTATGGCGCTGGGAGTGGTGTTTGTACCGGGCGTCACACTGGTGCCGGCAGGCAGGTTATTAGTATTGTTGTTGGTTGTGCCGGTGGGGTTAACTGTATTACCCGGTACTGTCAATGTGCTGCCACCTGGGGTTGTAATCGTTGTGGAATTGTTGCCGCTATTACCGGGGAGAATAATTGTACTGCCAGGAGTTCCTGTGTTGGTGGGAGTTGTCGAAGATCCATCTTGATTGATTGTAGTTTGGGAAATCGCCGGCAGTCCCATTAAAGAAGTCATGCCGGCTACTCCTACCACGCCGGTAAGCAGTTTCAACAACTTGCTGGAATTAACTCGCTTGTTAAACATGGTTTCGCCTTCTGATAAACTTTTGTAATCGGTTAAATTTCTTACCTCTTCATCCTAGAACTGGTACGAATTCTCTTCACCTATCTATAGTAAGAACCCTAGAAATCTGTGGGTTAATAATTGCCTATCAATAGGTGTAGAAGCAAGCCGATCTTTTTTCTCAGAAGTTACTCACTCTTGCTAGCTAAACTCACAGAATGAGGGTGAAAGGATACCGTCCCTAGAACAATTACTGATCTTTCTGCCGGCACTAAGGGCATAAAAGAGGATTTGCCTGAAAACTAGGGAAATTAGCTGATTATTCAGGAAGATTAGGCATATAAACCAATTCCAGTTTAATTCCATCAGGATCGGCAAAGAAGACTGCGTAGTAACCCGGTGCGTAATGGTTGTATTCGGCTGGTGGATCGAGAACTGTAGCGCCTATCTCGACTATCAGCTTATATAAATTATCGACTTGTTCACGGCTGCCGGCGTTAAAAGCAAGATGGTGCAATCCTGGTGAGTAGCGATCATGGATTTTGTTCGGGGAATTCGGGTTGCCGGTGTAAATTAAGATGGCTCCAGCATCCTTTAACCACCACATGATGAACTCATCGGTTTTTTCCACCTGCTGATAGCCCATGAATCCTAAAATCGCGTTATAAAACGGTTCTGATTTGGATCGATCACTAACCGTTAGGCTTAGGTGATTCACACTACCAAGGGTCATAAAACATTTCCCTCTTCTGGAAGAACTAATATATTATAAACTCCGATTTCTGTTTAAGGCACTCTATATCTTTTAATCTGCTTTTTTATAAAAGATACAATTAAGTTAAAAATAGAAAAACAACTTAAAAAGGTTTTCTCAAAATATAGGCTGAGGAAATAAGAAATGAGCAAGACTTTTTCTCACCTAAATCTTTCTTACTCAATCCTCAGCCCTTAATCATCACAACTATTGATCAGCGCTAATGATGTTATACACCAAAACCGCTAAAATTCCTCCAACAATTGGCGCTAAAATAAACAACCAAAGCTGTTCTAAAGCCCACCCGCCTTGGAAAATCGCCACACCAATACTTCTGGCTGGATTCACTGAAGTATTGGTTACTGGAATGCCGACTAAATGAATGAGAACCAATACTAAACCAATCGGAATACTGGCAAAACCCGATGGAATGTATTTAGGATGGGTGGTTGCCATGACGGCAATTATCAAAAAGAAGGTTAAGACGATTTCAGTGATGGCTGCTGCAAACAGTCCGTAACCTTCAGGAGAATGCGCTCCATACCCATTCGTCGCAAAACCGGCACTGATATCAAAGCCGGGTTTTCCTGATGCGATTGCATATAAAATGCCGGCACCCAGTATTGCCCCAACCACTTGAGCGCCAATATAAATTGGCAGCAAAGATTTCTTAACTTTGTTGGCAAAAACTAAACTGATGCTAACTACTGGATTGACGTGACATCCGGAGATACCGCCAATGGTGTAACACATCACTAATAAAGATAAACCAAAGGCGAGGGAAACCCCTAAATAGCCTATTTGTTTGCCGGCTAAAACTGCACTGCCACATCCCCCTAAAACTAAAACCATTGTGCCGATCATTTCGGCAATGAAAATTCTTGCTCTGCTATTCATAATTCTGTTTATTTCGCCTTTCAACAAGTTTTCTTGCGACGTGTGTTGCTTGTTGCCGGCAAAGCGAATTAACGCTTTTATCAAAAGTAATACCTTTCTGGATTTTGGCACTACAAATTTAAGGGTAGCCGGTAATGTGAAACTCACCCATTACCAACAACCAATTTGGAGGGCTTAACAGAAATGGTATAAAAATTCAATAAGCCAGCAACCAGAAAAAGAGGGACACTGAAAAATCCAAGAGAAGAAATTATAATTTCTTTCTTTTCTCGTCCCGTCTGACTTCTGAATATTGACTTTTAAATTATTCCCAATAAATTTGTACTAATAACGCACGGGTGAGATGGCGAATGCAACAGATAAGTTATTCCTTACAAGTAGAATAAACTCATCCGTTGCATTTATGCGTCTCGCGAGGAGCCGGTGCCACCTTTACTTTTAGCTGAGGAATTCGCGGGGATCTGTCACGTAGCCGGTGAGTGCGGAAGCTGCGGCTGTGTAAGGTGAGGCGAGATAAATACCGGCCTCTTTATTGCCCATACGTCCAGGGAAATTGCGGTTGGTGGTGGATACGCAGATTTCTGGTTCATTCACCCGACCAAAGGTATCTTTCGGCCCACCCAAACAAGCGGCGCAGGAAGGTGCAGCCGGCTCAATGCAACCAGCAGCCAAGAAAATCTCCGACAGCGTTTGTCCCTCGTATTTCTGGCTAAACAGGTCTTCATAAACCTTTTGGGTAGCCGGCACCAAATAAGTCGGCACCTTTACCTGTTTGCCTTTGAGAATACGGGCGGCGTTCATAAAGTCTGAAGTTTTGCCGCCGGTGCAGGAACCGATATAGACGCGATGAATCTTAACATCGCTGCATTCTCGTGCTAGGGCGCGATTATCAGGGGAGTGAGGTTGGGCAACCACCGGCTCTAATTTAGAGACATCACCCCGCCAAGTGCTGTAGAACTTGGCATCAGCGTCAGTGTAAACCGACTCAAACGGCTTATCAGTGCGGGCGCGAACATAGTCAAACGTCGTTTGATCCGGCGCAATCGTCCCATTTTTGCCGCCGGCTTCAATCACCATATTGCACAGCGTCATCCGCTCTTCCATCGTCATCCGCTCAACCGCCTCGCCGGCAAATTCCATTGTCCGGTAAGTGGCACCAGAGACGCTGATATCCCCAATAATTTGCAAAATCAAATCTTTTGCCAGCAAATAATCCGGCATTTCCCCATCAAGGATAAACCGCATCGTCGCCGGCACTTTGATCAGCAACTTGCCGGTGCCCATAATAAAACCGGCATCCGTATTGCCAATGCCGGTGGCAAACTGACCAAACGCGCCGGCGTTGCAAGTGTGAGAATCCGTGCCAAACAGCACTTCTCCCGGACGGGTGTGACCTTCCTGAGCTAGGGCAATGTGGCAAACACCCTTATAATCCGGATTTGCCTTAAAATCCGAGCGATCAGTGATGTCGTAGAAATATTTAATCCCCTGCTCGCGTGCAAAATCTCGCAGAATATCCACGTTGCGGTTAGCTCGCTCATCCGCCGTGAAAATGTAATGGTCTGGGATCAGAACAATCTTCTCAGAATTCCAAACCTTGGCATCTGCACCGAATTCGCGCTTAAAAACGCCAATCGTTCCAGGGCCACAAACATCATGGGTCATTAACAAATCAACATCAACCCAGATATTCTCCCCCGGCTCCACAGCCTCACGACCGGCAGCTCGTGCCAATATCTTTTCAGTGAGGGTCATCCCCATAACAATTCTCCTGCGGAGACGCTCCGCGCATTCTTTCAAATCAACAGGCTACACCATCTATACTAATGAGCGCTTCTGCTGTTTGCTTCACTAATATTCTCAACCGAGCCGGTTGTTTAGGCCGTTATTGCCTCAAGCGCAGACAACTTAAGGAGAAATTGTCACATCGCCGGCAGTCGGAGTATTGCTCACAGCCCGTAACATCGTGGCCAGCGCTCGATTATAACCGAGAATTGCTCGCACTCGGTTGCCCTCAGAACGAGTTAACTCACTTTCAGCATCAATCACTTCACTTTGGGTGCCCACACCGGCTTGGAAGCGCAACCGTGCCAGACGCAAAGCTTCCCGTGAGCGCTCTACCTCCACAGAAGACGTTTGAATATTTTCAAAATTAGCCCTCAAATCGTAGTAGGCTTGCTCCACCTGCAAGCGAACTTGGTTGCGCTGATCGGCAAACTGAGTTTCCGCGATCTGCGTATCGACTTCCTCCTGATTGGCCCTAGCCCTAGTCGCGCCCCCATTATATAAATTCCATCTCAACCGCGCTCCGACGGCGTAACCATCAGTAATGTCAAAATCATCGGCAAACACATCTAACACGTTGTAGTTGCCAAATACACTGACTTGAGGACGCCCACCAGCCAGCGCCACCCGCCGCTGCTGTTCGTTAATTTCCCGCTGTACTAACTGTTGTTCCAATTCAGCGCGGTTTCTAAACGCCTGCACGATGCTCTCTTCTAGCGTGAGATTCCAAAAACCGGCCACTTCTACGGGATCTGCGGCTGAAATATTCGTCGGCAGAGACAAACTCAACAACTGAGCCAACTGGCGCTGGGAAACTTGCTGATCGCGTAGCGATTGGGTCAAATTTTGCGTCTCATTCGCTAACTGCACCTGCGCCCGCAATACATCAAAGCGGGTTCCCACGCCGGCGCGTTCCAATGCCTCGGCATCCCGCAAACTTTGTTGAGCATTTCTTACGGCAGATTGAGCGATCCGCACTTGCTCATCGGCTTGCTGCACATCGTAATAAGCATTCGCCACATCGAGCTGCAATTGCTCATCAATGCGCTCGACTTCTAACTGATTCAGCTTGACTTGTCTGTCTGCGGCTTTGATGTTAGCAGAGCGACGCCCCGATGTGATCACGTCGTAACTTAACTCTAACTGGCCACTCAAGCTACGCGAGATGGTACTTGCGCCCTCCTGGCCCGGTTGTTGTTGCTCCAGCCGCTCATTTTGCAGCTGTCCCTGTGCCGAATCTGAACGGGTGACATCGGCATTTAAATCTAGTGAAGGCAGTTCTGCCGACAGCGCTTCTTGCAGGGAATAGCGAGAACGTTGTAATTGTTGCTCGGCTACCTGTAAATCTTGATTGTTGCGCCGTGCCAGTTCAATCGCCTGCTGCAAGGTGATCGGCTGAGTTCCCACCACTCTCACTTCTTCCGGTTTGGTGGGAAATTGCAGGGGGTTCGGGTCGGGGTTGAGGTAGGCAGGAGCCGGTCTTGATGCCCCCGTTAAAGGATTCTCTCGCGCTTGTAAGGGCACTTGTTCAGCTTCGGCTGTCTCTCTTTTGTCGCTGATAAGCTGCTGGTTACTCCCGTCGTCGGCTGTCCCTTCTGCATTGGGCGAGGATTGGCTGGAGGCGGGGGTTGTAGCCCACGTTACATCTTTCCGCAATAAGTATGAATCTCCTGCAAATGGATCGGCAGGAGTGGAGGAGGGTGTTGTTTGGGAGGAACTGGGTTTGATGTTGCTGAGGGCGACTGTAACACCTAGTCCAGCAGCTATCAGATGACGCAAGGTTGACATACGTTTTTTTTGCTCTGCTGTGTTGGAAACAACTTCAGATTTGTCAAGCAACCTTAAGCAGAATAGCAGTTCGCTTTAACAGTTCGCTCTTGACCAAGGATTTAAGGCGCTTGGGAATGGGTAATTTTCTGTATTTTCATCCCCTCACCCCCTCTCTTTCCCTTAGCCCTTAGCCCTTACCGGAAGGGCAATAAAATTGTAAAGCTGCTGCCTTTGTTTAAGATGCTCGAAACCTGGATGCTACCCTGGTGAGCTTGGGCAATGGCTTGAGCGATCGGCAAGCCGAGTCCTGAACCGCCTGTGTGCCGGGAGCGATCGCTGTTGACTCGATAGAAACGGTCAAAAATTCGCGTTTGCTCTGCCGGCACGATGCCAATGCCGGTGTCCTGGACGTGAATCATAGCATGGTGGTTGCCGCGCTCTAAAATAACCGTGACTTGGCCACCGGCAGGGGTGTATTGAATGGCGTTGACGACTAAGTTTAAAACTAAACGATAAAGCTGTTCTTCGTCACCCACCACTGCCACGGGTTTGTTAGTTCGGATGTCTGTGGTGAGCTTAACACCGGCTGCAATCGCCAGATCCGCTAATTCTTCGGCTACATCACTGATTAGATCGTTAAGACAACAGAGAATTTGGGATTGGGGATTTGGGGGTTGGGTTTCTCTGTCCATGCGCGACAGGAGTAATAGATCCTGAACAAGCTGGGACAGCCGGTGGTTCTGGCGCTCAATGACTCGCAGGGTGTCTCGTGCTTCACAGTCGCTGAGGTGAGTCATTCTGAGAACGGATTCAACGGTTGCTCTGATGGCGGCTAAAGGGGTTCGCAACTCGTGGGCGGCATCGGAGGTGAATTGTTGGATTTGTTGGTACGATCGGTAAATCGGTTGCATTGCTAGTCCCGCCAGCCACCAGCCGGCACCGGCAACTGCAATCATGGCAATGGGCAATCCTAAAAATAAAATCCATGCGATTGCGGCGAGATAGTCATCAAAGTCTTTGAGTGATCGTCCGACTTGAAGATATCCCCAGTCGCGGTTGTTTTGGGTATGCAGTGGCAGGGAAATTTGACGGTAGCGGTTACCGCCGGCATCTTTGAGGGTGCGCCACAATTTTTCTGTGGAGGTGGCTGGTAATCCTGTGGGTTGGCTGCCGGCGAGGGCAATTAAGCGTTCTGAAAGATCCACTAAGCGCACGTAATACGCGCCTTGATGCAGCGCACCGGCAGTATGACGCGCAGGGTTTGTTGGGGAGTTCTGGCACTCTTGGCCGGCTAAACAGATGTCTGGCAAGAGTTTCTCCGCTGCCGGTTCTAAGCGTCCGGGCTGTTTCAGTAGTGGTTCAATGCTATCGTGCAGGGTGCCGGCAACCGATTCTAATTCGCGATCTATTGTTACCCAGTGGGCGTGAGTGATGGCTTCGTAGACGCCTAACCCACACAGGCTTAAAATTAGACCCATGACGCCGGCATACCAACTAGCCAATCGCCACCGAGTTAGCTGAAAAAGTTTATTTTGGTTCACAGCTTGTCTCTCATTTCTGATTGCCGGTTATGTTTGGCGTTGTCGAATTATCTGGTATTTGGTTATTCTGTTTTAGGATAAGAATTATTAGGGCTTTTGGTATTTAAAAGTCGGTTGTGTTAAATAATTAATATGGATTTTTTTAACCGCAGATGCACGCAGATAAACGCAGATAAATGCAGATAAGCGCGGATGTCATTTGTAATTGTTAACTTAACTTAACAGGAGTCTGAAAATGGCCGGCAAGAAAATTTTAATGCTCGTTGGTGATTTTGTGGAAGATTACGAGGTGATGGTGCCTTTTCAAGCTTTACTAATGGTGGGTCACACGGTTCATGCTGTTTGCCCGGATAAGAAAGCCGGTGAGATTATTCGCACTGCTGTTCACGATTTTGAGGGCGATCAAACTTATAGCGAGAAACCGGGTCATAATTTTACTTTAAACGCTACGTTTGATGAAGTGAATGCCGCAGACTACGATGCACTTGTTGTCCCAGGTGGCAGAGCACCGGAATATATCCGCTTGAACGATAAGGTGTTGGAAATCACTCGCCATTTTGCCCAAACAAAAAAGCCAATGGCCGCAATTTGTCACGGCTTGTTGGTTTTATCGGCTGCCGGTGTTTTAGAAGGCCGGCGCTGCACAGCTTACCCAGCCTGTAGCTTTGATGTACTGAGGGCAGGAGGCAAATACAGCGAGATTCCCGCCTCGGAAGCGCTGGTAGATGGCAATTTGGTAACCGCACCGGCATGGCCGGCTCATCCCCGCTGGCTGGCTGAATTCCTCAAGCTGTTGGGCACTCGGATTGAACATTCAGAACGGGTTGCTGTGTAAAGGGAATCAGGCAAGCACTGTCTCCTGATACCATACTTTGGTACAAAATAGTGATGTAAGTCACAAATATTTTAAAGCTATCCGCTAGATTAGAACTAACCGCTCTAATCTGGGGAGGCTCCTATGAGTCTAATTAAGCAGGTAGAAATCCGGACTTTAACATCAGCGAAGTCTGGAATGGTTGAGTTTTACACACCTCAGTCTAGCCACGAAACCATGTTAGTTCAGGTGGCGGCTGGGGTTGTTGACGATATATTTGTGCATCATTTCCAAACTGATCAACTGCTCGTGGTGCGCGGGAGTTTTGTGTTAGTAATCTTACAAAACCGGCAATATCGGTATATTCCTTTAAGCGAACACCTGCCGGCGGTTGTGACGATTCCTCCCGGCGTACCTCACGGTGCGATAAACTTTAGCGAGGAACCGTGTGTTATGGTGAATGCTGTATTAAGACATGGCATCGCTAACGAGCGAGATTACCGTCCCATGAAGCCACGAATTCCCTATAATATGGCAGCGGCTAAAGCAGCTCTAGAACAGCTTCTTAGTCTTGCTACAGCATAATCCTTAAACCGGCTGCTTTCAGTTGCTCTCTTTCAAAAACTTACCTGTATGGAAGTTATCAAAGTCAAAGTCAAACCCAATTCCAAACAACAAACCATACAGGAAGAACCGGATGGAAGTTTTACGGTACATTTGAAGTCGCCGCCGGTGGATGGCAAAGCAAATGAGGAATTAATAAAAGTTCTAGCTAAAAAGTTTGAGATTCCTAAATCCCAAATTACGATTAAATCAGGCTTGTCTTCAAGAAATAAGCTTATTAATTTGGGATAAAAGTATGATTTTTAACTGCTACTTAAGCCAATTAGTGTTAGGTAGAACTGTTACGTTTCAAAAATATGGGAAGCATAAGGATTTTACGGTTATGTCTGACACTAAGCGATAGACTTAACCGTACAAAGTCATAATCGGCAGGAATATCCCTTCCTTAAAGAATATCTTTTTTTTGTTTGGATTTGGGTTATCTACCTAGTGGGAACTTCTATATCGTTCTCAGCTTAACTGTAAAAGTTTATGCAAATCCGATTTAAAACAAGTTCACACCGGCACCCAAAAAAATCCCTCAAATCCTTGACATTGCAAGCCTTTCGAGGATTTCGCTAGCCAGCAAAAATATCAGCAGGCGTTACATTCACAATCCCCTCATCCCCGCGCTGCCGGCCTTTTCTCAAAAATTGACGGGACTTATTAAAAATGACAGGGATGTGGCCTAGCAATTCCATAGCCTTGGGCGTAATCGACTCCCAGCGTCCGCAGCTTCATGAGGATCTCATCATTTTCCACAAACTCAGCAATCGTTTGTAACCCCATGACATGAGCGATGCGGTTAATCGCCTCGATCATCGCAAAGTCGAGTGGGTTATCCACAACATTCTGCACAAAACTACCATCAATTTTAAGATAATCCACCGGCAGGTTTTTTAAATAAGCAAAAGAAGACGTGCCACTGCCAAAATCATCCAAAGCAAAATAACAGCCCAATTTCTTAAAAGTGTGGATGAACTGAGCAACTTTGGTTAAATTAGCCAGGGCAACTGTTTCGGGAATTTCAAAACAAAGAACGTGAGGCGGAACTTCATGCAAAGCGAATTGCTCTTGCAGAAAATCATGGAACTGGTCATCGTTAAGAGTGGCACCAGAAAGATTAATGCCATACAGCCTTTGTCGGCGACCGGCTGGCTGTTGAGGGGTGCCGGCAGCCAACTGATTATTCCGCGTTGACAGGTGAGCAAATAGTGTGCGAATCACCCAACGATCAATCGTGTGCATGATGTTGTAGCGTTCCGCTGCGGGAATAAACGCCATTGGCGAAACCAGATTGCCGGCTTCATCTTCAAGGCGCAACAAGACTTCATAATGCTCTCTGTTAAACGAGCCATCTGTAATTGGAATAATTGATTGGAAAAAAAGACGAAAGCGATTTTCTTCAAACCCTTGGGTAATCCGGGAAACCCATTGCATTTGGCTGTGCTGCTGCGCCAATTCGGTTTCATCACTCTGATGAACGTGCACTCGATTTCGCCCTTGTTCTTTAGCGGCATAACAAGCCCCATCGGCGGCATTTAATACATGAGTTAAACTACAACTTTCGGTATTAATTGCAACCAAGCCAATACTGGCACCAATACTAAAAACTTTATCTTCCCAAATAAAACGAAATGCCTGAATACTTTCACGGAGCGAATTTGCAATTCGCCGCGCTTGTTCTAAGGGACATTGATGAAGCAGCACGGCAAATTCATCGCCGCCAAGACGAGCAAGACTATCCGTTTTACGCACACCGGCTTGTAGAAGGGTGCTAATTTGACGCAGCAGTTCATCGCCAGCCACATGACCGCAAGTATCATTAACAATCTTGAACCGATCAAGATCCAGATAACAAAGTGCGTGCTGTTGGTTTTGCGTCTGAGCAATCAGCAAAGCCCGTTTCAAATGTTGTTCAAATTCGCGCCGGTTGATTAAGCCGGTTAAAGCATCATGACTCGCTTGCCAGGATAGCTGACGCGCAAGGGCGCGTTCTTCGGTGACATCATGAAACACCAGCACCGCACCGATAATTTGACCGGCACTGGCGAGAATGGGTGCAACCGATTCATCAATGGCCAACTCTGTGCCGTCCTTGGCAATCAGGAGGGTTGGGTTAGCCAGTTCTCCAATGCGGTTGCCACGCAGGGCGGCTTCTACCGGGTTGTCCACCGGCTCACGGGTGATTTCATGAACAATGCGAAACACCTCGCTTACCGACAATCCAATGGCTTCTTGAGCCGACCAGCCGGTTAATCTTTGGGCTGCGGGATTGAGAGAGGTAATATACCCTAAAGCATTCGTGGTAATTACCGCATCGCAAATAGAGTGCAGCGTGATCTGAGCCAGTTCTTTTTCTTGAAACAGCGCTTGTTCAACACATTGGCGTTCCATGATTTCCTGGCGCAGTTGTCCAACCGCTTGTTCGAGTTCGGCAGTGCGTTCTTTCACCAGTTCTTGCAGGTGTTCCTTATGCTGGCGCAGCTCTTTTTCTGCCCGTTTGCGCTCTACAATTTCCACAACCAACTGGTCGTTAGACTCTCTTAACGCCGCAGTGCGTTCCTCGACTCGCATTTCCAGCTGTTCCTTTGCCTCTCTGAGTGCGGCTTGTGCCCGTTGGCGTTCGGTAATGTCGATGCCGGTGGCGATGATATATTTGATTGACCCGTCTGAGTCGGGAAGCACGGTATTTGTCCAAGCAATGAGCCGGCGATTTCCACTTTTTGTCACCCAATAATTTTCATATTGGTGGGGACCCTGGTTCGTTTGCAGTTCTTGAAAAACCGCAACCGCCGGCTCAACCTCTTCAGGCAGCAGCAACAAATCCCACAGCAGCCGGCCTTCTACTTCCGGCGCTGAGTATTCGGTGGTTTGCTCACAGCATCGATTAAAGCGAATAATTCGCCCCTGTGGGTCAAGAACCACGACTAAAGCGCCGGCGGTATCCAACACGGTTGTAACAAAGTTACGCTCTTCTCGTAGGGCTTCTTCAGCGGCTTTACGTTCCGTAATATCTCGTGCTACCCAAATCACGGTGTCTGCCTGCATCGGCGAAATGCTAGCGGCAAACCATCGCGTGGGCACTTGTCCCTGCGCCCTTCCCGACTCTCTCATGAGCAGGCTGTACTCAACATTAATCATCTGCCCAGTTTCTAAAGCCAAATGGATATAGCTGAGAAACAGTTCAGCTTGGGATGGCTCAAAAACCTCATGCAGTTCTCGACCAATTAGCTCAGTTGCCGGTTTGTACAAAAGTGCGGGATTTGTGGGCGCAATTTTAAGATAGCGTCCTCGCGCGTTGAAAACGACGATGACATCGGGGATTGCCGCTAATATGAGGCGAAGTTCAGCCTCTGAAGTCCGCAGTGCTTTTGCCGTCCATTCCCGTTCAGCAATCTCAAGTTGCAGTTGCTCATTCGCTTTCCTGAGTATGCCGTCTTCCGGGGGTGATAGGGGGGTGGCAAGCTCATCTACAGTAGGTTTTAGCTCCTTATTGGCCTTCTTCATAGCTGCTTCTGTCTGATCGCATTCAGTAATGTATGTGACGGGTTCCGAGAGATTGCGAGTTTGGCCTGCCGGTGTCAGCAGGGGCTTTTCTATTGTGTAAAACTTATTCAGGTTAGGCAAAAAGTGCTTGACTTCTGCTGGGTTTTGAGCCAAATCGGCATCGTTACCACCGTACTCAATTTGGGCACCTGTTTGGTTGAGCCAGATACCAGTTTCTGGCCTGCTTGTGGTGCAGGCAGCGGCATGATCCACTAACTGACCTTTCGCACTCAACCAGATGACATCGGCATTTAACAACAAACAATTATCCTCATGCCGGCAATCTTTCCTTTTAAAAATTTTGTGAGTTTGGAAGGCTGGCCAGTAACTTTCTAAGTAGTTCTGTAAATCCCCAGCATCCATGTCTAGCCGGCAGCTCTTGCCCAGTTGTTTTTGAAAGATTCTGTCTGTAAATTGTAACCAAAGTTTATAAAAAACGATATCAAGCTGATATAGCCCAGAAACCCATAATTTCATTGGCACTTGCTCGGCAATATACTGGGAGCCTTTTTCATGGGCTTGCCAGGAGTGTAACGAAGCCAGCGAGGAAAACTCTAAGATCCCCGGATAGTTTTTATTTTCTCCCTTCCCCATTCTTTGTCCTTGAATTTCCCAAGTCATGGGCGCAAAGCTGAACAATCTTGCCGTTTCCCCACTTTCTTCCACCTTCTCAATCGTAAAGCGAATACAAGGAATTTTGTTATTGCTCAAGCAGATTGGGAACGGGTTAAGAGCAACTTTTGACAAAACTTTATGAAGATTGCTATCTGCAACTGCAATAGGTTCCAGAGCGATACTCCTTTCGTAACGAGGGGGATGGTTTGGGTGGTGAGTGACAGTAGCAGCTAGCGCCCCATACGAAGTTGCTTTGAATTTGTTGTAGGCTCCAGCCGTCGATTAATAGCGCTGCGGTGTTCCACACTAGAATGCGCCCATCACGGTTGCCGGTCATGACAAAATTATTCAAATTCTGCCTACTCGCGGCTGGTTACAGTTACCGTTAAAAATGCTCGAACAGATGAATATCATCGGGGTTCGGCAAGAGAGAGCGCGACATTTTTTTTCTCGAATTTACCAGCGGCTGCGGCTGTCGGCAGAAAAACTGTCATCTCATAACCTTAAATTTGAGCGTCAGCTATGATTTCAACATTTGCTCATTGTTAAGAAGCTAAGAATATCGGTAACTTGTTTGGCAATTTGGTGAAATGCCTCCTTTTTTCTGGCTGGCTCAACACTAATTAATAATTTTGCTTTCTACCTACCGGACGCCATCGCTTGCCTTTCTCCCCAAATTTAGAGTTTTTCTGGCAATTATTCCTCCTAAATGCCCAATTTTGACACTTTTTCAATTATATGTGGTAAAAGATTAATGCCGGCTTTCAATCAGCTACGATTTGAGCGTTCCAGCTCGCTCAGAACTTTAATAATTGCGGAGAGTCAGGCCCAACCGGAATATTTTCAAAATTTAACTTCGCTACGGTAATCTTACTAAAATACAGTTTCCCACTTGCAGAGGAATTAAGTTACAGAAAAACTTAAAATTTTGGATAAGTTTTCACTCTGGCAAATTAATTATGCAAGTAGAAAAAAGCGATCAGGCGCTGAGTGCGATAGTGCTGGCGGGTGGCCAAAGTTCCCGCATGGGTCGGGATAAGGCTTTGATCGCACCTCAAGGCGTTCCACTGCTCAAGCAGATTTATGAGATTGCTGTAAAGTGCGCTTCGCCGGTGTATGTCGTGACACCTTGGCCGGAACGATATCAAGATATCTTGCCCAATAGTTGCCGGTTTATCCGAGAGGAGCCTTTGCCTGACGAGACGGAACCCCACGGGCCGCTGGTGGGATTGGCCCAAGGATTGGCACAGGTGCAAACACAATGGGTACTGGTGCTCGCTTGCGATCTGCCTCGGTTGCGAGTTGAGGTTTTGCAGAGTTGGATAGGGCTGCTGGGTGATGTCGAGGATGATGCTATCGCCCTGCTGCCGCGAGATGCCAAGGGCTGGCAACCGTTGTGCGGCTTCTACCGGCACAGTTGTTTGCCGGCACTCCAAGAGTTTATCAACCAGGGGGGCCGGTCATTTCAGCGTTGGTTATCTCAACATCCTGTGCAAGAGGTGCCGGTGAGCGATAGGCAGATGCTGTTTAATTGCAACACCCCCACCGATCTCGAACAAGTAAAACACGAAACCTAGGCAGTTGTTTCAATTATCACATTTTCTCCTGCCTTCATTGTTTACCGATGGCGTCTTCTATCTTTCGGTAGATAGTGTAAAAAAAGTCTAACTGTAGAGAGAGGCCGCTTGTTCTTTCCATCTTTTAAGATGAACGTATGACAAAGCCTCTTAGTCAAAACTCAATAAAACGGAGAACAATATGAGCATTGAAGATAGAGCAGCGGCTACTGCTAAAAACATAGAAGGTAAAATTCAAGAAGCGGTGAGTGAAGTCACAGGCGACCCGAAAGACAAAATTGAAGGTCAAGTAAAACAAGAGGAAGCGGCGAATATGCACGCTAAAGAAGACGTTAAAGATGGCGTAAAAAACTTCATCGATAAAGCTTAAAGTTTTTTGCTTTAATCTTTAAATAAAATAAATCCAGCAGAATCGATTTTGCTGGATTTATTATTTGATAAAAATTCACTTAAATCCATATTGCCGCGAAAATCTTCCTGGTTTTCCATTAGGCTTGATTCTAAATTTGGGTTAGCTTTAGTGCTTTTCTAGGAAGCGCTCGTTGTGAGTTTGAACCCAAAATATCGTTAGATAATAGTATTTTTATCAGCTTGCAGTGGAGCCTCTCAGGTCAAATAGCACCGCTGGAGTCACTGAATAGCCTGGTTTTTGGACGAGGTAGGCTGAGGAAAAGTTCCCAAAACCAGCGAATTCATCTGTTTTGCTTTGCGCCGGCTGCGGCCAAATTGTCTGCTTGGCGCTGGGCATTCATTTATGAGCGGTAAAGCTTATAATTGGACACTATTCGGTTGCCTTAATATTTTCTTAAGAATCTTGATGAAACAAGGGGGTTTGCAACTTCTTCTACAAGATAAGTTCAGCAATTACCAATAAGGGTGATAATAGCCTAGAGATTCAAGTAAGCACATCTCAAACGAGAACCGTCCAGTGAGTAAACGTTGTTTGTTCGCTCTCACAGCGCAGTTATTCGCTATCCCAAACCGGAATAACTTTCCAAATTTGGACAGTTTGTTAACTGCAACAAGGAAAGTTCCCGGAGGCGGTGCCGGCAAACAATCTAAAAACAACCTGGAAAGGATGCCGGTGAAGCATTCCCCCCTTTAAAAGGACGTGAGTTGCGGCTGAGAACCTACTAGACAGTTGAGGAACCATAACGTATGTTCTTAACAGTTGAAAGCACCTCAGAAAT
The DNA here is from genome assembly GCF_014695715.1 of Microcoleus sp. FACHB-68. Classification (NCBI taxonomy): domain Bacteria; kingdom Bacillati; phylum Cyanobacteriota; class Cyanophyceae; order Oscillatoriales; family Microcoleaceae; genus Microcoleus; species Microcoleus sp. FACHB-68. Next base: position 386,960 of record NZ_JACJOT010000006.1, read on the forward strand.
AATCGACATATAGAGGAACTTACCTTGACCCCCACCCCAGCCAACCGCTTAATTTAACCCAGACACCATGAAAACATCTTTCCCCGTTAAATTCGCTGCCTTTGCCGTAGCAACACTCTCAACAATCACCGCTTTAAGCCCACTTCTGGCTGCAACTTTTGGCAAAACAGAAGTTGACCAAAATAAATTCGTTGCGGTGGCTCAACCGCTTGCCAATAATACTTATAAACTGTTGGTAATCGAACAGCTATCGAGTGCGCGTCCCTGCTGGAGTGAAAGTGGGTCGAGTCCTGTCCAAGTGCAACCGCTGCTGCTGAACTTTGACTTCACCGGCATCTGTTCCCGCAGCTTGGATAGCAACGGCTACTCTATCCGAATGGCCGATCAAGATTTAGGATTGCAGTACAGCCTGCGGGTTGTTAACCGAGATGGAGATATCCGGCTGCTGGGAACGAGCACGACTCGAAATGCACCTGTGATTGAAATCGGAAGAACGAATGGCCTTTCCAATGATTTTTCTAAAATCGTTCTGAATCCGGGCTGGCGGATGACCAAACGAACTTACGATGGCAAGACTTTAGGGCACGTTTACTTTACCAGCGATCAAGCATTAGGTGCTACCCCAACAGATGGGGGTAACACCGGCGGAACCAAATTCGCAGACATCCGCACCGATGTTTACGGCAAGGAAATCGATCAAGCTGTGGAACTCGGATTTGTTGCCGGTTTCTCCGATAATACCTTCCGCCCGCAAGAAACCTTAACCCGTGAGCAATTGGTGTCTTTGGTGGTGGAATCCTTGAAAAACATCCCCAATGCCAATATCACCCTCCCCACTCAAGCGACATCTCGCCCCTATCCGGATGTGGATACCTCGCGCTGGAGTGCGGCGAAGATTCAATGGGCACGCGATAACAACTTGATCAGTGGTTATCAAGATGGCACCTTCCGACCGGCACAGTCGGTGACACGGGCTGAAATGATGGCAGTGTTGCGACGGGCGGCAGAAAAGGGCAAATCGCTGCGCGGACTGCCCACGACTCTCGGTGCCAAACAAACGCCTAAAGTGTTCTCAGACACGTCAACTCACTGGGCAGCTCCCCTGATCACTCAGATGTCTGGCTATTGTAATGTCGCTTCCCCACTCAATGAAACCGGCAACGCCTTCTACCCAGATCAAGCGGCACGCCGTAACTACGCGGCTGCGGCGACTCTGCGGACATTGAACTGCGTCAAGTCGGAATCAGCAACCCCAACACCGTAATTGCAAGGGCGCTAATGCTTCTACGGTTGATTTAAAAGATCACCAACCGCGATAGGGCCACCGGCAATCACGGTGGCTAAAACGCCGGTTTGGGCGTGGCCAAATTTTTGGGGAAGTAAGGAAAATAGGGGAATATCCCGTTCGCCGGTTTCGGGATTAACATCTATGTTCGCACACCGGCCAATCCGGGCGGAGATAGCGATTCGGCATTCTCCTATTTGCAATTCTTTCCCAATCCAGTTGAATTCTTCCCAAGCGGATACGCCATCTATAACGATGTTCGGACGGAACCGGCGGGCGTCAACCGGCTGACCGGCTTCTGTTGTGATGGCATCAAGAGTTGCCTGACTGACGAGGGAAATATGCACCGGCTGCCGGTCGGGATAGCGTGTGGTGCCGGTGCCGCTGCCGACAAGGCGCAGGGGGGCTTTCTCTGGGTGCCGTGCGGTTGCCGTGGGGTGCAGGGAAGCCAGGTAGCCGGTAAAAAATGCCCCGATGAGTTCGCGTCCTGCCGGTGTGCCGGTGTCTGCAACGAATAGGGGAATCCCCTGCCGGTGAACACTTAAATTGCCCGTTTGCGGCTCGTATTGGCACTGTAGGCCGGCTAAACCAGGCCAGTCGTTCTGCATGGCAAAATTGCCTTTAGGCAGCCAGGGAACGCTTTCTTCTGGGTCGGAAATCTTATCGGCTTCGACATACATTAAGGCAAAGGCGCGATCGCCGGGAATGCCATGCCCTGCTTCCAGGGTGACGCGCTCGCACTCATGGGGCGTCAGACCTTTAATCGGGTAAGTAAATAACTGCTTGATTGCTGCCGGTGTCATGGGATTTGATTGATGAAAATAATTGCAATTATGCCTTAATAATTTAAGCTAATTGCGTGATTAAATGTCAACCAAATCCATGACTAAAAACACTTTATCCAAGTTTGGTTTTATCTTTATAAAGGCGGTGCAGCCAAATTGTTTCTGCTTCTTTTTCTGCTTGAGAATCGCTTAGCGAAGAATAGCGAATTTCTGCCTCACCCATACTCCAACTATCGCAGCAAGCTGTAATTGCTTTTTTGGAATACTCAATACTTTCTCCCTTTTTATTGTTACCTCCTGCCTCATTCTTGTCATAAGTCCAGGGAGACCATTCTCCGTTGGGATCGTTAACGATAAATCCATTGTCGGTGTATCCCTTGATCACGAGAATATGACCGACTGCTGTAAAAAAACCGTGTACGATACAAATTTTTTCCTGATCAATAGCTTCTCGGATATCTTTGAGAGTGCCTTTTTCAGTTAGGTCGTCTTTGATGCCGGCATAACTTTCAGCTAGACTTTTTAATCCCAGCGTCGTAAAACGATTCCAGCCTTTGTCAACAGCCCGTTTGTAGAGTTCATCCTCTAATTGATGGTAGTTACCGTTACCTCGAACACCCAAGTACCAAAGGCACATTGCAAGCGATGTCACATTACAAGCTGTGTAGGGTTCAAACTCATTGTCTAGTTGAGAAAAATAGGGAACACCCTTAATAACTTTCATGATTTGACCTCACAAATTTTTAGACGATCCTGAAAAAATTGCTAGAGAAAGAAATCTAGGCCGGCAAAAAGCGCGGACACCAGATATAAGCTCAGATATTCTAAGCCTAAAAGCAGCAATTTGAATCGCCGGCACTTGGAGAAATATCATCGGCATTTCTAGCCGTAGTGGTGAAAGCCGCAAAAGGTGCTTGCTCGTTTGAAGATAAAACTAAACTTTTGAATTTATCCCAAGGGAAGTTAACCCCAGGATCTGTACGATGGTCTGGGTCGAGCTTTGCATGGGATACGATATGGCGAAGATTGGGATACTTTGCCCAACAATAACGAACAATTTTTGCTGTCACAGCAACCTGCCAATCTGAAAACCTATCCGCTGTTGTTTGTGTGTTCACAACTTCGATTCCCAAAGACCAATGATTGACTCTGGTTCTGCCGGCATTCACATCTGCGTGAAACACTTCGTTGCGAACGTGCCATGCTGCGAGAGTTTCAGGCGCACAAGCCCAAATGAGTTGACCATGTTGCGGTTCATTCTCATCTGGAACCAGCCAATGAAAACTGGCTTTGCCGTCTCGCATGACTGAAATTGCGCCTTCGGAACTCGTGCCGGCTGTTGCGTGTATTACAACCGCTTTAATCCCGTCAATGGGATGGACATCGCGCTGCGTTGTACATTCTGACCAATAATTACGAATGCCGGGATACCAAGTTTCTGGGATGGAAACGTCTGTTGGCCGGTTTGTGGTGGGAAGATCAAATTGATAGGTTTTTGGATCGCTTGCCATAACTTAATTTTTCGTTTCAGGGTTAGTGATAACGAAATTATTTCTGGCAGTAAAGGGAGTATCAGGGAGAAAAAGTGACTAATTTATGTAAATTTGTGTAAATTCTCGGATACATTCGTTAACCGGCGCAAAGCCGGCATCGTCAGCCCCAAATCAATGATGCTTCGTTTCATCTTATAGGACTTTCTATTACCGAAAGTCTGCAAATTCTTAGTGCCAAAAGTTTAGAACCGAGAAGCCGTAACGCCGGCCAAGTTATATGAAGAAATCTTGCCGAAAGTTTCTTGGCGGGAATTGCTAGAGGCGTTAGAATCCCTCGAAGCTAGAATGTTTCTTGAAGCCGGTGAATCAGGCTTAACGCTGCAACCCGTCATTATGGAATATGTGACACAACACTTTATCACAACCATTGACAGGAGATTGTCACCCCAAACTTCAACTGTTTTAGAACTGGTGCTTTAATTGCCGGTGAAATCAAATGCTAAGAAAAGGGTAAAAGAGTAACAGAGACAAGGGTTAAATAGCCCTCATCGGATCGAGAGCCACCCGAAAACCGACGAAGTTGTAGCTGAAGACCGACATCAAGTCACCACGATTCGCACTGCGGCAGTACCTGGGGTAGTTTTTCCAAGAACCTCCACGCTGCAACCGAAAATTACTATCTCCTCCACTTTCCCACGCACTGCCATCAGAAGTAGCATTGTTGTAATTTTCATGCCAGACATCTTGACACCACTCCCAAACATTGCCGTGCATATCATACAGTCCGAAGGCATTGGGTGGAAAACTCCCTACATCGGTTGTTTGTTTGCGGTTAACGCCTTTCGGTACTGAGGCGTAGGTGGCGTTGCCATCATAGTTAACTAAAAAAGGGGTGATTGTCTCGCCAAAGTAAAATGGGGTGGTGGTGCCGGCGCGGCAGGCATATTCCCACTCTGCCTCGCTGGGTAAACGATAGTTGCGTCCTGTTTTTTCCGAGAGTTTCTGGCAAAATTCAACGACATCATTCCAAAATACATTTTCCACCGGCCTGTTATTACCTTTAAATTTAGCCGGGTTATTGCCCATCACTGCTTGCCACTGTGCTTGGGTGATGGGATATTTTCCTAATAAAAACGGCTGTAGCGTTACCCAATGCTGTGGACTTTCACTGCTAAATCGTCCTACTTCCGTGTTTGGGGAACCCATGAGAAATGTGCCGCCGGGAATTGACACCATTTCCAGAATTACATTGTTACCAAGTTTTTCAGCAAAAACTTCTGCTTGTCTTTGCTGACTGTTAACAATTTTTCCTTGAGCATCGACGGTAACAGTTGTGAATTCAAAAGAGGAAGTTGGAAGGGCAGACGCTGCAATCACTGTAGTCTGTTGAGACGGCACGGAAGGAGTGGGAAGAACCGGCGCTGAGATCGCTGCGGGAACGAGTGCCACCCGAAAACCGAAGTGGTAGTTCCTGAAGTTCGGCCCGTACCTGATACGAAGCGCACTACGGCAGTACGCGGGGTTGAGGTTCCAAGAACCTCCACGCCGCAACCGGTATTTGCTATCTCCCCCAATTTCCCACGCACTGCCATCAGAAGGCGCACCGTTGTAATTTTCATGCCAGACATCTTGACACCACTCCCAGACATTGCCGTGCATATCGTACAGCCCAAAGGCATTGGGCGGGAAACTCCCGACATCGGTTGTTTGTTTTCGACATTGACCCTGTGGCCCAGAAGCGTAAATATAAATGCCATCATAGTTAGCCAAATCAGGTGTAATTGTCTCGCCAAAGTAAAACGGGGTGGTAATGCCGGCGCGGCAGGCATATTCCCACTCCGCCTCGCTGGGTAAACGATAGTTACGCCCGGTTTTTTGCGAGAGTTTCTGGCAAAATTCAACGGCATCATTCCAAGATACATTTTCTACTGGCCTGTTATTTCCTTTAGAGTTAGCGGGGTTATTGCCCATCACTGATTGCCACTGCGCTTGAGTGACAGGATATTTTCCCAGGAAAAACGGCTGTACCGTTACCCGATGCTGAGGACTTTCATAGCCATATCGCCCTTCTTCCGTTTCTGGGGAACCCATGAGAAATCTGCCGCCCTTAATTGACACCATTTCTAAACTGACGTTGTTACTGAGTTTTTCTGTAAAAACGTCTGCTTGTCCCTGCTGCCGATTAACAATTTTTCCTCTAGCATTGACGGTAACAGTCATGAATTGAAAGGGATAAGTTGGAAGAATGGGTGCTGCAATTACTGTACTCGCTTGAGATGGGACGGAAGGAGTCGGAAGGACTGGTGGCGAGATAATAGTCTTCGTTTGAGGTGGGGCTGTTGGCAGCGCTGATCCTGACACTAAAGAATTCAGCGCTTGCAAAGCTTCTGTCGCATTCGCATAGCGCCCAGTGAAGTGATCTCGCACCATTTTGCTTAAAATGTCTGCTAACCCATCGCTCACAGAAGCGTAATTTTTCCAAATCACTTCACCATCATTATCTTCTTCGAGCAAATCAGGCTCTACTCCAGTCAAAGCAAAAATGACTGTCCTCCCCAGTGCGTAAATATCGCTGCTTGGTTTTGGCTTCCCCATTGCCTGTTCGCTGGGCATAAAACCAAGCGTTCCAATAGAAACCGTGCGGCTCGTTTTTCCTGATAAAATTGTCTTCTGAATGCCAATCTCCTTAACTGCTCCAAAGTCAATTAGCATCAACTTGCCATCTTTTCGCCGCATGATATTCTGGGGCTTAATATCTCGGTGGATGATATTATTCTGGTGAACATAGGCCAGGATTTCTAAAATATCCTGTAATAATTTAATCGCATAAGTTTCGCTTAACTTTTTGCCTGGACTCAATTCTTTGCTTAAGTCATGCCCTTCGATGAATTCCTGAATGAGATAAAATTCTTGATTTTCTTCAAAATAAGCAAACAGCTTGGGAATGCGCTCATGGTTTTGCGCCAGTTTATATAAAATTTCTGCTTCTTTTTGAAATAACCGCTGGATATCCGGTTCAATTGCTTGGGGATGAAGCCGCTTGACGACACATTTAGGCTTGGGAGTGATGGGAATATCTAAATCGTTTGCCAAATAGGTTTCCGCAAACCCGCCGCTTCCCAGCACTTTGACGATTTCGTAGCGATTCCGTAGTATTTGGCCGGCAACGAGCATAGTGGGTACTCCGGGCAGTGGCAATTTAATTGATTTTCGCATAATTGCCATTGCGCCGGCACCTTACTGATGCCAGCTATCTTGCAGCTCTCAACAAATCTTATTAAAAAATAAGACCCTGTTTAAAATTACCTCAACCGGCCTGATCTCAAGATACTAACAATTAACCACAATCCTAGAAAACTCGCTGCGTAAAACAAGGCGCTGCTAACGACACTTTGACCGTTAGAAAAGACAATGGCTGCCCCGATGATCAGTGATCCAACGACAATACTAAACGAGAGCCGGTTAGCTGAATCATCCATCGTGCGGCGAACCCCATCGAGTTCTTTTACAGTTAAATTCCACCGCAACGTTTCAGAAGTAACTCGCTCTAGCAATAACTCAACTTGACGCGGAGACTGCAAAGAAAGACTTTTTATATCGAGTGCAGTTCTCAAAACGGCTTGCAGTGGATCGTCGCCAAAAAGCTGCCGGCGAAACAAGTCTGTAATTAAGGGTTTAACTTCATCGAGTAAATTAACGTCGGGGTCAAATTGACGTGCAACTCCCTCCAAATTTGCCAGTGCTTTCGCATACAATCCCAAGCTACCAGGCAAGCGAACTTTATTTTCACGAGAGACTTGCAGCACTTCGTAAAATACTTGAGAAAAGTTAATTTGCGAAAGGCTGATGTTGTAATATTTCCGCAGCATTCGCGCAAAGTCGTTTTCCAAGTTTGACAGCTTATCCGGAACAGCAGAATCCGACAATTGCATGGTTAACTGAGCGCATCGTGCTGCATCTAAGTCAACAATTGCTAATAGCATTTCTGTCAAAACTTGCTGGGTGCGCGGGTCAAGCCGGCCCATCATCCCAAAATCTAGCAAAGCGAGCCGGCCATCTCTGAGATAAAACAAATTACCAGGATGGGGGTCAGCGTGAAAGAATCCATCGATGTATATTTGCTGGAAGAAAGCCCGGAATAGCAGGGTTGTTATGGCTTTACGCTTAGCCCTAACATCCCCATTATTAGAACCGGCATTTAAATCAGCTAATAGTAATGGCGCTCCGTCTAGCCACTCTAAAACCAGTAACTTTTCAGTGGTTAATTCCCAAATAATTTCTGGAACCATCAATTGCGTAGGGTCAAACCAACGACTGGTTGACAAATTGCGCCGCAATTGATTTGTGTAGCTAGCTTCTTGGGTGAAATCAAGTTCTGCCTGAAGCGCGGTGGCAAATTCATCGGCTAAAGCAACAACATCGTAATCTTTGCCAAACTCTGTGAGGGCAACCAAGTCTGCCAAAGCCCGGATCAGAGAGATATCTTGGGCGACAACGACATCAATGCCGGGACGCTGAACTTTTAGGGCAATTTGCCGGCCATCTCTTAAGGTGGCTTTATGGGTTTGGGCAATTGAGCCGGCAGCCACTGCACGCGGTTCCAGGGTGGCAAAAACTTCTTCTAAAGGCTTTTGCAATTGTTGCCGGATCACCACTTCCACTTCTGACCAAGGAACCGGCGGCACATTGGCTTGCAGATCCGTCAAAGCTTCAATGTATTGTGCCGGCAATAGATCCGGGCGCGTGCTCAGAAGCTGGCCCAACTTGACATAAACCGGACCCAACTCCACTAAGATTTTACGCAGGACAGCCGGTGTGGGCAGTTTGGGTTCATCGGATTTGCCGCCGGTCAGCAGCACTCGCATATAGTCCCAGCCGTTGCGTAAGACTACTTCGATGATTTCTCCCTGGCGGCCACTGGTTCTGGTTAAAGAAAACATGGGAATTGGGGATTGGGAATTGGGGATTGGGCATGGGGCATAGGGCATTAGGGCATGGGATAAGTGGAGGAATGCCATAAGCTATCCCCAAGCTGTCAGCCCGATGACCCAATGACTCCAGACTTATTCTTACAGCAGATTCTCGAATTTGGCGTCTGCCTGTAGGCTTTTGATCACCTGCTTGATGTCTTGGGTGCGGTCTTTTTTGACGATTAAAGTGACGTTGCCATCGCGTACAACGACGACATCCTCTAAACCGATCGTGACAATCACCTCTTCTGAGTCAGCGGCGTAGAGAATCGTGCCGGTGGTGTCTAGCCCAACATGGGTGGCTAATTCGACATTGACGGCGTCTCCTTTGAGCAGGCGTTCAATCGCATTCCAGTCGCCGAGATCGTCCCAGCCAAAAGAGGCCGGCAACACGTAGGCTAACTGGGTTTTTTCCATCAAGGCGTAGTCAATACTTATCTTTTCTAATTGCGGGTAAGCATCGCGTCCTTGTGCTTCTAGCTGCTGCATCAGGGTAGGCGCGTGGGTGCGAAGTTCAGCCAGGACAACACCGGCACGGAAAATAAACATCCCGCTATTCCAGCTAAAACGCCCGGTTGACAAAAACTTTTCCGCTGTCTGCCGGTCTGGTTTTTCGGTAAACCGGCTCACGCGATAAACCGGCAATTCTTCAAAGGTGCCGGCACTGTCGCCTTGCTCAATGTAGCCGTAGCCGGTGGAGGGAAGGTTCGGCTTGATGCCGAGGGTGACGATTGACGCTTCAGAGGCCGCCAATTGGGTTGCGGCGCTAATCGTTTGCCCAAATGCCACTTCGTCCCCGATCCAGTGATCTGCCGGGAAAAAGCCGATGACAGTATCATCCCCGTAGCGGCGCTGAATTTCCAAGGTTGCCCAAGCGACTGCCGGCGCGGTGTCCCGTCCTTCTGGTTCGATCAGTAAGTTTTCTTCCGGCAACTGGGGAAGCTGTTCACGCAAGCCTTCCGCAAGCTGGGCAGAGGTGACGACCCACAACCCGTCCCAACCGCCGGCGAGTGCCAGGAGGCGGTCTGCGGTTGCTTGCAGGAGACTTTTGCCACTGCCGTCAAGACTTAAAAATTGTTTAGGCCGGTGCCGCCGGCTGAGCGGCCAGAAGCGTTCGCCTTTGCCGCCGGCAAGAATAACAGGGATTAAGGAGCGATTCATGGTTGGCTTTAGCCCGTTGCGAAGCTCAATCTTTCTTCGCCCTATACTACAAGGTTTTTCCGCTTTCTGCGTCTGTGGGGTGAAGATCAACCGATGATTGTAGAGCTGCCGGTGATAAATCTTCCATTGGGGGGATACGGCTCAGCAGTTCTGCCCCGTAAATGTAGATTGGGTAAGGGTTCAGCAACGCGCTCCTATCCAGTTGATTCGGGTTAAATTTTCACGGCCTGTCTAAAGCTCGAAAACAGTCTGGGTGCGGATTTTATCGAGTTTAAGTCTGGCCGGTCAACGAGAAAATCTTCTAGATATCTCTGTGGGATTTCAACAGGGAGGACTGTTTTCACGTTGGCCGGCGAAACGACACTCTAAAATTTAAAATCTACAATCGATCCGGCGCTGTGTATTAAAAAACCCAGGCTATAATCAGTCGCGTTGATTTTAATTTAACCGTACGCGCAGGCTGTGGTTTTGCGAGTGAGGTCAAGGTGGTAGAAGGAGTAGATCCGTTTAAAGAGGGTGCAGACTCTCAACAATCGGAGGTTGTGGAAAAACCACAGAAGTCTGCAAGCGCCGGCAAACGAATGCCAGTGTTGAAATTCACTGGGATCGCAAGCCGGTCTATGTTGTGGAGTTTAGGATTGATTCTGACGGCAACGATGTCGGCCACGCTAGGGGCAACACTAGCACTGATGACACCTTTGTCGCTCCCGCTTGGCCCTAAAGAGCCTGCAGGGCGATCGCTTCAGGATGTGTGGCAAGAAACCTTTAATTACCGGCTGACACGACCCGTCAATATTTTAATTTTGGGCATTGATCGCGTTCCCAAGGCGCGGGAAAACTCTCCAGAAATTTTTGCCGGTCGCAGTGATACGATGCTGCTGCTGCGGGTAAATCCGAAGGAAAACACGGTGAATATGCTGTCAATTCCTAGGGATACTCAAATAGAAATTCCGGGATTTGGCACGCAGAAAATTAACGAGGCAAATGTTAAGGGAGGCGCAGCTTTAGCCGCCCGGATGGTGAGTCGCAACCTCAACGGCGTGCCGGTTGATCGCTATGTGCGCGTCAGCACCGGCGCATTTCGAGAGTTAGTGGATCTTCTCGGTGGGGTTGAGGTGTTTGTCCCTCACCCCATGTCTTATGTGGATGAAACCCAGAAACTCAATATTGACTTAGCCGAAGGTTGGCAAACTCTTGATGGGGAACAGGCAGAAAAGTTCGCCCGGTTCCGCAATGAAAATAAAGGTGATATCGGTCGGGTACAGCGGCAGCAGAGTTTACTGAAAGCATTGCGAAACCGGCTTTCTAGTTCGACGGTGTTGCCTCGGTTGCCTCAAATTATCCGGGTGATGCAAAAGTATATTGATACGAATCTCAGCCTGGAAGAAATGCTAGCGCTGATGAATTTTAGTCTTCAAATGCAACCAGATGATTTAAAAATGGTGATGTTACCCGGTCGGTTTAGCGATCCACAAGAGTATAAAGCTAGCTACTGGATTCTGGATAGTGAAGGGCGCGATCGGGTCATGCGCGATTATTTTGCGATCTCATCTAAACCAAAGGTTCCGGGAGAAGGTGAGGCAGATTTGCCTCAAGGCGATAGCTTTGCCGCCCGTCAGTTACGCAGTCCCCTGAAAATTGCGATTCAAAACGCTTCTGATTCACCTGAAATTGCAATGTTTGCGGTTAACTATCTCCAAGACCACGGCTTTGATAATGTGTATCTTGTGCAAGATTGGCCCGACCGGCTCCTCAAGACGCAGATTATTGTTCAAAAAGGTGATTTACAAGGGGCAGTACAGCTTAAAAAAGTCTTAGGGTTTGGCAATATTGAATCGGATTCTACGGGCGAGCTAGAATCTGATTTGACAATTCGGGTGGGTCAAGATTGGGTTCAATTTTATTTGAAATCTGCTTCTTCCCCTCGCCGTTAATTTTACCTTTTGCTTCGGGTTCTCGGTTCTATGACTTGTGAATTTACACCGTAACGCTTAGCTGCTTGAGACATATTGAGTTCGAGTAACTTTTCTTCTCCCATTTGCCAATTTTCCGCCGGCTTCTGTAGCGGTACATTTAAAACACGGATAATCTCTGATGCTACAGCTTTTGCTAATAAAGGTGGCACTGAGTTGCCCACTTGCCGGCAGCCGTGCCACTTTGTCACATGGAATCTAAACCAGTCGGGGTATGAGTGCAACCGCGCTGCCTCCCGTACCGTAATACATCGCGGCGTAAATGGATGAATGGGTCGAGGAGAGGTGAAAGCGCCGCGATTGCTCGCTGTGCCGGCTCTAAGTGTGTTGCAAATGCCTTGCGGATTAAGCTTATGGAAGCGACTAATCGGCTCTATTTTACCGGCAACGGTGCCGGCGAATCTTTTGATTGATTCCAGGGTGTGTTGTGTACCCAAACTAGAAGTCAGAAGTTGCGAATTAAATTGTCGCCGGTAGGAATAATCATCATCTACAGGATAAAAATTACGAAGTTGACCGCTATATTGACTCGGCTTTCCATACTCTGCGATCACCCAATCTTTGCTGAGCAATTCTGGGTAATCTTCGACTTCCGGTAAGTCTCCTATCGCATCCCACACCGTCGGGCACGAGGTTAACATAGATAATTTGCTGGAATTCTTACCGCTTAATGTTGCAGGGCAGGTAATCGCTTCAGGATATTGCGGTAAAGTTAAGCCTTTTTGACATCCCAGGAGAAACAATCTTTCCCGATTTTGGGGTACGCCATAATGAGCGGCATTAAGAACTTTGTAATTTTCTTCTACTTCATAATCCTTTAATTGAAATTCCTCTATAATCTCCTCCAATAATTTCTGATGTTTTCCGAGGGTCAAACCTCGCACGTTTTCCATGACAAAATATTTAGGTTTAAGATCTAAAACCAGCCGCAAAAAGTGAAAAACAAGGGAATTGCGAGGATCATCAAGTGCCCTTTTGCCAATTAGTGAAAATCCTTGACAGGGAGGGCCACCGAACACAACATCAATCTCGCGATTTCCTATTGCAGATAAATTTCTGATGGCGTCTGCAGTTGTATCGGCAACACTCTGACACAAAACTGACCAAAACGGGAAATTGAACTCGTGAGTCGCGCAATGAATGGGATCAAGTTCCACCGCAGCTAGTACATCAAATCCTGCTTGTTCAAATCCCAAACTCATGCCGCCCGCGCCGGCAAACAAATCAACACCGATTGGACGGGTAGTTCCGTTCATAACAAGCTTTTTAAATTATTTCAATTAGCTAAAATAAAAAATAGATGACTTTATCAAATGTCTTACATTGATTGATTCTAGCGTAATATATTTTCAAAAAAATGTCATTTTTTAAATCATTTTTTTTACTATTTGCGTGTATAAAACCCCCTAATTAATGATTTTGACAAAGTCATCTGCACTCATTTTTGAGATTGAGCTGCCGGCTCAAAGGGGGTGTATTTTCCTCCCAGAGATTCTACAATTGTGCGGGTATTCGCAACCATCATTTTGATATAAGAATCTCCTGTGCCACCGGCAGCCCCGATTGAATCAGAATAAAGCTGATTCGGTGCTAATTTTACGCCCGATTCTTCCGCGACTGTTGTAATTAGCGCCGGGTTAATCGTTGTTTCTGCAAAAATTGCCGGCACACCCGCAGCTTTGACTGCATCCACTAATTTTCTTACAGTCTGGGCGCTCGGTTGCTCCTCGGTACTAATGCCAATCAATGTGCCGATAATTTTTATTTGATACGCCCGTCCATAATATTGAAAAGCATCGTGGGTGGTAACGAGCCGGCGCTTATCGGCAGGAATGGTTGCAATTTGTTTGCCAATCCAATTATCTAACTGTTTTAATTCCCCTGTCAGTCGCGTTGCATTTTGTGTGAATTTCTCTCGATCTTCAGGTAAAAGCGAAATTAACTCATCACGAATGAGGTTCACCATCTGAATCACATTTTTAACATCACCCCAAACGTGCGGATCGGGGACTTTTTCCCCTGCTTTATCTAATTGCAAAGACTTGATAACTTCTCCCACAGGCACCTTACGCCCTTTGTTACCGGCAGCATTCATTAATTTAATTAACCCAGGCTCCAAATTGTAGCCATTGTAGAGAATCAAATCTGCTTTTTCTAAGGCAACACTATCTGCCGGCACCGGCTCGTAAACGTGAGGATCTGCACCCGGTTGCAAGATGCCGGTGAGCTGTATTTCATCCCCAGCCACTTCTTCCGTTAAATCCTCAATAATTGTGCTCGTTGCTACTACATTTGGCTTGTCACTGTTGGTTGATGCTTCACGATTTCCTCCCTGGGGACTACACCCACTAAACCAAAGTCCCAAAACAACCACAACTGCCGGCAGCAAAAGGTTTCTGATGCTTCGTGTGTAAGTCATCACTTTTGTATATCTCTCGGATTATTTCTCTTTATAGATTTTTTCATATTCCTTTCATTTTTGCAGTAGGCTGTAAAGAAAGCATTCCAACAGAGCAGGTTATGAAGACCGTCAAGTTGTCCCGCGATCTTGATATATCCCAACTCCGACATCAATTCAACGACACCCAATTAAGTTCCGATCTCATGATTACCGTTAGTCATTTAGGTGTCCAGTACCGCACGGTAGAGGCGTTGCGTGATGCAAGCTGTGTTGTGCGCGGCGGACGACTCACCGGCATTATTGGGCCAAACGGTGCCGGGAAAAGTACCCTTTTAAAAGCGATGCTGGGATTAGTTCCCGCCACCAGTGGCCAAGTTCTCTACGGTGACAAAACCCTGTCAGAACAGTTGCAGTACGTGGCTTATGTGCCGCAGCGTTCGCAAATTGACTGGACTTACCCCGCTACTGTCTGGGATGTGGTGATGATGGGACGCATCAGAAAAACCGGCTGGTTTCGGCGCTTCTCTACAGTCAGCCGGCAAGTTGCTGCAAATGCCTTAGATCGCGTTGGCATGAGTGACTACCACAACCGGCGAATTGGCGATCTTTCCGGTGGACAGCAGCAGCGCGTGTTTCTGGCGAGAGCACTCGCTCAAGAAGCAGAGGTTTTTTGTTTTGATGAGCCGTTTGTTGGCATTGATCAAAAGACTCAAGCCGTAATCTTTGATATTTTCCATGAATTAGCATCAAAGGGTAAAATTGTACTCGTTGTTAACCATGATCTAGGCGAATCAATTACTCACTTTGATGATTTGATTTTGCTTAATACTGAAGTTGTGGCAACCGGGAGCCGGCAACAGGTTCTCAGTCGAGAAAACTTGTACCGCGCTTATGGCGGTAAAGTCATGTTCTTTTCTGAAGCAGCATAAGTCTTAACTTTGCGAATGTACCCGAAATAAAACACAAACTCATGCTGTTTTTATCTTAAATTCTTATGCTTGAAGCTTTAATTGAGCCGCTACAGTATGGATTCATGCAGCGCTCACTCATTATTGCCATTTTAGTTGGCTCAATTTGCGCTGTTGTTGGCAGTTATTTAATGGTGCAGCGCCTCGCGTTACTCGGTGATGCCATCAGTCATTCTGTGTTGCCGGGACTGGCAATTGCGTTTTTTTTGGGTGTTAATATTTTCGTGGGGGCGTTCATTGCCGGCATTCTCAGTGCAATGGCAATTGCCTGGATTCGCACGCGATCACCCATTAAAGAAGATGCGGCAATGGGGATTGTTTTTTCTGCATTTTTTGCCCTCGGAATTACTTTAATTACGGTTATTCAGAAAGACAACAAAATTGATCTCAATCACTTTTTGTTTGGCAACATTCTGGGTGTTACAGCTTTAGAAGTTCGAGACACGGCCATCATAGCAGCAATTGTGATGGTGGTTGTGGTGCTGCTGTACAAAGAATTACTGTTTTATACCTTTGATCCAGCAGGCGCTCAGGCGGCGGGTTTGCCGATTAATTTACTTAATTTTGGTCTAATGGTATTGATCGCCCTAACAGTGGTGGCGAGTATGAAATCTGTAGGGGTTATTTTAGTTTTGTCACTGCTAATTACACCGGGCGCGACGGCTTATCTGTTAGTTTCGCGTCTCCATTTAGTCATGATTTTAGGTGCCGGCATTGGGGTTGTTTCTAGCATTGCCGGTATGTATCTCAGCTATTTTTATAACCTGCCTTCTGGCCCTGCAATTGTTCTCGTTACATCTGGGTTGTTTGTGTTAGCTTTGCTGTTCAGTCCCAGTCAAGGTATTTTCACTCAGCGCCGATCAGGTTCGAGACAGATGCCGGTGTGGCAGGAGTTGAAGGCTTTAATGCGTTCCCGTTCGTAAAGACTCAGTCGGTATCCTAATACTTTACTTAACTTATATAGCCCCACCGGCACTTGGGAATTTGTCAGCGCTTTGTTCCTGGCAAGCGTCTAACGAATCGCGGTAGCATAACAAAAGTTAATATCTTACTCAGATTGAGTAGTAGCGAGGCGCGATGACAGTCAAAGTTGGAGACACTGCACCCGATTTCACCTTACCTTCTCAAACCGGCACCCCCGTCAGCCTCCACGATTTCCGAGGCAAAAAGGCTGTTGTGCTGTATTTTTATCCCAAAGACGACACCCCAGGCTGTACGACTCAATCCTGCGCTTTCCGCGATAAGTACCAAGCGTTTAAGGATGCCGGTGCTGAGGTGATTGGCGTCAGCGGCGACTCCCTGGCGTCTCACCAGCAATTTGCCACCAAGCACAATCTGCCTTTCACCCTGTTAAGCGACAGTGGCAACCTATTGCGGAAGCTTTACGGCGTCCCGTCAACCTTGGGAATCCTTCCGGGTAGAGTGACTTATGTCATTGATCGCGATGGTGTTGTTCAGCATATCTTTAACTCCCAGATGAACTTTAAAGCTCACATTGAGGAGTCGCTGAAAACATTGCGACAAATCCACGTTTAGAAACCATTAACACGCAAGTAGAAGCGAGAAGTGAAAAATTTATTTCTTTCTTTTCGCTTCTGTTTTGAGAATTCATTGACGATTTCGTCGTCATGGCGTTGCTGAAAAGGTAATGTTTTAGGCGAACAGAGGTACTACCCGATAGTTCAAATAGTGGAGCAACAAGCGAAGTGAACACTTGAGCATCTCCAAGGATTTGGAATAGCATAAGGTTTTGCGATGTAGTCGTGCTATGTAGTGTCGTAACCTGGTGTTTTCCCCCTCCACACGAGTCATATAGGTCTTACTGACCAGATGAGCACCCGCTTCGATAAACATTGGATAAACCGTACAACCATCTGTGACGTAAAAGAAACACTGCCAACACCTGACGGTGTGCCATAAAGACTTGAAGGTTTGGGCGCTGCGATCGCGCAGCGTCGCCTTCGGCGAATCACCGATGGTCCAGGCCACAATCCCTGGCCTAAAGTGATTGACAGCCGTCCAAATCCAAACTTTGTTGCCTTTGTTGCCAATAAAGGTTTGCACTTCATCCAACTCTGTCACTTCTGGAATTTCTTCGGCCTCTGGCGCATCGGGCAATCGATGGCCAGCTGCTCGAATCCAGTTCATCAAGGTTGTATGATCAATCTCACTGACCCGTTCGATGCCCCGCAGTCCCATGCCGTTGAGATACATCTTGATACATAATTGCTTCACCTGTGGCGAGTAAGCCCACTGACGGTAGGATTCGAGGAACTGACGAGTGCAGTGCTTACACTTGTAGCATTGTCTGCCTCGACGATCACCGTTTTTAGCCGTTTGACTTGAGTGACATTGAGGACATTTCATTGTTGAGTCGATGAACATTTCATCCCTCTATTCTTCCACTTCAGCATTACTCTTTCAGCAACGCCGATGGAAGTTATCCTAAAATGCTTCTCGGGAGTGCCTTGACCCGCCCAATCTAGCAAAGCGGTTCCCAGTTGCGGTCGCTTGAGCTGTGTTGACAACGTTTTCGGTCTAAACTCCAGTAAGCATGACAAACACGAGAACCGTCGCGTTCAATCTATCAAATTAGTGAATTCGTTCAAAAACTTATGACAGAAGAACCTCTATCTGGGGGACGATTTGATCAATGAGCCAAATCAAGTACAAATAGAATGCTAAATCTCATAAAGATTGTATTCAATGAAACTGAATAATTTTACGAAACGGCTTTCCATTGTAGGACGCTGGATAGCAACAACTCTGTTTTGTCTGTCAGCGATCACCTTCGTTTGGCAAGGTGCGTTTTTCTCAAACACCGCCGCAATGGCTTCTCCTGCTGCAAGCTTGATCGCATCGACAGACGCGGGCGATCAGGTTCAAGAAAAAGCAAGTGTTGATGCTGGCCGAGCCAAAAATTTCATCGAGGATACGAAAGATAAGGTTAAGGAAACTGCAAATAAAAATGCCGCTCGCGTTGATCAAGCAACGGATAACGATGGTAGTTTCGTTGAGCGCAAAGCCAAGAGAGATAGGGATCGAATTGAGCAAAGAGCAGAGGAAGATGCGGCTCGAACTAAAGAAGCAGTAGACAATACAAAGAATGCTGTTGAGCGCACTGTTGATAGCATCAAGGAGGTTTTTAAGAATTAAAAAATAGATATATAGATTGAAAAGTCAATGTACATTGCTTTATTCATGGCATCTAATTAAACCTGAATGAGCGATGTACATTGATTGACTTTTGTAATTCTTCCGGACTTGATTGTGGGAAATGTGGATTGAGGCGCTCTCTACCTCATTTCTTCTCTCCAAAACCTTTGGCCTTGGTGGAAATCGTGACAGCAGTAGTAGGAGCCATTAAGTCATCGGGTCGAATTTGGAAATAGAGTAGGGTTTGCAGCAGAATCTTTTCGATTTTAAAGCGATCACGTTCATCAACGTTTACGGGATAATCTCAGGAATTTTGCTACCGCAGGCGAGCGCATAGTTTAATTTTGTAGATCTGACTTAAATTACAGATCTACGATGTTGCTGATTCAGGGTATGAACCGATAGCTTAAAGCTGTGAAAACTCGTTTGGTATTTGGAAGAATCATACCTCTGAGTAGCGCCAACGACGGTAGGATTCGAGGAACTGACGACCGCACTGCTTGCACTTGTAGCATTGTCTTCCTCGACGGTGCCCGTTTTTAGCTGTTTGAGTTGAGTGGCATTGAGGACACTGCATCCCTCTATTGTACCGACTCTAGCATTACACCTTCAGCAACGCCTCGTAGTCATAAGTGATCTAACCTCCTGTCTGGAGTAAACCACTGCTTGTCTGTGCAAACTTAGACCTCTGGTGCGTTTTTACTGGTGAGACTTAAAGACAACAACTGCAAATCAAGATTGCTTGTCCAAGTCTCCACGAGTTTTATCTATATACGCTTTTCCTACCTTTAAATACTCCTTAACGGCATCCGCGTGTAATTGTGCAGCTTTAGAGTGTTCCTCTGCTGATTTCACGTACAGTTCTGTGGAGTTTGATTTGTTTTCTGGGATTGCCTGAGCGAATTCTTGGGCTAATCGAGCGTGTTCCTGTATTGTCTTACCGTATTCTTCGATTAACTTCCCCTCTTCTTCTGCGCCCTGGCTCAGATCCTTGAGAACGTTCCCGCAGTTTTCGACTGACTTGCCATGTTTTTCTGACAAGCTGGCGTGTTTGTGTGCCGCCTTTGCGTTTTCATCTGAAATTTCATGCATGAGTCATCTTCCTCTTAGCCTGAGAATCGATCTGTTAGACATTCAAATCGTTTGATTTTAATACTTGTCTGCCTTAGCGATCGTCTGGCTTAAGATTGATGTGCGCTTATGTGTTAATCGCGACTTGCAGGGGTTAATGTTGAGCCGGCTTTATTATTAAATTGTTTCAAATTGTCCGTTATATTTGTAAGCCTTCAAGGGGTTCGGTAATGCCCGATCTGCGCTGATTGAGCAGGCATTACCGGCTACTTACTTAGCGCTTATACCTGCCCAGATTTTGACTTCTCCGGACTTGCACTATTACTGTGAGCGGTCTTTCCGTTTTTACCATTTGTATGGCCATTGCCGTTACGCGGTTGAATCACCCCATAACCGCCGTGGTGTTTTCGTTCGTATATGACGTTAATCTCCCCGCTTTCGGCGTTGCGGAACATATAGAAGTCATGATCGATGACCTGTAGCTGTTCTAAGGCTTCAGCAATCGTCATTGCCGGCATGGCGAAATACTTTGTCCGTACCACTTCGCTGGGAAGTTCGGCAGTGCGATCACCAATTAGATCGGCCACCACTTGCTCTTGTTCCGGAACCTCTACACTAGCGGTTGGTTGAACGTTTGTTTTTTGCTCGTGGCGTTTTTCTTTATATTTACGCAACTGCCGAGCGATTTTATCCGCGACTAAATCGATGCTGGCATACAAGGTTTCGCTGCTTTCTTCGGCGCGGATCACCGTTCCGTTAGCGTAGATTGTCACTTCAGCTGCTTGATTCGGGGTGATCCGAGGATTTCGAGCTACTGACAGATGCACATCCACTTCCATTGTCAAGTTCTGAAAGTGACTCACCGCTTTCTCAATCTTTTGATTGACGTACTCACGAATCGCGTCGGTGATTTCAATATTTTTGCCGTGGATAACAAGCTTCATATTCTATCTTTCCGCTGAATTCCCCATCTGTGGTAAAGGTGTAAGGCAGAAGGTGGAATTAATTGTTTTTCCTTCATCCTTCATCCTTTCAGGGTGGGGGGAAAGCGGGGCGGATATTACCGCTTCCCTTGATCCAATGGTTTCGCCCGTTTTCAGGGACTTTTTGTCAAAACCGGAGCTGAGAATGTTGGTAATTCTCTGCTATCAAGGCGTTGGGGTTGAATCCCATTTTTACTGTGTCTGTCTTCGCTTGCGCCACCCTGAGAAAGAGGATTGGCTTTTTGTCCGGCAAGAGTGAAGTCGCCGGCGATGCGTCGCTCTTTTGTGTCCTCAGGCGTTCGACCTTGAAGGGTTATGAATCAACCAGGGCAGATTCTTCTACTTGCAACCAGCTCTCCTCAGCGCATTAAGAAGGGGTTGTTCCAACCAAGTCATCTCCTCGATAAATTAACCTACATACACCCTATCACTTTGTATTCTGGAGAACAGAGACTTTTGGTTTCTCTTCAAAATCTGTTGCATTCCTTGAAAAATCGTGATGTCATTCTATTGACTCTTGCCTGAATTTACGTCAAATTCCTCTTGATTTTTTGCATGGATTCGACTATTTTCTCAATTTCCACCGAACACCCTGAGCCGCACCCCTCTCGTTGTTGGTTATATAACGAGGCACAAGTTCCTTACTCGGTTGCCTGGAGGTGGCAGCAGTCACTGGTGGCAGCACGCCGCGACAACCCTGAATTAGAAGATGTTTTGATTTTGCTGGAGCATCCGCCGGTGTACACGCTGGGACAAGGCGCGAGTTTGGACTTTCTCAAATTTGACCCCACCGGCACCGAGTTTGAAGTACACCGGGTTGAGCGGGGGGGTGAAGTGACTTACCATTGTCCCGGACAGTTGGTTGGCTATCCGATTCTCAATTTGCGCCGGCACCGGCAGGACTTGCACTGGTATTTGCGTCAGCTAGAAGAAGTTTTAATCCAAGTCTTAGAAACTTACGGACTTAAAGGCGAACGGGTTGCCGGTTTTACAGGCGTTTGGGTGGAAGGACGCAAAGTTGCAGCTATTGGCATTAAAGTTAGCCGGTGGATTACTATGCACGGGTTTGCCTTAAATGTCTGTCCTAGCTTAAAAGGCTTTGAGCGCATTGTCCCTTGCGGAATTTCCGATAAGCCGGTGGGCAGTTTGGCACAATTTATTCCCGGCATTGAGTTAGACTCAGTGCGTCAAGACGTGGCTGCCGGTTTTGCTAGAGTGTTTAACTTGCAATTGATTGAGCAACAGGCTCGTGATCAATTGTTTTGATGGCAGCAAAGATCAAACGCTTGAGTGTAAATTTTTTTTAACAGCAGTGGTGCCGGTAAAAAATTTAACAAAGAATTTTAACAGTTCTTTATTGTTCCAAATTTCTTAAGGATGGGGCTGCCGGTAAATTTTCTAAAAATTTACACGCCGCAAATCGCTGAAATCCAGTCCGATTCTTGACTTACCCGTTTACAGTCAATCTCAAATTGAAAATTGAAAATTAATCTGCGGTAAAATGGCCTCTAAACATTGTTCAAAATTGCCCGAACACTGAGTGCCAGTAGTTTCTGATACAGAATGCCCTTAAACCGGCTTGCTGATTATCAGTGTGGGGAGGGTGCATCTACTGGCTGGAACTTTATTGAATAAGACAGCAAACCTAAGATTGTTAAGAGCGCTCTTGGCTCAATACCATTCTTTTGTTTTGTTTGATGTTAATTCTTGTTAAAAACTTGTTTTTTTGTGGTCGAAGCTGGGACGAAAGCATCCGGATTTTGACGACATTGCAGACAAGCAAGAAGCAACTGTTTCCAGCCTAAAAATCCATGTTGAAGCCGGCTGTGATTCAGCAAAGTTGCTTTAGCAGTGCTGCGGCGAGTTGTGAGAGCCTTCCCCAATTATGAGTACATCAATTGACCGCGTTGACTCAGCCTTAGCTGAGCTAGTTCGTTTCAGTTTGCGAGCGTTGGCGTCTAAACCGGCCAGACGTTTGCGGCACTTCTTGGGAAAAGAATCGCAAGGCGGGACAGAGGAGCGAACCCGCACACTGAGCAGTGCCGGTGCCGGAATTGCCAGCTACGCCGCGCCCCTATCACCCCTAAGAGAACGAGACACAACCGCCTTGGCAGACTTGTTTGAGCGAGAGGATCTCGATGAAATTGAAGCAGATGTTAGCATTCATCTGCACTGGTTATGGCCTGAGCCTTGTTGGGAAGAGGAACCGTTGGACTTTTTTTTAGAAGAGTCTTTTTAAAGAGGCTAGGAGAGAGGGAGAGAAATACATTTCATCCCTCATCCATAGCGTTCTTGTGGGCGTAGCTTTGGCCGATTCCCCTAAAACGGAATTTCATCAAGGCTAGAATCTGAATCGCTCTCAGCACTGGGCGGCGTCGAGGCGGGACGTGTTGCCGGCGGTGGAGTTTGGGGATTGGCAGCAGGAGATTGCTGCCATGAGGGCTTTGATTCCCCGCCGGTTGGGGCGTCGCTCCAGCGAGGTGCGGGAGTTGCTGGAGTCCGTGAACCCAAGGGCACCACGTTGCTAGGGGCAGATGCGGGAGCGGCAGGAGCGGTGAAGTCGGCATTCGCCCCTAGGCTGTGTATCCGTTGAGCGGTTAACTCAGCGCGTTTTTCCTTAAACCCTTCAGGCCGGTCAATGGTATTCATATTCAACCGGCCTTCAATCACAACCCGATCGCCCTGGTGATAGCGTTCTTGGATTTCTTGGGCCAGATTTCCCCATCCCACCACCTTCAAGGTTGCCGGTGGATCTTCTGCACGGCTGCCGGGAAACTGCACCAGCATCTCAGCAATGGGGATTTGGTTGTCAGGAGTGTAGCGCAATTGCGGATCTTGAATAATTTCCGCCATCAAAATGCAGCTGTTCATAAACGAGCGTGTTCCTCTTGCAGTGGCTAGCGATTAACTTTTCTGATACATCAATCCTTACCTCAAGTTTAGTATGGGCTTGCCGGTCACGACTCTTGCTCGATAAACACCTGAATGCGGTTGCGGTAATTCCGCAAGGTTTCATCCACCCATTCTGGACTGTTGCTGTTGGCAAAAATGTGTACCAATGGTTCACCGGCATCGGGCAAAATTAACACCCAATTATCCCGAATCCGATCAAAAACCTTCACCCCATCGACTAACTCCAAACTATCCGTTGAGTGGATTTCCACCAGATGGCGCATCAAAGCCCCTTTAATCGTCCAAGGGCAGCGCATGGTATAGGAGCGATGGACAACGCGGGGCAATTCCGAGCGAATTTGGGCCAGGGAACGCTCTTGCAACCTCAGCATCTCAATTAACTTGGCAATGCAGAACATCGCATCAAACCCTGGATGCAGTTGCGGGAAAATAAAACCCATCTCGCCACTGCCGCCCAAAACCACATTCGGATTCATCTGACACGCCTCCATTAAGGCGGTGGGATTGGCTTTCGTGCGAATCACTCGACCGTCGTGCCGGCGGGCAATTTGCTCAACCGCACTTGAGGTGTGAATCGGCACCACCACCGCCGCCCTGGGATTTGCAGTCAAAATCATATTCACCATCATTGCGGTCAGCATTTCCCCACGAATGGGGCTGCCAGATTCATCGACGAGAATGAGCTGTTCCCCATTGGCAGATACCTGGACGCCAAAATTAGCCCTGAGCGCTTCCACCACATGACCCAGTTGAATGAGCAGGCTCTCCCGGTCGTCTGTAGAGGGTGCGCTTTGGTTAAGACTGGCATTGAGTACCACTGCATCACAGCCAAATTTGGCCAGCAACTGCGGCAGTACGGCTCCAGAAACCGCATAAACATAGTCAATGACCACTTTGGCGCGACTGTGGTGAATTGCTTCTGTATTAAGATTCTTTTCAAAGGCCGTGCTGTAAAGATCGATCACTTGACTGGGGTAAGCCATGTGGCCGATTTCATGAATCTGTGCCCGCCGGAAGTCTTCTTTGAAATAAGCCCCCTCTATTTTTTTCTCGCGGGCTTTGGTGATATTAATGCCGTTCTCATCAAAGAATTCTATCAACAGGGAATCAGCCCGGTCGGGGTGTACGCGCACATGAATGCCACCGGCAACGGATAAGGTGGGCACAACTGTGCGGGTTACAGGAATCGCTGTGGCTTCTAGGTTTTGGATATTGGTTCCTACAGACATTAAACCGGCAATCAGCGACCGGGAAACCATGCGCGAGATACTGCGCTGATCGCGGGATACGGCGACATTGGCACCAGGTTTTAAGGTAGAACCGTAGGCGGCTCCTAATTTGACGGCAAATTCTGGGGTGATGTCGATATTGGCGAGTCCAGAGACGCCCCGCTGGCCAAAAAGATTGCGCTGGGCGGCGTGACCCCAGATTAAGTTGATGTTTAAAGTTGCCCCAGATTCGATATTTTTGCTGGGCCAAACTCGCACGTTGGGGCTGACTTGCGCTTCTTCTCCGACGCTTGAGAGCGCCCCAACGACGGCACCTTCTAAGACATGAGCACGCCGGTCTACTCGTACTCCTCTGGCGGTTACACAGGCTCGCAGATGGGCTTCATCGCCGACAATGACGCCATTCCAGATGATGGGGCGCTTGATGTCGGCATCAGCACCGATGGTGACGTTGTCGCCAATGACGGTGCCGGCATCGATCTGCACACGAGGGCCAATCCGGCAGTTGTTGCCAACCAGCGCCGGCGTTTCAATGTGAGCGGTGGAATCGATATAAGTGTTTTGGCCGATCCACAGTCCTACAGAACGCTCTTCGTAGGCAAAATCGAGTTTGACTTTGTTATGCAGGCCATCGTACTGGGCGGAGCGGTAAGCGTCTAGGTTCCCAACATCACACCAGTAACCTTCTGCAACGTAGCCATACATCGGCTCATTTTGTTCTAAAAGCAAGGGAAACAAATCTTTGGAAAAGTCGCTTTCTTGATTAGCTGGCAGATATTCTAAAACTTCGGGTTCTAAAATATAGATGCCGGTATTGACGGTATCGGAAAAAATTTCGCTCGTGGAAGGTTTTTCTAAAAACCGACGAATCCGGCCTTCTTTATCAGTAATCACCACGCCGAATTCAATCGGATTGGGAACGTGGGTCAGAACAATCGTGGCTTTTGACCTCTTTTGTTTGTGATACTGAATCGCGGCGGCTAAATTAAAGTCGGTGATGCTGTCACCGCTAATAACTAAAAAGGTTTGGTCGAGCAGTTCTGCAATATTCTTAACGCAGCCGGCAGTTCCTAATGGTTGATCTTCCTCTACGGCGTAGGTCATCTGCACGCCAAAGTCGCTGCCATCTTGGAAGTAGTCACGCATGACATCTGGCAAATAGTGCAGTGTCGCAATAATTTCTGTAATATTGTGCCTTCTGAGAAGATTGATGATATGTTCAGCAATCGGTCGATTCAGGATAGGCACCATCGGTTTGGGCAGATCGCAAGTCAGCGGTCTCAGCCGCGTTCCTGAGCCTCCAGCCATTAGCACTGCTCGCATAATTCCTCCTTAGCTGTTTAGCACGCTTCATTAAATCGTGGCGAATTCTGCGCGTTCGGATGGTCGATCTCTAGTCTCCATCTGAGGTAGAACTCTAGGCTCCTACTCAGATCCGCTCTTGCCTCAGAATAGGTTGGCTTTTACAGCCGCTCCTCAATATAGATTATCGGTTGAATCTACAGCCGTTGTGGGGACGAGATTTTGCCAATGTGTAACAGGATGAATCAGATCATGCTTAATCTTTAATATTTATTAAACACCAGTCGGGGTTTACTGTGGCACAGTTGCGCGTTGAAAGCACTAGAGTTGCTGGGCATTGAACAACGCCGAACCTTTGTAAAAGGATAGGGCGGTGTAAAGTTTTCCGGTTTGGGAATAAGACCAAGGCAGACGGGTGGGTAAACTGGATAAACTAGAACTGAAGCTAAGCTTCTTTGAAGGGTCGCTAGAATTCGCTTGTTAGCGTACCTGAACGGAAACAGAAGGCCAGTACCGGCCCGCAGGTCAATCCGCGTAGTCACGCTATTGCAGCGAAGGGTTTGAGCCGGGTTCGCTGTGATCTACTCTTACCCTAATGGTCAGATTCGGCTTGATGTTTTCAATCTTAATTTCTTTAGTCATTTTGGGAATAGATTGTAATTATGGGTCAGTTTATCTTTTTCGCCTTGCTAGTAGGTTATGGAGTGGGGATGTGGAAGTTTTGGAAGGGGTTTGAGCGCACAAATTTTGATCGCACGCTACCCAACCGAGTCAGGTTAGCGCTGTTGTGGCCGGTGCTGTGGGCGGCAAATCCGTCCTATCGCAAGAACTTTACTAAGGCACTAAAGGGCCGGTAATGAACTGATGTCTAAAAAGCGCGATTTGTCGGTTCAGGGCGGTAAAGATAGTCCGTCGGAACGTTCCTATGATTTCAGCCTGACATCAGATAACTGGCAATCTCAATTGTCTCAGGTGGCTTTGCGCTTTAACCGGCAGTATCGAAAAGAACCTTTCGATCTGCCGGCGGAAGTTGAAGCGATGCCGATTTTTCACGAGTGGGCTGCCGGTACTTTGCAAGCTAAAATTGTTTCTCCTTTCTGGGAAATTGCCCAACCCCAAAAGAATCAACGCTGCTTGGATATTGGCTGTGGTGTTAGCTTTTTAATCTATCCGTGGCGCGATTGGGAAGCCTATTTTTACGGCCAGGAAATCAGCACTGTGGCGCGGGAGGCTTTAAATGCCCGTGGCCCCCAACTTAATTCAAAATTGTTTAAAGGGGTAGAACAAGGGCCGGCGCACCAGTTAAAATACGAGCCGGCTCAGTTTGATTTGGCAATTGCGACGGGTTTTAGCTGTTATTTCTCTCTGGAATATTGGGATGCGGTGATGGCTGAGGTTAAGCGGGTGCTTAAACCGGGTGGTTTTTTTGTTTTTGATGTGCTTGATCCAGAGGCACCTTTATCGGAAAATTGGGCGATTTTAGAAACTTATCTGGGGGCTGAAGTGTTTCTTGAACCAGTAGCGGATTGGGAAAAAACGATAAAAGCTGCCGGTGCTCAGATTGTTAAGCGACAGCCGGGGGAGTTATTTCAATTGTATAAAACTCGATTTTAAGGAGTGCTTTGTTTCTGTGCCGGTGCTAAGGTTTTTGTCAGGGTTAAGATTTTTTAACCGCAGATTCCGCAGGTGAAACCCGAATGTGCTTTGCTCGTCATAGGAGTTCCACCTGCCTCCGCAGATAAACGCAGATGAATGCAGATGTTTATGATAGTCTGATGTGCCGGCATCATAATGGTCGCATCTGGCTGGTTGGCGGAACTCAAGAAAGTGCGACTCTGGCTAGAATGATTGCTCAGGAGCAATGGCCTTGTACTGTTTCTGTCACTACAGAAGCCGCTACAGCTTTGTATCCATCAGCACCTCTGTTGCGTGTGCGGGTTGGCAAATTGGACGCAATTGAGCTAGCGCAATTTTTGCAAGCCGAGTCAATTTCTGTAATTTTAGATGCTTCCCATCCCTACGCGGTCGAAGTTTCTAAACTCGCTATTGCGGCTGCTTGTCAATATCAAATTCCTTATTTGCGTTACGAACGCCCAAGGTTAGATTTAATCTCCCGCGCCGATCATCCAAATTTTTCTGATCAGGGTCGGGAAAATTCCCAAACTTACATTTGCTTAGACAGTTTTGACACGCTGTTAAGAAGTGAAATTTTAACAGGACAGCGAGTGCTGTTAACTGTCGGATACCGGACTTTACTTTTATTTCAACCTTGGCAAGATAAATGCACCCTATTTGCCCGGATTTTGCCTTCTGTGCCGGCGCTAGAGGCAGCTTTGGCGGCTGGTTTTACGCCTGATCGTCTGATTGCACTGCGTCCGCCGATTTCGCTGGATTTGGAGAGATCCCTCTGGCAGCAGTGGCAGATTTCTCTGGTGGTGACAAAGGCATCTGGGGTTGCCGGTGGTGAGGATGTGAAGCGGATCGTTGCCAGTGAGTTGGGTGTGCCGGTGGTGGTGATAGATAGGCCGGCTATTGAGTATCCGCAACAAACGAGTGATGTGGCAACGGCTGTGCAGTTTTGCCGGCAGCATCTTACTCCTTCAAAGTTATAGGTATTTTCTTCCCAAAGATGGCAAGTTTAATATTATTTTTGTTAGATGCCAGATATAAGTTTTATGGTATAATCGCAACGTTATCTCAATTGAGGTTCCAGTCTTGACTGTGTCACACTCAGGCTATAACCTTTGACAGATAACCCGTTTAGGGCTGCATCTACTACTCTACAAAATCTAACTGCTCTGAAAGGCTTGACCTTTTTAAAACTTGAACTTTTGCATCTACTCTACAAACGTTAGGGCAGGTTACTGGACGCGTCCATAATCGACTCAGGCTTTTCTGGTAAAAGCCTTTTTCTTTGCGGATTCCAGGCTTTGAAAATTAGGAATTTATCTCTAAAGCTCTAATATTTTGCCGGCAAGTGTAAATAATAGTGAACGAGCTGGCAAGCGGTCTTTTCATCGCTTAAAGTTCAAGTTAAGACCCAATTCTATTTTAAGAATGGCCGAGCTTGGTAGGCTAGTTTAACTCATCAATACTCCTGTTTAAAAGTAAAAAGCCTCAGTATAAACTCGGTTGTTAGCTCAAAAACTATCGTTTATAAAGGTAATGAATTTTTGCCCTTTAAACACTGATAAATGTAACAAATTCTTGCTAAGGGAACGTTAGCTTTCATTTGTTAGTCAAAACAGTTATAAAAAGTTTCTATTGCCTCTCGATTTGGCCGGAGAGGCGGAATAAGTTTACCCCGATTTAAAGTTAGAACTTTTCATCAGATTTGAGGTGCATCTCTAATGACTTCTCCAGAACTTGCGGCATTTTCTTCGATTTACGACGAAACCTATTACTTAGGACAAAATCTTGATGTCAAAGCAGCGGTTGATGGGGGTGTTTATAGTTCTGGTTGGGAACATTTTTCGTTGCATGGATTGAATGAAAGGCGCAGTCCTAGCGGCGGATTTGATGCAGCTTATTATCTGACGAAAAATGCTGATTTTTTAGAAGCATCGAGCCAGAGAGATTTAATTTTAGCGATTCCAGGGGATGATGTGATCCTCGGCTTGGGAGCTAATGATTATATTAATGGAAACCAGGAAAATGACAAACTCTATGGCAACCAAGGAGATGATATCCTTCACGGGGGTACAGGGAATGATACCTTGCAAGCCGGCCTAGATAATGACCAAGTTTTTGGCGATCTGGGTCATGATTTCAGCTATGGCGAATTGGGGGATGATACGGTTATCGGCAATGAAGGAAGTGATAGTCTTTTTGGTGATGCCGGCAACGATTATTTAAATGGCAATGTAGAGGCAGATAATTTATTGGGCGGTGAAGGAAATGATACCGTGCAAGGAGGGCAAGGGGAAGATAGTTTAAATGGGGATGCCGGCGACGATAGTTTATCCGGCGATCTTGGCAATGATACGATTGCCGGCAATCTTGGTGCAGATACCATTGCCGGTGGTTTGGGAAGTGACCTTTTTGTGATTGGTCAGGGAACCGGCGGCCCTGCTGTCGCGAATGCTGATTTTATCACAGATTTTGTCAATAACGAAGATTTAATTAAGTTAATTGAACCCTTGACCTTTGAGGATCTCAATATTGTTCAAGAGACAGTTGAAAACGTCCCTAATATCATTATTCAAGACAAACTCACCGGCGAGTATTTGGCAGTATTAAAGGGCATTGACGCAGACCAAATTAGCCCGAATGATTTTATCTTTACACCCAAGCCGCTTCCTGAAGTCTTCCCACCTGGTTACTATGTCTCGCCTGCCGGTTCTGATGAAAACCCCGGCACTCCTGAAGAACCTTTCCAAACGATTCAAAAAGCTGCCACCGTTGCTCAAGCTGGAGATACTGTTTACATCAGAACCGGCACCTATCGAGAAAAAATAACTCCCGCTAATTCTGGAACGGCTGAGCAACCCATTGTTTTTAAACCCTACAAAGATGAAGAAGTCATTGTGAGTGGGGCAGACTTAGTAACCAATTGGAATTTACATGAAGGAAATATTTATAAAGCGCCCATGAATGGGGATTTGGGTGAAGGCAATAACCAAATTTTTGTGAATGGGCAAATGATGGTAGAAGCCCGATGGCCAAATATTGATAAAAATCCCGCTGAAGTGACTCGGTTAGATAATGCCGTTTCAGATACGGGAACTGTTAGTAATCCGAACGCGCCGAGAGATGCGATAATCACCGGCACTTATACAGATTCAGATTTAACGCAGTTGGCTAACTTCTGGAATGGCGCAAAAATTAATTTTGTTCCCGGTTTAAATTGGCACCCGCAAACGGGAGATGTCACCAGTTCTGCACCGGGTACAATCAATTTTGACTTTAAATGGGGCGCTGCTGAATTTTATAAACCTCAAGAATCTAATTACTATTATCTATGGGGTAGCTATTCGGCTTTAGATACCGCTAAAGAGTGGTTTTATGATCCCAACTCCACGACCCTGTATCTCTGGGCACCTAATAACGGAGATCCGGCAATCTCTACCGTTGAAGCCAAAGCAAGAATTACGGCTTTTGAATTAAGAGATAAATCTCATATCACGATTGAAGGCATTGATATTTTTGGGGCAAATATCAATACCAACCAAAATAGCAGCCACATCCTTTTAGATAAAATTGATGTGAAGTATGGTTCCCACTCTCAAGTTATTCCGGGTTTATATCTTGTCGGCACTCCCAGTATCAGAATAGCTGGTAATTATAACGAAATTCGCAATAGCCACATCGCCTACAGTTATGATAGTGGCGTCAGAATTGACAAAAACAGTATTGGCACTAAAATCTCCAATTCTGTTATTCACGATACCGCTTATGCCGGCTTAGATGCTGCGCCCATTATGGCCGCCGGCACCCAAACTCAGATCGTCAATAATACCTTGTTTAACAATGGCGCAACACCCCTGATTAATCTCAGGGATCTGGATAACGTCAGCGTTATGTATAACGAAGCCTATAATGGCGGATTACAACTTTCTGATAATGGGGGAATTCTCGCCTTTAAAACAGATGGAAAAGGCAGTCAGATCGCTTACAACGCTGTCCACGACATCAAATCTCTGTTAAATTACGATTTGAGTTACTATGGTGGACCCGGAATTTATCTGGATGAATCTTACAATTTTAATGTGCATCACAATGTTGTTTGGGAAGCCTCTTCAGAAGGACTCGCTTTAAGACCTCGAAGTTCTGGTATCAGTGATCCGGCAATCTTTAACAACATCTACAACAATACGTTTGATGATTCAATCTGGTTCCAACCCACCGGCAACACATTTGCCGGCACTGTTCTAAAAAACAATGTTTATTCAGAATTGAGCAGAACCAAACCAAGAGCTGATATCATATTTGAAAACAACATTGTTGCTGCTGAAACCGATCCAAAATATATCGCGCCGGCAACCCGAAATTATCAACTACAAGGCACTTCTTCTGCCATTGATGCCGGCCAAATTCTACCTCCTTTCACCGATGGTTTTGCCGGTGATGCCCCTGATATTGGAGCCTTTGAAAGTGGCCAACCGGCGTTTATTTCTGGGGCAGTTATTTTAGAAGAAAATATCCCCGCGTTAAAACTCACCTTCAATGAACCTGTAGATGGCAAAGTTTCTGGGACAATAACCGGCTTACCCATTGGCAGAAAACTCCCCGGAAACTTTAAGTTAAAAATTGGCACCTCAGAAGCGAGTGGCAACTTCTTCTCAAGTTATATTGATCCCGTGACACATCTATCCACAGTTGTATTTACAGATGTCGAAATTGGCTCGCAAACAGGCAGCCCACTCGCTTTTGCTCAAATTGGCACCGGCACACCCATTTCCACCCGTCAACGGCTAACTATCCCTGTCGTGTCAACTTCTGTGGAGAATCCTTAATAGGGCATGGAAGAAGAGAGGGCAGGAATTTGTTGCAGTCATGATAGAAAATCTGCACATAATTGATCTGCCCTTTCGCTTTTTCTAAGCTACATATCTGCCATTAATGCAGAGAAACCTATTCAATGACTGGTAGCAGTTTAAAAACGAATTTGTAAAAGCATCTTGTGCAGCAGCCGGTTTTGTCAAAATAACCGCCCTTTATAAGCAAGCTCAACAAACGAATTCCTGGGTGTGCCGGCTGAAATTCAGTGAGCAAAACAACCGTATGGTTATCACCCTATTTCCCGCCTGAAAAGGTTCGGTGATTGCACTCTCCCCTCCTCACCCAGTTCACAATCGCTCGTTCATCATAGAAATAAGGGGGTTTTGCGCTGAGAGAAAATAAGTCTCAGATAAAGAAGAGGCAGGCGCGATCGTAGTTTCTTAAATTTTGGGAAAGCTTGAGAATATCAGACTTGAGAAAGAACCGTGGGGTATTTACGGGAGTCTACAATTGGAATAACATAGAGAAAAGTAAACTCATACCGAGTTCGACTTAAAGATACTCTCAGTATTTATGGTCTGTTGCCAGGGGGGTTGGCCCTAGGTTCGTGCCGATCGCTAGCCCTAAACGAGAGAGCTTATAGAAGCTGCAACCGACTAAACCGCGAGTTCCTGCCCATTAGAGCAGGCAGGTGAATAATAGTTTGTTATACGTTAGGGAGTCACGAGTCACCCATGCCCACTGCAAAAAACCGTACCATGAACGCCAACCCCACTTATATGGGCGCACGGCCATCTGCACCGGCTGATATCGTACGAACCTATCTGCACGAGATCGGGCGGGTGCCGCTGTTAACCCACGAGGAAGAAATTGTCTTGGGTAAGCAGGTGCAGCAAATGATGGCGTTTGTCGAAGCCAAAGAAGCGCTGTCTGCCAAGCTGAACCGCGAACCAAACCAGCAAGAATGGGCTTCTCATGTAGAGATTTCTGAAGCCGAACTCAGTCGAATTCTGTTGGTGGGACAGCGTGCCAAGCAAAAGATGATCGAAGCCAACTTGCGTTTGGTGGTAGCGATCGCTAAGAAATACCAAAAGCGCAATCTGGAGTTGCTGGATCTGATTCAAGAAGGCACACTCGGTTTAGAGCGAGGCGTGGAAAAGTTTGACCCTACGCGAGGGTACAAATTCTCTACTTATGCCTATTGGTGGATTCGCCAAGCGATCACACGAGCGATCGCACAGCAAGCGCGGACGATTCGCTTGCCGATCCATATTACCGAAAAGCTGAACAAAATCAAAAAAGTACAGCGAGAACTGACTCAGCAGCTTGGTCGCAGCGCCACGCCGGCTGAAATTGGTCAAGCTCTAGATTTAGAGCCGGCTCAGATCCGCGAATACCTGACGATGGCTCGTCACCCAGTTTCTTTAGATATCCGTGTTGGAGACAACCACGACACGGAATTGCAAGACTTGCTGGAGGATGAAGCCGCTTCTCCCGAAATTTACACCACCCAGGAATTGCTGCGCCAAGACTTGGAGACGCTGCTGGCAGAATTGACTCCGCAACAACGCGAAGTTATTAGCTTGCGCTTCGGTCTCAAGGATGGCCGCGAGTTGTCCTTGGCAAAAGTGGGTGAGCAACTCAGTCTCAGTCGCGAGCGAGTGCGCCAGCTTGAACACCAAGCTTTAGCCCAGCTACGCCGCCGGCAGGCCAATGTACGCGAGTATTTGGCTAGCTAAGAGCTAGGAGAGGGAGAATTCTTAATTCTCCTAAATCTCTAATCTACTCACCTTTTATATGCGATGTATGGCGGGAATTTTTTTCTCGCCATATTTTTTTATGAACATTTGTAAACATTTTCAGAAATTAAAAGTAACCGAGTTGAAGCCAATGCAAACAGCCAGTGCTGTACCTAGATTCTCATCTAGGATTAATTATTGAAACCTCTAGGGGGACAATCAGGGTGTGCAACAGATTTGTCCACTTTTTTTCATCGAGCCTTCAAATGCTGAACAGTTTCTCTAGGCCGCAAGCGAAGAGAACCCAAGCTTCGGGATTCGTCGCAAAAAGCATATTTGCTACCGTAACTGCTTCCTGCACCCTAGGGGCTGTTGGGATTGAATTGGCTGCGGGGCAAGCGGAACATAAGTTTCGTCTGATTGGTCAATTGCCGCCCGCAGATACCTTCACTGGAACTGAGAGCCAGCTTTTAGCCGATGGAGTTTACCTGTTTGGCGAAGATCCAGAACCGGAACAGGTGGGGAAAGCCTATATGGTATTTGAAGTGCGCCGTGGCCGGCTGATTGGGGCTTTTTATATGCCGAGTTCTTCTTTTGACTGCGTATTCGGCAATGCTCAGTCGGAGCGCTTAGACGTAACCATTGTTAATAGCTACGAACGAACAACTTATCCCTATTCTGTCCCACTTCTGGATTTGCACCCGATCGACAGCTTCAGTGCCAACGACCGGCGCATCCTCAGTACCTGTACAGAAACCTATCAACAGCAAGTCTGGAACCAGTAAAGCAATTTCTACTGTTCTCTGTACTCCTTTAAAACTTAAAACTCAATGCCGGGTTGCGCTTTAACGTTTTGCTCACGGAAGGGATGCTTAATTAAAGTCATTTCAGTTACGAGGTCTGCTTGGTCAATAAGCGCAGCCGGTGCGCCCCTGCCGGTGAGAATCACGTGAGAGTCTGCCGGCTTTTGCTCTAAACCCGCCAGCACTTCTTCAACGCTTAGATAACCAAGTTTGAGCGCTACATTGATTTCATCAAGCAGCACCAGTTTAAATTCAGGATTGCGAATAAATTCCAAACCAGTCTGCCAAGCGTGCTGGGCTTTTTCGATATCACGCTGCCGGTCTTGAGTTTCCCAGGTGAACCCTTCTCCAAGGGCGTGAAACTCTAACTGATCCGCCCACCGGCTAAACACAACCTTTTCCGCCGGCTCCCACGCACCTTTAATAAATTGTACAATTGCCACCCGGTAGCCATGTCCCAGGGAGCGCAGCACCATTCCCAGCGCTGCTGTGGTTTTGCCTTTCCCGTTGCCGGTGTGCACGACAATCAAGCCTTTTTCTTGGGTTCGTGCCGCCAGCCGTTCTTCCTGCACTTCTTTGCGTCGCTGCATCTTCTGCTGGTAGCGATCAGGCGTCAGCGATGTCTCCTCTTCTAGGGTATCGGTTTCCACATCTTGATTCGCGTTGAGTTCGGTATTTGTTTGCATCAGGAGTCTCTATTTTTAGGAAAGTGGGAAAGGGGTGCCGCAATC
The DNA here is from genome assembly GCF_014695715.1 of Microcoleus sp. FACHB-68. Taxonomy (NCBI): domain Bacteria; kingdom Bacillati; phylum Cyanobacteriota; class Cyanophyceae; order Oscillatoriales; family Microcoleaceae; genus Microcoleus; species Microcoleus sp. FACHB-68. The sequence continues at coordinate 422,364 of NZ_JACJOT010000006.1, forward strand.
TGTTTACGTTAAACAGACAGTGAAACTGTTTTACAACTATTTTAGATTTTAAATTTTAGAGGTTCATCTTGGCTTCAAACCAAACTTTATTAGAAATTTCACAAGGAATGGGGCTTTCCCATTTCCTGCAACTTTAAGGCAAAACTGTTGCAGACTCAACTTTATGTCAAAGTGCCGATGGCAATTCATAGCTTGCCGGTTAAGCTTGGATTAAGAATAGATTAAAAAGGGAGGCTCGTTACAATGATCTAACAGAAGCGTCATTGCTATTCACTTCGATCCAATGGCAACCGCCGGCACTCACAACTTCAATCGGCAACGAGTCAGCGCAGCAGTTATCTAATTGCAATATAGCTCAGATACAAAATTTAACAAAAGGTGGATAGACTTATGGTAGAACCCTCTGATTTTTTATCGCCGCGCAGTCGCTTCTACGGCAAATTTACGCCCGAAAACCTGGCATTTGATGCAAATTTACAGGAATTCGCGCAAAAAGTGACGATTATCTGCGCCTTAGAAACGGGAGGTAAGATTTCCCCAGAACAAGCTTATGAAGACATTAAACGGCTTTGGCGTCAACTGAAAAAATCTAAAAAGCAACTGGGAATTGGTGAACCCCCCCCCAATCCCGAAGAGAAGCGGGATGAAACGTGAAGCAGAACTGCCGGTGCGGGGGACAATTGAAAAAGAAGAATTAAGCGAGAGAATTTAAAATATTCTTCGTTCTTAATTTTTCATTTTTCAACTCTCACTTGAGAGTTGAAACAAACGCACAGGTTTGGAAGCAGGGAAGATGGCTATGTTGCCGGTTAAAGAAGCAGAGTCAATCATTTTAGATTTGGTTGAACCTCTCGATCACCAACAAGACGTTGAGGTTGTGGACTTGCTCTCAGCCCACTCGCGCATCCTAGCAGTGCCGGTGATCAGCCGGCTAGATTTTCCTCACTGGGATAACTCCGCAATGGATGGCTATGCGGTGCGCTATAAAGATGTTGTCGATACCAACGCCCAGCAACCCGTACAGCTGGAAATTGTAGAAGAGATTCCAGCCGGCTATAAACCTCAAGTCGTGATTAAACCAGGACAAGCCGCCCGTATCCTCACCGGCTCAATGATGCCAGAGGGGGCAGATACGGTGGTAATCCAGGAAGTCACGCGGCGCGAGGGCAATTGCGTCGTGGTATTAGCCCAGCCGGCAGAATCGGGCGCGTTTGTGCGCCACCAAGGCTCATTCTACAAAGCCGGCAACCCACTGCTGCCGGCGGGAATTGCACTTCAGGCACCGGAAATAGCTGTACTCGCAGCCGCTCAATGTACCCAAATGACCGTATACCGACGTCCCCGTGTGGCGATTATCTCCACCGGCAACGAACTCGTCACGCCTGAGCAACCGCTGCAACCAGGGCAGATTGTAGACTCCAATCAGTATGCTTTAGCAGCCGCCGTGACAGCAGCCGGTGCGGTGCCGGTGCTGTTAGGGATTGTGCCGGATGAACCAGAAGCACTGAGAGATACCATTGCCAAAGCCGTCGCTACTGCTGACGTGGTTCTCTCCACCGGCGGCGTTTCCGTGGGCGATTATGATTATGTTGATGAAATTCTGGCAACTTCGGGAGCCAAAATTCACATCACCTCGGTTGCGGTTAAACCCGGTAAACCCTTAACCGTTGCCACATTTCCCCCGGCTTCCACCCAGCGATCAGTTTTGTACTTTGGTTTACCAGGAAATCCCGTTTCCACCTTAGTAACATTTTGGCGCTTCGTCGAGCCGGCATTGAAAAAGTTAGCCGGCTTATCTAAAGGTTGGCAGCCAGTGTTTTTGCCGGCGCGAACCCAATATGACTTGCGATCAGATGGCAAGCGGGAAAGCTACCTGTGGGGGCAACTGCATTTAATCGATGGCGTGTACAGATTTCAGCTTGCCGGTGGCAGCCACAGCTCAGGGAATTTAATTAATTTAGCCCAAACAACCGGATTAGCCGTCGTGCCGGTGGGCAAAAAATTGATTTCTGCCGGTGAATGCGTGCAAGTGATGCAACTCGGCTTGCCGGTGAGTCATTAAACAGATTCATCTGCCTATCCCTGACGACACACTGCGCCGACATTGGAAATTTGTAGTGCGGGCATCTTGCCCGCTAGCCTTCATTTTAGGAAGCAAGATGCTCCCTGTGACAATATTTTGTAAATCTGGGATGCACCCAGTTTAATTAACCAAACCGGCAGCGAGAGAATTGATTGCGTTTAAAACGAAAATGCCTGCTTAAAAAACCTGAAAATCAGACGAATCAAGGTCTGAAGCACTCACTCGGTAGATAACCGCTAAATACTCGCCGGTTCTGGTAACTTGAATTACAGAATCTCTTGAATCCGTGGGGCTGGTCGCAATCGTTAAATCCCTAACAGTTAAACCATTGGTTAACCCAATCCGATCTCGCCCAACCTGAAAGTCTTCAATTAAATCGTAACCCGTGCCAGTTGCAAATAAAAATAGATCATTACCGTTGCCTCCATTCATATCATCTTGACCAAAGCCGGCAATCAGCGTGTCTTCACCATCTTCACCGCTCATAAAGTCATTGCCGAAATCGCCGGATAGCAGATCATTACCGGATGCCCCGTAAAGAAAATCATCATTTTGACCGCCGTACAAAGTATCATTGCCGGCACCGCCCTCAATATCATCGTTGCCGATATTGCCATTGAGATAGTCGTTGCCGTCCTCTCCATAAACCTGATCATCTCCTTGACCGCACAGGAGAATATCGCTGCCGGTGCCGCCATAAATTACATCATTTCCCTGATTCCCAAACACCCAATCATCACCCGGATTGCCTTCAAAATAATCGTCTCCATCAAAGCCGATTAAGGTATCGTTATTTTCTCCGCCGAATACGTTATCATTACCTTCAGCCGCCTCAATGTAATCATTGCCATCCTGCCCGTAGAGGATATCATCGCCTTGAAAGCCGCGAACCAAGTCAGGTTGGGCGCTGCCTTCGAGCCGGTTGTTGCTATTATCTCCAAATAAATCTGCCATCGCTTAGAACCTGAGAATGCAAGTAACACTCTTGCGATCTTAAGCGATTGCATCAAAATCTCCCATGTATAAAAGCGCGGCTTATACAAACTTTAATCAATTCTGGCTCAAAAACTCACGCATATACTGATTCACCAACTGCGGTTGCTCCTGCTGCACCCAGTGGCTGCAATTGGGAATATAGTGGATTTGAAAATTTCGCACATAAGCTTCTGTGCCGTAAGTTAATTCCTTACCTAGTGCGGTATCCTTTTCACCCCAAATCATTAGGGTTGGAACTTCCAAAATTCCCCATTTCTGCGGTTTGAAAAAGCCCTGAAAAGCGTTGCGGTAGTAGTTGAGCATGGCAGTTAGCGCACCCCGCTTGGCGGCAGCATTTTTGTAAGCTTCAATATCTGCCGGGGAAAACGTGCTTTTATTCACCGCCATACCTGTTAAAGCCGTGCCAATCGCTTGATAATCGTTCCACTGCAACAACGATTCCGGTAACCCCGGCAGTTGGAAGAAAAACACATAGGAACTCTTCAGTAATTGTTGGGGAGTCATGAATCCTTGAGCAAATTTTGCTGGATGGGGAAGATTGAGAATAATCAATTTTTCCACCATTTCTGGATGTGCGTAGGCAAAACTCCAGGCGATTGCCCCTCCCCAATCATGTCCAGCAAGAATGCAGGTTTCATAACCTAAATTTGTGATAATTCCCTTCACATCCTTAATAAATTCCTCCATCATATAAGCGGACTGTTCTTTTGGTTTGTCGCTGTCGTTGTAGCCGCGCAAATCAACGGCAACCACTTTATAATTTTTGGCAAATTCTGGAATTTGATGCCGCCAAGAGTACCAAAACTCTGGAAATCCGTGCAGCATCAGCATTAGCCGGCCTTCCCCTTGGGTGACATAATGAAGTTTCACCCCATTCGTGGTGATATATTCGTGCGTCCAAGAACCTTCTAATACAGACATGAATGTTTCCTCAATCTAATTTATATTTAGATTTTCGAGGATTCTTGAATTTTAGGGTTCTGTTTTAAGGAGGAATTCTCGATTTTTCTGCTAAAAATGTTAACCTTGCCGGCTGATCATAAACATCCGATCAAACTTGCGGAGTCAGTTGCACAGAAGAAACCGCTTTGGTAATTTCCGCTAATTTCTCAGCAACATCACCTTTTGTCAGCATTGCTTCAGCCTCAGCAATTCCCGCCGGCATATCTGCACACACACCACAACGCCACAAATAAAACCCACCATTCCAAATCGCAGACTGCATTAATTCAGAAGGTTTTCCGTGCAAAACTGCCTGCATCTGTTCCACAAGCTGAGCATTAGACTCAAAAGGCAGATCACTGCCATCAAAACCATAATCACGGGGAGGCAGAAGGATGCGCTCAAAAGGTACATTGGGTTCTTGGATGCCAATAATTGCCGTGCGATCGCGGGGTAAATTACAACTGCCTTCTAATCCCTTCACGGTTGTAAACCGCTGGATGCCTCGCAACGCTAAAGCGTCTTGAAACATTCCTTCTGTGGGGGGGTGGACAAATCCTGCAACAATATGAGCCTCGCCGGCATAGGGGCACCAAATCAACTCCAGCGTCGAGAAGGGGGGACGTTTGCCAATTTGGGAACGGTAAGGAACCATTTGATAAGCGTGGGGAAAATGGTTCGGTAGATAAACAAATCCTAGTAGCGTTTTCTCAAAGACGTGCTGAGTTTGCCCGATATCTAGACGATCCCAATTAACGCCCAAACCTTGCCAAATTTCAATCAGAGGAATGCCTTCTTTAGTTGGCATCCGATCGCCGCCATGTAGCACCACCGGCACCCCAGCCGCCGCTAAGATTAAAGCTGTTATCGGAGTCACCGGCGCGTAGCGATCGTGCCCATCATAAGGACAGCCTAAAACCGTTACAGGGCGGCTAAAACCGGCAGGTTGCAATGTTTGTCCGAGTTCACTATAAGCATCCAGCATCCCCGCCAATTCCTCGCCGGTGGGGCGCTTGATCCGGTGGGCGATTAAAAATGCCCCAATCTGCGCCGGCGTTGCTTCTTCTAGCAACATCATCCTCGTTGCGGCGGCTGCCTCTTCACGGCTTAAATTTTTGCCGGTGTGGTTGCCACTGCCTACTTTCCGCAGTAATTCCCTAAATGCGTTGCTCATGCCTGTGACTCCCCCCAACATCTAAATACCATTTTGAAGCTTTGATTGATTTTTGAATCAATCACCTGTCGGCTGTTTCGCAAAATGGTAGAAAACACCAAATCGCCTACGCTCGATTAAAGCATTATGCGACTTGAACGGGTTGTGTCGGGGTTGACTGCTTTTTTCCCGGTAATTGGTTAAAATTCGCCGGCACTAATTCATGCACCAGTTCATAGAAGCGCTGAATTGGCGGAATTTGCAGCCGATCGCGAGAAGTAACCAGAACCACCTGACGCGTTAAAGCCGGCTCACCAAGCCCCTTTGCGTCGGTTTCAATCGAGCGAATTGCAAGACTCGAATCGCTCAGCGCCTCAATTAGGGCAGACTTAGGTAAGAGCGCAATCATTTCTCCCTGACGCACCACGCCTCGGAAAGCATCCAGCGTGTTTAACTCCAACGCTGTTTGTAACTTCATTCCCCGCCGTTCAAATTGTTCTTGCACAAGGCGCTGCATTCCATAACCATCTTTAAACAGCACTTGCGGGTAACGCCCTAATTCTTTCCAAGGAACCGCTTCATACTGAGTCAGGGGATGATCCCCTGCCATTAATATCTCTAGCGGTTCGTTGTAGAGCACATCCACCATCAGATCCGGACTCGCCGTTAAAAAGCGGTTATTCATGACGATCGCAATATCCACCAGTCCATCTTTGAGAACTTTCAAGGCGCGATCACTGCCGAGGGAAGTCACCCGCAACTGCACATCTGGATAATCTTGACCAAATTTTTGCAACACCGGCGGCAAGCTGTAGGCGCACACCGAGTGAATGGCGGCAACGCAAAGTTCTGGCTGTTTCCCTGCCAGTAAATCCGCTAATTCTTGCGTGGCATTGTCCCACTCCTGACAAATTTTGCGGGCGTGAGGGAAGAAGCGTTCGCCTCCTAGAGTCAGCTTAGCCTGCGCTGTTCGGTGAAACAACGGCAAACCCAAGTCGGCTTCTAGCGCCTGGACTTGCCGGCTGATGGTTGATTGGGTGACGCCGCACTTTCGGGCTGCTTGCTGAAAGCTGCCGGTTTCAGCGACTGCTAAGAAGGCTTGCAACTGCTCTAACCGCATGGTGGTGTAGCCTAGATCACAATTTAGTTCTTTACAAACCTTAGCCGGTTTACCCGTTTCGTTCGGTAGAGTTTGATACAGCACAACCAGCAATTCTCACTTCATCCGCGATCCCTCATCCGCCATCCCGCTTCCCTTTAAGTTTTGATTGAATAAATAATTTGAACTTGAATATACAAAATACCGCTTTTTTTACAGCAATCTAAATCAGCGGTTTCTGCCGGCACAACCATTTCAGAAAAACTGAGATATGGTAGAAAATATTGATATTTTTTTGAGTTATGAAGGCAGCAGATTTCTTGAATGATTAGAAAAATCTGTGGCGGCAAACTTTAAAGTTGTCTATTTTCAATAAATTTTGTAAAGCAATTTTTTTGGAGAGATAGTCATCCTACTAAATCGGGTGTCATATTTCTAGCCGATAAGAGAATGTTCAGGAAATTCTGCTAGGGACTGTTACAGCGATGGACTTGCCACAAGTTTTTGAGCCGGCGCAACCGCACCAAACTGTAAAAATATCTCAGCCTGCCGAGGTTCAACTTCAACCCAAAAGAATTGAACTGCTGTTGCGCCGCAACAACGAATTCATAAAACAGGTGCAACAGCGCACAGCGCAAGCCCAAGCAAACTTTCGGCAAATTCAACAACAATCTCAAAAACTAAAGCGACAAGCCCAGCAGATCCGGATGAGTGAGTGTATTAGCAAAGCGATTCGCCAGCAAGTGCCATTAGATGAGATTTTGCAAACAACCGCCAACCAACTGCAAAAAGCGCTTGAAGTTAGCCGCTGTCTGATTTTTTGGCCAGATTCTCGCACTCAGATGGTGACTTGCCAGAGGTTAGAAAGTACAGTCCAACCAGAAAGTCTTGCCGGCAACCCGTGTAATTTTTCTAGAAATTATCACCAAACTTTAGCGCAAGATGAACCCGTCATTTTGCCGCACATTGATGCCACTGTCGCGCCGGCACTTCAGCAATCCGCTGACGAGTGTGGCATTCGCGCCATTTTGATTGTGCCATTGAGCGGGCAGCAATCTTATCTCGGTGAAATCGCCCTGCATCAGTGTGATCGGGAACGAGAATGGAATATAGATGAAGTAGAATTTGTCAAGTTAATTGCTGAGCGATGTGCCCTCGCCATCGAGCAAGTCCAACTCAGTGAGCAGGTGCAAGCCGAAAAACGGGAGAGACAACGGGTGGAAAAGTCTTTGCAACAAAGCGAAGCCAAATATCGTAGCATCTTCGAGAATGCCATTGAAGGCATCTTCCAAACCACACCGGAAGGAGGCTACATCAGCGCCAATCCTAGCCTAGCCGGCATTTATGGCTACAACTCGCCGGCAGAACTCATTGCTAACCTCACAGACATTGGACGGCAGCTATATGTCAATCCAACGCGACGCGATGAGTTCATGGCACTCATACAAGAACACGGGAGTGTATCCGAGTTTGAGTCTCAAGTTTATCGGGCTGATGGCAGCATCATTTGGATTTCCGAGAACGCCCACGCAGTAAGGAATTCCGCCGGCACACTGCTTTACTGCGAAGGGACTGCCCTGAATATTAGTAAGCGCAAGCAGGCGGAGTTGGCTTTAAAAGAACAACAAGAGTTTCTGCGTCATGTCATTGATACCAACCCCAATTTGATTTTTGTTAAAGATTGGGAAGGAAAGTTTACTTTAGTTAACCAAGCGCTTGCCGATATTTATGGAACAACGGTTGAAGATTTAATTGGCAAGAAAGATGCAGATTTTAATCCAAATACCGTAGAAGTTGAAGCGTTTTTGGCTGCCGATCAAGAAGTTATGAGCGCATTGCAGCCTAAGATGATTCCAAAAGAAATAGTCAGAAGCCCGAATGGAGAGGTTCGCTGCTTCCAAACAATTAAAACGCCGCTGCTGTCTCCAGATGGTCAAGCCCGCCACATTCTCGCTGTTTGCAACGATATCACAGAGCGCCAGCAAACTGAAAAAGCACTGCAAGAGTCAAAGCAGATGCTGCAATTGGTGATGGATAATATTCCCCAGTTAATTTTCTGGAAAGATAGAAATTCTGTTTATTTGGGTTGCAACCGTAACTTTGCACGAGCTGCCGGTGTTAGTACGCCTGAAGAGATTGTCGGCAAAACAGATTACGATTTGGCCTGGAAAAAAGAGGAATCTGACTGGTTCCGCGAGTGCGATGCGCGTGTGATGGAGACAGATACGCCCGAATTTCATATCATCGAAACCCAGCGTCAAGCGGATGGCAAAGAATCTTGGGCAGATACGAATAAAATTCCCCTGCATGACAGTGCCGGCAATGTTGTGGGAATTATCGGCACTTATGAGGACGTTACGCTTATTAAACAGGCAGAAGAAGCGCTGCAAAAAGTCAACCAAGCGTTAGAAATGCGAGTGCAAGAGCGCACAGCAGAGTTGAGCGAGGCGAACGAACAATTAAGAAGGGAAATTGCCGAAAAATTGCAGGTGGAAGAGGCACTGCGAGAATCAGAAGATCGCTTTCGTAATTTGATTGAAACAACCAGCGACTGGGTGTGGGAAATCGATGAAAATGCTGTCTACACATACGCTAGTCCCAAAGTGCGCGATTTGTTGGGCTACGAACCTGAAGAAGTCTTGGGTAAAACACCTTTTGACTTGATGGCTTCAGAAGAGGCTTTTCGCGTTTCTACGATTCTTGGGCCGATGGTTGCAACTCAACAGCCCTTAGTCTGTGTGGAAAACACAAACATTCACAAAGATGGCCGGCAGGTTATTCTTGAAACCAGTGGAGCGCCGGTTTTTGATGCAGATGGGGTATTCCGGGGTTATCGCGGTATGGCTCGCGATATTACCGACCGCAAACAGGCAGAGGCGGCGCTGCGAGAAAGCGAGGAACGCTATCGGTTGATGGCAGATCATGCGACTGATATGATTGGCCGGCATACCCCAGAGGGCGTTTATCTCTACACCTCGCCGGCGTGCCGCACGTTGCTAGGATATGAGCCAGATGAACTGGTGGGACACTCGGCTTATGAGTTTTTCCATCCAGAAGATGTGCCGGTGATCCAAACGTGCCAATCCAACATCCTAGAGCAGCCGGACACCTATACCGTCACCTATCGCATCCGCCGCAAAGATAACCGTTACATTTGGTTTGAATCCACCGGCAGGAGCGTCCGCAACCCAGACACCGATGAGGTTGAGGCACTCGTAACCGTTTCTCGCAATGTCACCGAACGCAAGGAAGCGGAAGAGGCGCTGCGTGAGGGTGAGTTGCGGCTGCGTCTGGCGCTTAATGCTGCCCAAATGGGCGCTTGGGACTGGGATATTGAAGCGGGCAAGATCACTTGGTCCCAGAAAACCGAATCAATTTTCGGCTTTGCCCGTGGCGCATTTTCTGGAACTTGGGAGGCTTATTTCCATCGTATCCATCCGGAGGATCGCCAGTATCTGAGTGAGGCGATTTCTCGCAGTTTGGAGGAAGGAAAATCCTATGATGTCGAACATCGCATCCTCTGGCCAGATGGCAGCGTCCACTGGGTTGCCGCGAAGGGTTACGTCCTGCGTCACCCCACAGGCCGGCCTCTGGGAATGAGCGGTGTCGTAATGGACATTACCGAGCGTAAGCAGGCTGAGGAGGCGCTACAGCGACAGTTAGCTGCCGTGGAAGCGGCAATGGATGGCATCGCTATTCTCAATTCTGAAAGTCAATATATCTACCTGAATGAGGCTCACGTCAAAATATTTGGATATGACAGGGCGAGTGAACTAGCCGGCAAAACTTGGCAACAAGTGTATTACCCAGACGAAATTCAGCGATTCGAGAGCGATATTTTACCCGGACTTTGGCAAAAGGGAAGTTGGCAAGGAGAAGCAACGGGCAAAAAACGGGATGGCACGACATTTTTAGCAGACGTTTCGCTGACTGTGATTGCAGATGGTGGGTTAATCTGTGTCTGTCGCGACATTAGCGAACGTAAGCAGGTGGAGGAGATATTAAAAGTGCAGGAACGGGCAATTGCAGCCAGCAGCAATGGAATTGCGATTTCCGATGCCAGATTACCGGATATGCCGTTGATTTATGTTAATCCTGCTTTCGAGCGTATGACGGGTTACAGCGCAGCAGAAGTGATTGGACAAAACTGCCGGTTTCTGCAAGGCAACGAGACTGATCAAGTGGGGTTAAAACAACTGCGGCGTGCGCTTAAAGAAGGGAAAGAGTGCAGCGTCGTTTTACGCAACTACCGCAAAGATGGATCTTTATTTTGGAATGAGTTAAATCTTGCGCCTATTTACGATGATCGCGGCACTCTCACTCACTTTATTGGCATTGAAACAGACATCACTGAACGCAAGCAAGCAGAGGAGGCGCTAAAGGCTGCAAAGGATCAATTGCGTGCGGTTTTAGATGCTGTGCCGGGATTTGTTTCTTGGATAAGTTCAGATTTACAATATCTCGGCGTAAACCGGCATCTGGCTGCTTATTTCAATGTGTCTCCAGAAGCGTTTGCCGGCCAAGAACTCGGCTTTTTTGAAGGTGGCTTGGAATTTGGTGAATTTATGCGTGAGTTTTTTGCCGGTTCTAAGCTAGCCGCCAACCAAGTGATTGACGCACAAGTCAATGGGAGCCGGCAAAGTTACCTGATCGCCGCTCAGAAATACCAGGAAGGTGCCGCTGCTGTCTCGGTGGCGATTGATATTACTGAACGCCAACAGGCACAGGAGCAACTAAAAGCTTCCCTAAAAGAGAAAGAGGTGCTGCTTAAAGAAATTCACCACCGCGTTAAAAACAATTTGCAAATTATTTCCAGTCTGCTTAAGCTGCAATCGTCATACCTTAAGGACCCTGAGGCGCAGGCGCTGTTTAAGGACAGCTACAACCGGGTTCGTTCAATGGCGCTCATTCATGAAAAATTGTATCGCTCCTCAGATTTGGCTAAAATTGATTTGGCCGACTACATCCGCAACCTGCTAGGAAATTTATTTAGTTCCTATGGGATTTCTTCCCAGGCGATTGAGTTGAAATTAAAAGTGGATAATATCTCCCTTGATGTTGATACAGCAATTCCTTGCGGTTTAATTATTAATGAATTAGTTTCTAATTCAATTAAATACGCATTTACCTCCGATCTCGGTGGGAAAATTTGTGTTGAATTTTCCTTGAACAAAGCAAATGACTATATTTTACTGGTCAGCGATAATGGAGTCGGGTTGCCTTCAGATTTTGATTTAGAGCAAACCGATTCCCTAGGGTTACAGTTAGTTTTTAATTTAGCTGAGCAGTTGGGAGGAACCATTAATTTAAAGACTGACCGTGGGACTGAATTTCAAATTCAGTTTGGAAAACATTAAAGATTAGGAATGAGTAATGACTAAGGCAAGTATTATTATCGTCGAAGACGAGAGAATTATTGCTCTTGATTTAAAGAATAGTTTAAAGAATTTGGGATATGCGGTAAATGCAATTGTTTCCTCTGGAGAAAAAGCGATAGAGAAAGTTGCAGAAATTCATCCAGATTTAGTGTTGATGGATATTATGCTGCAAGGAAATATGGATGGCGTGGAAGCGGCTGAAGTGATTCGCACCCTCTATCAGGTTCCCGTGGTATTTTTAACCTCGCATACGGATGAAACAACTTTAGAAAAAGCCAAAAAAACTCAACCTTTTGGCTATATCGTCAAGCCTTTTGAGGAAAGAGATTTACACACCACTTTGGAGATTGCTTTGGCAAGAGCCAAGGCGGAAGCCGAAGTTCGTAAAGCGTTGGAAAAAGAAAAAGAACTGAATGAGCTGAAGTCTCGCTTTGTTTCGATGGTTTCCCATGAGTTTCGCACTCCCATGTCTACGATTCTTTTTTCCGCGACTTTATTAGAAAACTATGGAGATCGATGGACAGAGGAGAAAAAAGTTACGCATTTACATCGAATTCAAACCGCTATCAAACAGATGGCTGAAATGTTAGATTCCATTTTGGTGATTGGTCAAGCGGATGCCGGCAAATTAGAATTTAACCCAACTTGTGTAGATTTAAAAAAATTTTGCCGAGAACTTCTGGAAGAAATTCAGCTCATTACGGCTCATCAGCACTCCATTGATTGGATTTGTCAAGGCGACTGTACTCAAGCCGAAATGGATGAAAAACTACTGCGGCACATTATCAATAATTTGCTTTCTAATGCTATTAAATATTCTCCCTCAAAAAGCCCCATTAAGTTTAAACTCACCTGTGAGAATGATCAAGCAGTTTTTTACATTGAAGACAAAGGGATCGGCATTACCCCAGAAGATCAAAAACGTCTATTCGAGACTTTCCATCGAGGAACAAACGTCGGTATGATTTCTGGAACCGGCCTGGGATTGGCCATTGTTAAAAGAGCTGTGGACTTGCACCGTGGGGAGATATCGTGTCAAAGTGAAGTGGGAGCCGGCACTGCATTTACGGTGACGCTGCCAATGAGAAACCATGTTTAGTTTGGAGCTTTCCCACTTAGAAAAATGAAAAAAATATTAGTTATTGAAGACGAAGAAGCAGTCCGCGCTAACATTTTAGAACTGCTGGATGCAGAAAATTTTGCAGCGCTTGAGGCAAGTAATGGCCTTCTAGGCATTCAGTTAGCTCAAGAACATCTGCCCGATTTAATTATTTGCGATATTATGATGCCAAACCTTGATGGTTACGCCGTGCTGGCTGCCTTAAGAAGTGAGCCGGTGACGGCTACAATTCCCTTAATTTTTCTAACAGCAAAAGATGATAGAAGTTCTACGCGAAAGGGAATGGAATTAGGAGCAGACGATTATTTAACGAAACCCTGTACCTCGAATGAATTGCTCAAAGCGATTTCAATTCGGCTAGAAAAACACGCTGCCTATAAGCAACAATACACGACTGAGCGCGAGCGAGCCAAAGGACTACAGCAAAGAGTGCGAGAGCTTCAGCAGATGAACACCACCGCAGAAGATTTGCTCCAAAGCCTTTCTCAGGAGTTGCGCGATCCGCTGTCGAATATCACAATGGCAATTCAGATGCTAAAAATTTCTCCAACTGAAGAAGCTCGCACCCGCTATCTCAAAATTTTACAAGAAGAGTGCGCCCGCGAAATCGCCATCATTAATCAGCTTGCTAACTTGCAAGATTTGCTCACGCATGAAAATGCTAAACTGTTTAGTCGAATAAATTTTATCAGAACTTTTAATCTCAATTCAAATTTCAAAGAATAGTATTTTAAAAAAATACAAAACTTAAACGAATTTACTGAGTTGTAACCTTGTTAATAATTTGCAAGAACTATGCCAAAAATTCTAGTCATAGAAGATGAAGAATTAATCCGGGAAAACATTTTAGAACTGCTGGAGTTAGAGGCATTTGAAGCCATTGGGGCGGAAAATGGGCTAATCGGTTTCCAGATGGCAACTGAAAAATTGCCAGATTTAATTATCTGCGATGTGATGATGCCAGAAATGGATGGCTACAGCGTCTTGAATGCGTTAAGAAATGATCCGAGTACGGCAACCATTCCTTTTATATTTCTGACTGCCAGAGCCGACCGGCTTGATGTGCGTGCCGGCATGGATCTGGGTGCGGATGATTATCTGACGAAGCCGTGTACACCGGATGAACTGCTGAGGGCGATTGCAACGCGGCTGAAAAAATCCGCAGCTTTGCAAAAGCAGTACATTACACAACTAAACCAGGCATCAGATCGGCTGAATAATTTGCTTTATTCCGACAGCTTAACCAAGATACCAAATCGGCTGTCTTTGCAAGATCGGTTCAATCAAATGATGGCTGCACTCACAGCAAAAGATCCTGAGAAATCCTCAACAAAAAACTTGGGATTTTTAACTGTACCAATTTTGTGTGTAGGGTTAGACCGCTTTAGCCGAATTAATGAGACCCTAGGATATGAGTTTGGTGATTTATTACTGAAAGCTGTGGCAGATCGGCTCACAAATCGAGTTTGTGACGGCAGCACAGTTGCTCGCTTAAATGCCGATCAATTTGCCATTCTTTTAGCACCTGTTGAACACAAAAAAGCGGTTGCCGAATCTGTTCAAATTCTGCAACACAATTTATGCCGACCTTTTTTTATAGGTGGTAGAGAAGTTTTTGTTACTCCTAGCATTGGCGTCGCTTTTTATCCTCGTCATGGCAGCGAACTGGATAAATTATTGCAATATGCCAAAAAGGCAATGGATCGGGTGAAGCAGCAGGGGGGAAATGGCTATGAATTTTACACACCGGCTTTCCCTGTTGGAGATTCTGATCAGCTAGCTCTAGAAACCGATCTACGCTATGCCTTAGAAGGCGAAGAACTTGCATTACACTACCAGCCTCAAGTGAGCCTGGAAACCGGCAAAATAGTTGGCTGTGAAGCACTTGTACGTTGGCATCATCGAGATCGCGGCTCTATTTCGCCGGCAAAATTTATTCCGCTGGCTGAAGAAACCGGCTTGATTGAATCGATTGGCGAATGGGTTTTAAGTACCGCTTGCCGGCAAACTAAAGCGTGGCAAACTAATGGGTATGAATCTTTACGCGTGGCGGTAAATTTATCAGGCCGGCAATTCACTCAACTCAATTTGTGCCAACGCGTTGTAGAGATATTAGCTAAAACAAATTTCAATCCTGAGTATTTAGATTTAGAGCTAACTGAAGGCATTCTGGTGCAAAATGCAGAGGTAGCCATCCGGCAGTTAAATGCTTTAAAAGCGATTGGAGTGCGGATAGCGATTGATGATTTTGGCACAGGTTATTCGTCATTAAGTTATTTGCGGCAATTCCCATTTGATATTTTGAAAATAGACCGCTGTTTCGTTAGTAATCTTCATAAAGATGCTAAAAATACAGCGATTACGACTGTCTTAATTCAATTGGCTCATCAGCTAAACTTGAAAGTGATTGCAGAAGGAGTGGAAACCGAAGCTGAACTGGCTTTCTTATACCAGCATCAATGTGATGAAATTCAAGGCTACTATTTTAGCCGGCCTGTGCCAAGTTTTGAGTTTGAAAAATTACTTGCCGGCGGTAATCGATTGCAACTTTCACAAAATTCTATCTGAAGGATGATGAGTCATGAGTGAATAACTAATGCTTAAACTTCTCAAATTGGTAATGAGCTATGAGCATCTGATCGCTATACAGGAGAAGCTTATCATGCGATAACTTTAAAAACAGATTCAGAGATTGATTGCCCCTTGGCTACGACCCTGCCAACTGACAAATGATAGCTAACAAATGACAAAGATTTTAATCATTGAAGACGAAAGTGAAATCCGCGAGAACATTAGAGAATTGCTTGAGGCGGAAAATTTCAAAGCAATCGGAGCGGAAAACGGCAAAATTGGCCTTCAACTGGCTGCTGAACATTTGCCGGATTTAATTTTGTGCGACGTAATGATGCCAGAAATCGATGGTTATGCCGTACTGGAAGCATTGCGTCAAGATCCGGTTACAGCGACAATTCCCTTCATTTTCCTGACTGCTTTCGCAGACAAAGCACAGACTCGGAAGGGAATGGAACTGGGTGCAGACGATTATGTATCTAAGCCGTGTACGATTAAAGAACTATTGAGAACAATTACCGCTCGGCTCGAAAAGCAAGCAGCGATTGAGCGGCAACAAACCCAAAAGCTTGAGAAATTACGCAGTAGTATTATCCTGTCGTTGCCACACGAACTGCGGACTCCCCTGAATGGAATTATGGCTTTTTCAGAACTTCTCCTTGACGATTTCAATTCTCTCGAACCATCAGAAGTCCGGGAAATGCTAGAGCATATCCATCTGTCTGGAAAGCGGTTATATCGGCTTACTCAAAATTTTTTGCTGTATGCCGAACTAGAGCTAATCGCAACCGATACAGAACGAGTTCAAGGGCTGAAAAACAGCGAGACAAGCTTTGTCAAGACCATTATTAAAAATGCTGCTGCCTCTCACGCCAAACAAGTCTGTCGCGCCCCCGATCTGCATTTAGATATTGAAGAGACGAGCGTGAAAATATCACCAGAGCGGCTCATGAAGCTCGTTGAGGAACTGGTGGATAATGCTTTTAAGTTTTCTGAAACCGGCACGCCAGTGAAAGTTGCCAGCCGCATCGAAAATAATCAATTTATTTTATCTGTCACGAATCAGGGACGGGGCATGACGGCGCAACAAATTGCAGAGGTGGGAGCTTATATGCAATTTGAGCGTAAGATATATGAACAGCAAGGCACGGGATTAGGGCTAAGCCTCTCTAAACGCTTAGCAGAATTACATGGAGGTGAATTAACTATCGAGAGTGTACCTGATCAAGAAACGACTGTTTTTGTGATGCTTCCCTGCTGAAGAGTGCCGGTTTTAACTTCTCTTATTGTTTCGTGGTTTTCTTTGTTCAGGGTGTTAATTTCCTGTAAAGTAGCCATCTAAATCATAACTTAAGAACACTGGCAATGCCCATATATGCTCCGAGAACGTAAAATTAGGGATTGAAAGTTTCTAGCCTATCGTCTTCAGTCCCCCAGTAAAAAATGAATCTAAAATCCTTAAACTCTAGTATTAACCGGCAGCGTCTGACGCCTTACCTGTTTTTGCTTCCCGCCCTGTTGTTGTTAGGGCTAACTGTTTTTTGGCCGGCATTTCAAGCTTTTTACCTCAGTTTCACCCGCTTTGAATATGATCTAACTGAAGCACCGCAGTGGGTGGGGTTCGCTAATTTTCGGAAATTGTTTGCAGATCCGATTTTTTTACAAACGCTTTGGAATACCTTACTTTATCTGCTCTGTGTCGTGCCGATTTTGGTGGCGGCACCTCTGGCACTTGCAATTTTGGTGAATCAAAAACTACGCGGAATCGCTTGGTTTCGGGCAGCTTATTACACGCCGGTGGTGATTTCAATGGTGGTTGCCGGCATTGCTTGGAAGTGGCTTTATGCAGAAACCGGCTTGCTAAACCAACTGCTTCAAATGCTTGGCTTGGTACGTGCCGGTGAGGGAATTCCCTGGCTGACTAGCCCCAAATTTGCCCTTTTTAGCGTCATGGCGGTTACGATTTGGAAAGGTTTGGGATATTACATGGTGATTTATTTAGCCGGCTTGCAAGCGATTCCTGCTGAGCTGTATGAAGCCGGTGCGATTGATGGTTCAGATGGCATTCGCAAGCACTGGGATATCACCGTTCCTTTAATGAAACCTTATTTATTATTGGTTGCAGTGATTTCAGCAATTTCTGCAACCAAAGTGTTTGAAGAAGTCTATATCATGACTCAAGGAGGGCCGCGAAGCAGTTCTAAAACCATTGTATATTATCTTTATGAAAAGGCTTTTCGAGAATTAGAAATGAGCTATGCTTGTACAATTGGTTTAGTGCTGTTTTTACTCATTTTAGGTTTGTCTGTTATTAATTTAAAGCTAGCAGATATACGCGGTGGAATCGGTTAGTTGATTGAAAAAAGGTTAGAGATTTGTTAAAAAATTATTCTATTTTTGTCTCTATTTTTTAGGGGCAGATAAAGCCAACATCTCTGCTCTAAAACAAACTAGAAATATATAGGAAAAGATTGATGGTGGGACGTGTTGAAGGGAAAGTTGCTCTCGTAACGGGAGGCGCTTCAGGAATTGGTAAAGCGACTGTTCAAATGCTGGTACGTGAAGGCGCTCAAGTTGTCATAACAGATATGAATGAGAGCGAGGGGAAAGCGCTTGAGGAAATTGCCGGCACAATTTTTCTGTGGCATAATGTAACGGATGAAACACTCTGGAAATCGGTGATTTCTGAAACGATCACTACGTTTGGCAAGTTGGATATTTTGGTGAATTGTGCGGGAGTCACCGGCATGACAGCTCCACAAAATCCAGAAAACACAACTTTGGAGACTTGGCGGCAGGTAATGAGTGTGAATATGGAAGGCGTGTTTCTGGGATGTAAATACGCGATTCCTGTGATGAAAGAACATGGAGGCGGTTCAATTGTGAATGTTTCCTCCTATGCCGGCATCATCGGCACTCCGTTTGCAACGGCTTATGGTGCGAGTAAAGCCGGTGTTCAGCAGTTTTCTAAATCTATCGCCCTATATTGTGCCCAGCAAGGCTATAAAATTCGCTGCAATTCTATTCTGCCTGGAGCAATTTTAACACCTTTGTGGGAGCCATTTCTTAGCGGAGAAGAACGCGAGGAACGGATGAATCAGGTTGTAAAAGACATTCCCCTGAAAGTTTGGGGTGAACCTGATGATGTTGCTTATGCAATTCTGTATCTTGCTTCAGATGAATCTAAGTTTGTTACAGGAGCTGAGATTGTCATAGATGGGGGACAATCTGCTGTTTAACCCGGAAAAAAGATTGAATCGATGGCATCGTTAACGCAATGCTTGATGTAACTCAAAAAAATATTCGTAACGGGTTTACTCATTGTTGCGATTGTACCTCATGATTTCGAGAATGGCTCTAATTAATTTGTAGATACCTTCTACTTCTTCCTCCGTGAGGCATAACTCCTATGAGATTTTTTTAAGCCGTGGATAAAGGGATTGATACCGCATCCAAGCCTCTTCTAAGGCTGAATCAACTGATTGGGGAGTTGCAGCAAGCGTTGGTGTGGCTGCCAGTTTGATGGTGTCATTAGCATCTGCGTATACGCCAATTCCGATACCCGCCAGTAGAGCAGCACCACGCGCGGAAGCAGCAGCAACTGTAGTTGCATAGAGGGGTATTCTCAATACATCGGTCAGTAATTGTTTCCAAGGCATTTCTGCCGTTCCACCGCCGGCTAAACGCAGTTCTGTCGCTTTAAAATTTGTTGCCTCCAGTGCTTCAAAACCTTGTCGCAAGGCAAAAGCAACTCCCTCTAAAGCTGCCCGCATCAGGTGCGCCTGTGTGTGATGAAGTCCAAGCCCCACCCATGCCCCGCGTATATATGGGTCAAGGTGTGGAGTTCGCTCACCCGTGAGGTATGGCAAAAATGTCAACCCTTCACATCCTGGGGGAGCAGAAAACGCTCTAGTATAGACTTGCTCCCAGCTCAAGCCGAGGATACCTCGCACCCACTCAAGCGCTAAGCCCGCATTTTGCATTGCTGCAAGGGCGTACCACTGCTTAGGTACGGCGCTTCGATAGAGATGTGTACGACCATGAGGATCGATAATCGGTTGGGAGCGAGGTGTAATGATTTGAGCGCCTGTGCCGATGGTTAGTTGAACCAAACCAGGCTCTAGTAGTCCGTTACCAAGTGCCGCCGCTGCCGTATCCGCAGCACCAGCAATTACGGGTAAGCCAACTCTTAAGCCAAGATGCTCTGAAGCAATAGTTGTTAGGTAGCCGGCGATCGCACTAGAGGGGATAATTTTTGGTAACCAATCGCCACGTAGATTCAGCGCCCAGATGGCATCCTCTGCCCAGTTGTCCGACACAACATCGTAAAGCAAAGTACCACTAGCATCAGATGGTTCGGTTGCGACTTCTCCAGTCATCCGTAACCGTAGCCAATCTTTTGGCTGAAGTGCCCAACGCGCTGCGCTGTAGACAGTAGCCTCGTGTTCTCGTAGCCACAACAAAGTTGGGCCGGCCATTCCAGCCGTAATGGGGTTGCCCAAGCGCTCTAAAATAGCGGCATCGAGCGAATGATAAGTGTTAAGCGTGGCACTGGAGCGAGTATCGGCCCAGAGGATAGCAGGACGCAGAGGCTGACCTAACTCCGAAGCTAGGACAATACCGTGCATTTGCCCTGAAAGTGCGATCGCCTGTACCTGATCGGCGTGATTTCCCACTGCCTTCCTAACAGCCTCGCCAACAGCTAACCACCAATCCCCAGGCTCCGACTCAGCCCATCCGGGGTGAGGTGCATGAACAGGATAGGAGCTTGACGCCTCACCGATAGCGGTTCCGTCTGTCGCTATGAGCAATGCCTTAGCAGAGCCTGTTCCTAAATCTATGCCAAGCAGCATTATGGCTAATCCTCAATACGTGACATCCCCCACACTATTATTAATACTGTGCCTTACCCGATTCGATGAAGAATTGCTCAATTGTCTGCACTAACGTTTCAGGGTCAACCGGCTTGGAAAGATGCCTTTGAAAGCCGGCTGCCAGGGCTTGCTGTTGATTTGTCTCACCTGCATAGGCTGTGAGCGCGAGCGCAGGAATCTGTCCCCCCTGCTCTGGGGATAGTTGTCTGATTTGACGAATCAGCGTGTAGCCATCAATGTGTGGCATCCCAATATCAGCAATCAAAACATCTGGCTTAGATTCATTCAGTTGTTGTAGCGCATCCGTTGCTGAAGAGACAGAGATCACGGTGGCTCCCGCTTGCTCCAAGATAAATTGAACTAACTCTAAATTGTCTACTTCGTCATCGACTGCCAGGATGCATAATCTAGCCAAGGGTAAAGTGTGACCATTGAGGGATAAATTGTCCTTCGTGTCACTGTTGGCGTCCTTGCTCTTGGCTAACAAGGGAAGCGTGACGGTAAATGTTGCGCCTTGTCCTTCTCCAGAACTTTCCGCTTTGACAGTTCCACCATGTAGCTCAACGAGGTGACGCACGATCGCTAATCCTAGCCCTAACCCACCAAAGGTTCTCGTAATACTGCTATCGGCTTGTCGAAACGTATCAAAGACATAAGGAATAAATTCTGGCTTAATTCCTTTTCCGGTATCCCTAACTTGAATTTGAGCAGAGGAATCAATCGTTTTTAACTCAACTTCAACTCGACCGCCGGCTGGGGTGAACTTAATGGCATTAGTGAGCAGATTCCAGACAACCTGCTGCAATCGGGTAGCATCTCCTAACGCCTCCCCCACAGTCGGTTCAAGCTGGGTTTGAATTTGAATGTTCTTCGCTTCGGCGGCCAGACAAACTGTTTTGATCGCGGCTGTAACAGTTGTTTTCAAATTAATTGGAGTAGAGTCCAAACTTAGCTTGCCTTGCAGAATGCTAGAAATATCGAGCAAGTCTTCAATCAGTTGAACTTGCAACTGGGCGTTGCGTTCAATCGTTTCGAGAGCTGCCGCCATCTTGCTGGAATCTAGGTTTCCGCTTCGCAGCAGTCGAGTCCAACCTAAAATCGGATTCAACGGAGTTCGCAATTCGTGCGACAAGACAGCTAAGAACTCATCTTTAATCCGGTTAGCCGTTTCGGCTTGTGCCCGTGCTTGCCGTTCTGACTCGTAGAGCTTTGCTCGGTCGATTGACTGTGCTGATTGCTGTGCCAGTGCCAGAATGAAAGCGCGATCGCTCTCACAAAGCTGGGGAACGGTGGAAAAACTGAGCGACAGTCCACCAACGGCTTGTCCTTCTATCAACAATGGCACTGAAATCCAGGCTTTAAAACCAACCTTGGCATACATTTGGGCTAAATCAGGATAGCGGGCAATTCGATCTTCGATGGTTTCTACCCAAACAGGTTGCCCTGTTCGCACAGCTTCTGCCAGAGGAAAGGGTGCATGAATCGAAAAACTACGCTGAAACTCTCCGACGTGCTCATACCCGATCCCTTGAATAATCTCCAGTTCGCTTGCATCCTGGTTTAATACGGCAACCAAGCCACAACTCGCTCCCAGTGCGGACATTCCCTGTTCAATAATCACCTGAGCCACTTGAGCCGAGGTTAGCGATTCAGAAAGCGCCTTCATCACCGCGAGCAATCGAGCCGTCCGGTTAGCAGCGAGTTCGGCGGCTAATTTCGCTTGTTGTGTTTCATTATAGAGACGAGCATTATCAATGGCCATCGCTGCCCGACGAGCTAAATCTTCAGCCAAGGGAATGTCTTCCAGGCGATAGTGGCGATCAGATTCAGTAAACACAAACGTAATGCTACCCAACACGCGTCCGCGTGCCTGTAGCGGTGCAATGATGCAGGACTTTAACCCAACTCCCCGTAACATTTCCAGGTAGTCGGCATTCGGCACGGCGGCAACTAACTGTTCATCTGTAATCTCAATTCCAATTTCAACCTGTCCTGTTTGCATGACTTTAGCAATGCCATACCCATCATCGAGATGTCTGGGAAAGCGTTGAGCCAACTCCCAGCCAAACTGGACTTTTTCGGGATCACAATGAGCCACCGCAACACGACTGATCGTGCGATCATCATTCAGTAGATCGACACTACACCAATCTGCAAAATAAGGAACTGCCAGCTTTGCAACGCTTTGGAGAGTTTGTTCATACTCCAGTGAAGAGGAAAGAACAGCACTCACTTCTGCTAAAAATGCTGATTGTTGCTGAGAAACCTCTGCTACGGCGCGGGCTGCCTGTTCTTGAACCAGCTGTACTCGTTCTTCTTCGATTTGCTTGCGCTCTGTAATGTCACTTAAAGCAGCAATGACATTGATGATTTGCCCTTCTTTGTCAAACAAAGGGGAAGCATTGATCGAGAGAATCGTGCGGGTTCCATCGGCATGGTTAATGGCATGTTCAATGCCATAAATAGCCTGACCTGTTTGCATCACCCGCACAAACGGCAGTTCATCTTCTGGGAAAGGATGACCATCCACGGTTGTAATGAACCAGGATAAATCGTTATAGCCTCGCTCCACAATGTCACTGCGAGTCAATCTTAAAATCCTCTCTGCTGCCCTATTTGCAGCAATAATCTTTCCGGTAGAATCTAGAATAGTGATGCCATCAGGAATAGTTTGGAAGATGCTCGATAATTGCGCTTCACGCTCACGCAGAGCCGTTTCTGCCTGCTTGCGTTGTGTAATGTCGTGCATCACGACAACAGCACCCTGTTTTTCGCCGGTTGGGGCAATAATCGCCTGTCCAGTTGCTAACAGCATTCGCGCAGTTCCCTGCTGCGGAACAATCATCATTTCCACATCACGAACGTTGTATCCTTGCAATGCCTGAAACAGGGGAATATCCTCTGTATTCATGGATGTTTTGCCGTCGGGCAAATACAAGTTATAATATGCAGCCCAGCGATCGGGTGGGACTGGCTGCTGAGGTAATCCATGAAAATCTTTAGCGGCTTGGTTAAATACCGTCAATATGCCATCTGCATCGCAAGCTACAATGCCGGCTTGAACGTTGTTTAGAACTGCCTTCAAAAAGTCCTGTTCTTTCTGAAGAGTGGCTTCCACCTGCTGACACTTGGCGATTTCGGCTTTCAATTGTCGATCGGCTTGAGATGTTTCACTCGTGTCTTGGAAGTAAAGAAGTAAGCCATCTTCACTGTTGATGAGGCGAATTCTCAACCACTTGTTGAGTGAGGGGTAGTGTTCTTCAAACTCGATCGCCGTTTGCGCTGCGCTCGCTCGATGACTATGCTGATATAGCTCAGAGGTAGGCTCGACTGCAAATATTGTCCATATCGTTTTGCCAATTAGGTCTTGCCGCTTCTTATTTAAAAGCTGCTCTGCTTTACGGTTGACATAGGTGCAGTGCCACTGTGAATTAATGGAAATGAATGCCTCAGCCATGTGCTCTACGATCGCCGCAAATCGTGCTTCGATCGCATTGCAGTCCGCACAAAACTCCTGAGCAAAATTTACAGTAAGTTCTTCTCGATGATTTAAGGAGTTTGTGCGATCAACATCCATTGCGGTTAGTCCTGCCTACTTACCTATTCTGTCAGTTATTTTGAGGAAATCAAGATACAACGTGCTTAAAACTCAAATCATTCAGTGTTGAAGCAAATGGGCGAGCGCTTTTACCAATCCCTTAGGTTCGACAGGCTTGGAGATATGCAGCCCAAATTCGGCAGAATGGCTTGTTTGCTGCTGATTGACCTCTCCAGCATAGGCAGTAAGATGGTCTTCTTCATTCAAGCTCAGTTGCTGCCTAAGGAAAATCTGCCTTAATACAGATGCTTTGGCGAGATGGCTCTGGCGAAGGAGGTTCAAATAAGATGGATATCGCTTGTATCAACCCCTTTGGTTCAATGGGTGTGGCGATGTGCCTTAACTGTGGCTATCTAGCTCCTGTTGCAACACGAGAAGGCGATCACAACCACAATAGCAATGGCGCCGGCATTGTCTACCGACTTCTCCTGCAAGATAGATAAGTATATCCCTCTAGTAACAGACAATCAGATATAGCAAATGCTACATCTGCCTGAATTTGTCTAATTCCTCCTCGAACTCTGGTGCTTCAAGAGGCGATCATGCTTAAGAAACCAGAAGTTAGCCATCTCATTCGTGAACTTTGGCAGTTAACGGCGCTCAGTCAGGAGCAGTTTGCAGCAAGATTGGGAGTCGCTTACTGTACCGTCAATCGCTGGGAAAATGGTCACATTCAGCCCTCGGCATTGGCACTAAAGCAAATTAAAACCCTACTAAAGGAGCTGAAAAATTCACCTGAGGCTATCCTTCAGGATAGGAGCCAGAAACTATTAAACCCATACTTTTCACCAGAGGAGTCGAGTGTTCCATGACTGAGGCGAATTCAGAATTTGTCAAGGGTAGGCGAGGAAGGTGGAGGATTTTGCCGGCCCAACTGTTGCACTATGGCGTTGCGTTGCTATCTGTTGCCTTAGCAGTAGGGACAAACCTTCAGTTCAGTCCCTATCTTGCCCCAACACCGACTCCACCCTTTTTCGCCGCCGTGATGGTCAGTGCTTGGTATGGGGGCTTAAGACCAGGGCTACTGGCAACGGCTTTGTCTACGCTGGCAATTAACTACTTCTTTATTGAGCCAAGCTACTCGCTCAATATCCCTAATCTGGGAACCCTAGTGCAGCTGGGCGTTTTCGTGATGGCAGCCATCCTGATTAATTCACTCAATGAAGCACAACGAGTTGCGCTGCGAAGAGCCGAAGCAAACTTGCACTCCCTGCGCGAAAGCGAAGCACGGTTTGGTCGTTTGGCAGAGTCTAACATCATTGGGATGATTGTGGCCCAGTTGAACGGACCCATCCTTGAAGCCAATGATATTTTTCTACAAATGGTTGGCTACACACAGCAGGAGTTACGCTCTGGTCGAGTGCGTTGGCGCGAGATGACTGCACCAGAATCCCGTGAGGTGAGTAACAGAGCAGTTCAAGAACTCACAACTACGGGAGTCTGTACGCCTTTTGAGACAGAATACATCCGCAAAGATGGTTCTCGTGTTCCCGTACTGCATGGCGCTGCCATTACGGGAGAAACGACCGTCATCGGTTTTGTGCTTGACTTGAGCGAACGTAAACGCAGCGAAGCCGAACGCAAACAAGCAGAAGCCGCACAGCAAGAAGCAGCCGGTCGGGAGCGAGCATTATATGTTAAAGAGCAAGCTGCAAAAGAACAACTAGAAACCGTGTTAGCGAGTATCAACGACCAGTTTTTAGTCCTGGATCGCGAGTGGCGCTATACCTACGTCAACGACAGGGTTGTGGAAGTTGTAGGAATGTCTAGGGAAGACCTCTTAGGCAAGTGTATCTGGGAGCTGTTTCCGGAGACGGTTGGGACTCAGTTCTACATGGAATTGCATCGGGCAGCGACAGAGCAAAGAATTGTTCATTTCGAGTACTTCTACTCTTCCTGGCAACGTTGGTTTGAGAACCACATCTATCCCTCGGCAACGGGCTTATCTGTCTTGGTTACCGAAATTACCGCTGTCTACGACGAGCTTCGCTTACGCAAACGGGCAGAGGAGACACTTGAGCGAACAAACCAGACGCTACAAACCCTAATTGATGCCTGTCCAGTCGCCATTGCTTTGTTCGATCCACAAGGAATTGTGAAGTTGTGGAATCGCGCAGCAGAGCAGATCTTTGGTTGGAGTGCAGATGAAGCGATCGGGCAGTTTATGCCTACTATTCCCCATCGACCTCAAGAATTTCTTGCCAGCATTCAAAGTGTGTTGAGTGGGCGATCGCTGGATGGGTTGGAAGCCCAACATCAGCGTAAAGACGGTCGAATGGTGGATTTAGAGATTTGGGCTAATTTAACTCACGATGTGCAGGGAAATCTGGCTTGCCTCGGTATTGCCTGGGACATCACGGAACGCAAACAGGCACAAGCCGCGCTGGTAGCTAAAGAACAGCGTTACCGCTACATTTTTGAGGCGGTGAGCGTTGCCATTTGGGAAGAAGATTTCTCTCAAGTAAAAGCCGCGATCAACCAACTCAAAGTGGCAGGTGTGCGCGATTTTCACCAGTACTTTGTCGAGCATCCCGAATTTGTGCAACAAGCGGCGGATATGGTGCGAGTTCGGGATGTGAATCAGGCAGCACTGCAAATGTTTGGCGCACAAGACAAGGCTCAATTGTTGACTTCTTTGCACCAAATCTTTGTCCCTGAAACCCAGGAAGCGTTTATTGGAGAACTAATAGCAATCGCTGCTGAAGAACCCTTTTTTGCAGCAGAAACTGTACTGCGAACCTTACAAGGTGATCGCTTCCATGTCTGGGTTACGATCGCCTTCCCATCGACTTCAGAATCCTATGATCGTGTGCTGGTATCCCTTCTAGATATCAGCGAGCGCAAGCGAGTCCAACAAGAACTCCAGCAAACCTTACAAACCTTGAGTACGCTCATCCAGGCTTCGCCGCTGCCCATAGTTGTCATTGAAGCGGATATGACCGTACAACTGTGGAATGCAGCAGCAGAGCAATTATTTGGCTGGAGTAAAGCAGAACTCTTAGGTCAACGACTGCCCATTGTCCCAGAAGAGAAGCAGGAAGAATGCCGGCAGCTTCGAGAGGCAGTAACCAATGGAGAAGTCTTTTCTGGCGTGGAAACCTATTGCCGCAAGCGCGATGGTTCAAATGTGATTCTGAATATCTCGGCAGCTCCACTTTACGACGAGGGCGGCAGTGTCAATGCAATTTTGCTCATTCTTCAAGACATTACAGAACGACAGCAGGCATTATCAGCCCTGCGAGATAGCGAAGAACGCCTCCGTTTGGCTTTGATCGCGTCAAATCAAGGACTTTATGACCTCAATGTGCAAACGGGTGATGCGATCGTCTCTCCAGAGTACGCCCGGATGCTCGGCTATGAGCCGGATGAATTTCAGGAAACGAACGCTAAGTGGCGCGATAGCGAAGCAGTGATGCTTGCAGCAGATCGCCTCCATCCTGATGATGTAGCAGTAGTCTATCAGGCTTATGAAGATTACGTTGCTCTTAGACGCGATGAGTACCGGGTGGAGTTCAGACAGCGAAGCAAATCAGGGGATTGGAAATGGATTCTTTCGATTGGCAAGATTGTTTCTTGGGACAATCAGGGGCAGCCATTGCGAATGCTGGGGACGCATACCGATATTACCGATCGCAAACAAGCGGAACTTGAAATCCGAAAATTTGTTTCCCTCACTGATAACAGCACGGATTTTATCGGAATGTGCGATCTGAATGGAGTGTCGTTTTATATCAATGCAGCCGGCAGGCAAATGGTCGGGCTGGATGACACGCGGCAATACAACGAAGCTCCAGTCAGAGAATTTTTCTTTCCCGAAGATCAGGATTTTATCGTCAATGAATTTTTCCCCTGCGTTTTGCGCTCTGGACAGGCGGAAGTGGAAATTCGTTTCCGTCATTTCAAGACTGGCGAAGCGTTGTGGATGATATACAACGTTTTTTACATCAGAGGCGAGAACGACCAGCCGATTGGACTGGCAACCGTCAGCCGCAATATTACTGAGCGCAAACGGGCAGAAGCCGAACGTGAACGACTGCTGGTGCGGGAACAAGCCGCCCGTGAGCAAGCAGAAGCAGCAAATCGCATTAAAGATGAATTTCTGGCAGTGTTGTCGCATGAGTTGCGATCGCCTCTCAATCCGATTCTAGGTTGGGCAAAACTGCTCCGCAGCCGCAAGCTGGATGAACAAAAGACGGCTCAAGCACTAGAAACGATCGAGCGTAATGCTAACTTGCAAACGCAACTGATTGGAGACTTGCTGGATGTTTCCCGCATCCTGCAAGGCAAACTGAGTCTCAACATTGCTCCTGTTGATTTAGCCGCCACGATTACGGCAGCAATGGAAACAGTGCGTTTAGCCGCAGAAGCCAAGTCGATTCAAATCCACACGGCGCTTGACGGCGCAATAGGGAAGGTTTCAGGGGATTCAGGTCGTCTACAGCAAATCATCTGGAATCTGTTATCGAATGCTGTGAAATTCACACCCGAAGGAGGACGGGTAGAAGTTCGCCTGGAGCGTATTGGCTCTGATGCTCAAATCACGGTCAGCGATACGGGCCAGGGCATCAGTTCCGAGTTTTTACCTTATGTATTTGACTATTTCCGTCAGGCAGATGGTGCCACAACCCGAAAATTTGGCGGATTAGGGCTAGGGTTGGCAATTGTCCGCCATCTCACAGAATTACACGGTGGCACGGTAATAGCCCAAAGTCTGGGTGAAGAGCAGGGAGCAACCTTCACCGTCAGGCTACCGCTGATCAAGGAAACTGCCGGCTTAGAGAACGAACCGAGTCCCAATTCTTCAGCCGATGAGCTTGCAACTTCACCGCTTGCCGGTCTTTCTATCCTGGTTGTGGATGATGACGCAGATACTCGTGACTATATCAGTTTTGTGTTGGAGCAAGCCGGCGCAACGGTGATTTGCGCCGCATCGGCAGATGAAGCACTGCAAGTATTGGTGCAATCAACCGCAGACATCTTACTCAGTGACATTGGGATGCCAGAGATGGATGGCTATATGCTGATGCGGCGCGTGCGAGCGATACCATCTGATCGAGGTGGACAAATTCCTGCAATCGCCCTCACTGCCTATGCGGGGGAAATGAACCAGCAACAGGCGATCGCCGCCGGCTTTCAACGGCACATCGCCAAACCTGTAGAGCCAGAATACCTAATTCAGGCGATAACTTCGTTAAGCGCTGCTAACGCAGCCTTGGTCAGGCACCTCTGAATAACGCAATCTCATTCCCGTTGCATTTCCCATTCTCCACTCGCTCGCTGACTCAAAACCCATGACTGAAACTTCTTCTAAACCCATTGCCATAACCGCCTCTTTACCTGCCAATGAGGTAGAAAGATTAGAGGCACTGCGGCGATACAAGATTCTGGATACTCCACCTGAATCGGCATTCGATCGCATTACGTCACTAGCGGCTCGTCTGTTTGATGTGCCAATCGCCCTAGTCTCTCTGGTAGACGAATCGAGAGCCTGGTTCAAGTCCGGCTACGGCTTTGAGGTACGGGAAGTGCAACGGGATGCTACCATTTGCAGCTTTGCGCTGTTATCTGACGATGTTCTAGTCATTCCCGACACCCGGCAAGACAAGCGCCTCACCTGTAATCCATTCGTACAAAATGAACCAGGTCTGCGGTTTTATGCGGGTGCACCGTTGATTACCCAAGATGGCTTTAACCTCGGCACGCTTTGTTTGTTAGATATGAAACCGCGTAATGCCTTAACTGATGAGCAAAAAGCGACTTTGGCAGATTTGGCGGCAATGGTTGTGGACGAATTAGAGCTACGGCTGGCAGCGCGTAAAATTGCTCAACTGGATGCGGCTCTGCTAGAGGTGACGCAGGGCGTTTCTGCCGTGACGGGTGAGGCATTTTTTTCGGCTCTGGTACAACACTTCACGAAGGCACTGGGAAGCGATTATACCTATATTGGTTTGCTCACTGGAGGCGACCCGGAAGCGATTACAACAATCGTGGCTTGTGCTAAAGGTAAAATTATCGACAACTTTGAATATCTGTTGCAGGACACACCTTGCCGAGAAGTCATTCGACAACAAAAAATGTGTTGCTACCCCCGTGGTGTGCAAGCGTTATTTCCCAAAGCTCCCCTTCTAGAACCCTTGAACGTGGAAAGCTATGTGGCAATTCCGTTCTTTGACTCGGCAGGCAAACCGTTAGGCTTGCTAGGCGTGATGGACGGCAAGCCGTTGGAAAATGTTCAGCTTGCAGAATCCCTGCTGACAATTTTTGCCCTACGGGTTGCGACTGAACTAGAGCGGCAACAGACCGAGGAGATGCGAACACAAACGCTGATCAAAGAGCAGCATTATAGCCGGCAACTGCATGGCTTGACGCAGGCAGCATTAGCGATCAACGCAACCCTTTCTGTTGAAGAAGTGCTGCAAGTGATTACCGAGCAGGCATATCAAATCATTGGCACTCACCAGTCGGTCACAAGCCTGACAATCGATCAAAACTGGGCACAGGCAATTAATGCTGTTTACCTGTCCGACAAGTATGCCCAGTGGCAAGACTATAACGACCAGACGGATGGATCTGGAATCTATGCCTGTGTCTGTCATTTGAACCGATCCATGCGAATGACCCAGGCAGAACTGGAAGCTCACCCCAGGTGGAAAGGGTTTGGCGAGGCAGCAGACAGGCATCCCCCCATGCGCGGTTGGTTGGTTGCTCCTCTCGTGGGGCGAGACGGACGCAACATTGGGTTAATCCAGCTATCCGATAAGTACGAAGGTGAGTTTACAGAAGAAGACGAAGCGATTCTGGTGCAACTGGCACAAATGGCATCGGTGGCTGTTGAAAACACGCGGCTGTATGAAGCCCAACAGCGTGCCCGCACACAAGCAGAGTCAGCGAACCGGATTAAGGATGAGTTTTTAGCCGTGTTGTCCCATGAGTTGCGCTCGCCCCTCAATCCGATTCTGGGCTGGGCAAGGCTCCTTCGCGAACGCAAGCTGGATGAAAAAGCCACAGATCGTGCCCTAGCAACGATCGAGCGCAACGCTAAATTGCAAACGCAACTGATTGAAGATTTGCTCGATGTCTCTCGAATTCTTCAAGGAAAGTTGAGCCTCAATGTCTGTCCCGTTAATTTGCCATCCATCATTAAAGCGGCAATGGAAACAGTCCGTCTGGCAGCAGAGGCGAAGTCAATTGAAATTCAGATGCGATTTAAACCGGCTATTGGTCAAGTTGCCGGTGATTCAAC
This sequence comes from Microcoleus sp. FACHB-68, assembly GCF_014695715.1. Lineage (NCBI taxonomy): Bacteria > Bacillati > Cyanobacteriota > Cyanophyceae > Oscillatoriales > Microcoleaceae > Microcoleus > Microcoleus sp. FACHB-68. The sequence goes on from NZ_JACJOT010000006.1 coordinate 453,421, forward strand.
CCGCTTGCAACAAGTGGTGTGGAATCTGCTATCCAACGCGGTTAAGTTCACTCCAACTGGCGGACAGATAGAAATCACATTAGAGCAAATCGCGTCTGAGGCACAAATTCAGGTGAGGGATACGGGCAAGGGAATTTCTCCAGATTTTTTGCCCCATGTGTTTGAGTATTTCCGGCAAGCGGATAGCACCACAACCCGCAAGTTTGGGGGATTAGGGTTAGGGTTGGCCATCGTGCGCCAGCTCGTCGAGTTGCACGGAGGAACTGTTGCAGCAGACAGTCCAGGAGAGGGACAAGGGGCGACTTTTACAGTCAGACTGCCGTTGAGAAGGGAAAGTGCCACGCCGAAAGATGAAACCGCTACCACTAACTTGTTCACGACTGTTCCTGACACTTTACCCCTAACAAACATCCGGATTCTGGTTGTCGATGATGAAGCAGACTCTCTTGATTTCCTCGCTTTCGTCTTGGAACAAGCAGGTGCAGAAGTGACGGCAACAGCATCCGCAATCGCTGCATTACAACTACTGACGCAATCGAAGCCAGATATTCTCATCAGCGACATCGGGATGCCGGAGATGGACGGCTATATGCTGATGCGTCAGGTGCGATTGCTGGAATCAGAGCAAGAAAATAATATTGCTGCAATCGCACTAACTGCCTATGCTGGAGAGATGAATCAGCAACAGGCACTTGCCGCAGGTTTTCAACGGCACATCGCCAAACCTGTGGACCCAGAAACACTGGTTCAACAGATCAAGAACATGGTTAATTGTATTTAACTGGCCGATCTCAGCAAACGCGCGATCGCTTTCACCAATTCCTCAGGTTCCACAGGCTTCGAGATATGCATCCCAAATCCGGCAGCTAAGGCTTGCTGCTGATTGATTTCTCCGGCATAGGCAGTTAGTGCGATCGCTGGAATCGTGCCTCCTTGTTCAGGTGACCACTTTCTAATTTGCCGAATCAGGGAATAGCCATCCATCTCTGGCATCCCAATGTCACATAACAGCAGATCGGGGATAGATTGATTCAGGAGGGTCAACGCCTGTGCAGCCGAAGCGGCTGTGGCAACTTGTGCGCCAGATTGCGTTAGGGTGAATGCTGCCAACTCCCGCATATCTGCATCGTCGTCCACAACCAAGACCTGAATACCTGCTAAATCTGTTGCACTTTCTGGGTGCCTGTCATCACAAGAGGGTTCCGGCTCGACAATGTTTAATGGGAGCCGGATGATAAATGTAGCCCCTAAGTTCTGTCCTAAGCTGTCTGCGTGAACGGTTCCTCCGTGTAATTCGGTAAGATGGCGGACGATCGCGAGTCCCAATCCCAATCCGCCGAATTGTCGGGTCGTTGTGCCATCTTCTTGACGGAAGTAGTCAAACACATAGGGTAAGAAGTCTGGATTGATGCCTCTTCCAGTATCTTTAACTTGAATCTGAGCATACGTGGCAACTTGCTCTAGTTGCACCTCGATTCGTCCGCCGGCTGGGGTGAATTTCACGGCATTGGAAAGGAGGTTCCAGACTACCTGTTGGAGGCGATTGGTATCACCTGAAACCGTTTTTGAAATAGGATTAAACGTGGTGTGGATTTGAATGTGTTTGGCTTCGGCTGCTAGTTGTACCGTTTCCAGGGCGGCTTCAATCGTTGCCGCTAGATGCACTGGAGCGACGTTTAACGTCATTTTTCCTTGGAGAATGCGCGAGACATCCAACAAGTCCTCAATTAATTGCGCTTGCAGCTTGGCGTTGCGTTCGATCGTTTCCAGGGCTTGCTGGGTTTTTGTGGCATCGAGTCGCCCAGTTCGTAGCAATTTTGTCCAGCCCAGAATCGGATTGAGGGGCGATCGCAACTCGTGGGACAACACCGCCAAGAATTCGTCTTTAATTCGGTTAGCGGCTTCTGCTTTTGTGCGATCGCGTTGAGCCTGCCGGTACAACTGAGCATTGTCGATCGCCAAAGAAGCACGACGAGCCAATTCCTCTGCCAGTTGCAAATCTGCTGAGGTATACCGTCGTCCAGATTCGGCACCGATAAAGGAAATGACCCCTAGAATTCGTGCCTGAGTTCGTAGTGGCACCGTCATTACCGAGCTGAATCCAACCTGCCGCAGTATTTCCAAATGCTCTGGGTCACGCGCTGAGAGTACCAACAGTTCATCGGGAATCTCCGGCACTAAATCAGGTTGCCCAGTTCGCAATGTAAATGCAGCACCGCGAGGGTCATTCAGGTTCAGTGGATACTTGTCTCTAATCTGATAGGCCCATTCCAGTTTAGCCGGCTCGATGTGAGCAACTGCAATCTGCTCGATCTCACCATCCTCTTCTATCATGTGAACCGTACACCAGTCCGCTAATTCCGGCACTGTAAGCTGCGCGACTCGTTCTAGAGTCGTTTGAAAATCGAGTGAGGATGCAAGGACGGCACTTGCCTCAGAGAGAAACCGTTGGGCAAGCTCTAATCTGACGCGCTCAGTCACATCTACCACATAAACTAGAACGCCTTCGACCTGACCATTTGAGTTAACGGTCGGAAGATAGTAAACGTTGTAGTAGCCGGGCCGGCGATCACTGCGTCCGGGAACATTCACCGCAAAGTTCGGTGAAATGAAAGGATTGCCTGTGGCGTAAATCTGATGAAAGACTTCAACTAATTTTGGATCGGACTGACCAAAAAGATCTGGAATTGAATAGCCTAAGTGTTGCTCGCGGGTTAATCCATTAATTTCTGCTAATGCTTCGTTGATGGCAATAAATCGCTGCTCGGAATCTAACAGAGCAAGTCCAATCGGTGATGTTTCAAAGATGGTTTCCAGTTGGCGCTGTGCGGCTTCTGCGTGAGAACGGGCAATGCGTTCGCGCTCTAGGAGTTGTTCCCGTTCCTGTTCCGCTTGCTTGCGTTCTGTGATATCAATGACGACGCCGATCGAGTGCTTGGGATTTCCCTGAGAATCATAAGTAAACTGTCCTCTTGCTTCGACCCAGTGAATCGAGCCATCTGACCAACACAGGCGATATTCATGGTGATACTCTTTCTTCTCAGCTATGGCTCGCTGAAGTTTCGCCTCAACTTCTGCTAGGTCATCGCGATGAACCCGACTTGCCCAAACTTCATAGCCCGGTTCGCACTCATTCGGTTGAAGACCTACCACCATGAAGTGTCCTTCTGACCAAAGCAATGCATCGGTCTGCATATCCCAGTCCCACGTTCCCATGCGTCCGATTTTTACTGCCAGTTGCAGATGAGCTTCACTTTCGCGCAATTCCTCTTCCGCCCGCGATCGCTCCACGGCTAGCCAGGTTTTTTCAGCAATTCGCTCCATCACCGCCACATCTTCCTCCGTCCAGTGGCGAACACAGACATGGTGCAACACCAACAATGCGACAAACCGTCCCTCTTTCACCAAGGGAACACATAGGAGAGATTTGGTTTGAATTGCGTCAAAGGCAGCCGCCCCGACTCCGGCAGTCCGAGGATCGCTATCAACATCGTCCACGACGATTGTTCTACCCTGTTTTAATTCAGCGATGATTTCAGGACCAAAGGAATCCAGGTGGTGTTTGCCCACCACGCTGATTACACCATTGCAGAAATCGCGCTCAACGATGACGTATTCCTGAGTGGAATCAATTTCACCGTAGGTACAGCGAGTGACTTGGAAATGTTGTCCTGTGCCACAAACCACTTGCCACATAATTTCCTTGGGGTCTTGAATGGCACGAATCGCCTCATTCAATTCGAGCAGGAATTGCTGAATTTCTTCTTTCTGCTGGAGGTTCTTGAGTAGTTGTTCAATCTGTTGCCTTGCCCGCACCTGGGCTGTCACTTCAATGTTATAAATCAACACGCCCTGAATAGTTCCCTCAGCATCCCGCCAAGCCGGACAGATGCAGTTGAAAAATCCCTCTTCCAACACACCATCGCCGTTGCGATCCCAGTAAGCAGGTGACTCATTCCGAATGAACGTTTCTCCCGTCCGGTAAACGCGCTCAAGGACATCAAAGTAAATTTGCCCCTCTATCTGCGGGAAAACATCCCGGATTGATTTCCCGATCATGTCTGGAGTGCGCCCAGTCCCTTGCAGATAGGTTGGATTGGCAAATTCATACACAAGATCGGCACCTTTAACAATGCCAATCATGGCAGGCAATTGCATCAGGATCTCATGCAACCGCTTGCGTTCGGTTTCTGCTTCCAGTCTGGCAGTTTGTTCTCGTTTTAAAAGGCGATCACGCTCTGCTTCGATCTGTTTGCGTTGGGTGATGTCAACCGAAACGCCAACAATGCGAACTCCCTGTCCGGTTTCATCCAGATAAACTCGCCCCTGACTGTTGATCCAGCGCACAACGCCGTCGGGACAAATTACCCGGTACTCCTGCACGTAGGACTGTTCTCCAGCAATTGCTCCTGTCGCCGCTTGCATCACCCGTTGTCGATCGTCTGGATGGATGAGCGCAAAAAAGTCTTCTCCTGTGCCTTCTTGAAGACCCCAAACTTCTAGAGCATTGGCAGAACACACCACTCGATTGGTCGGCAAATCCATATCCCAGACCACCATCTGAGCCGCCGTTAATGCCAATCGCAGGCGTTCTTCGCTCTCTCGTAATGCCTGTTCAACTTGTTTGTAATCCGTTACATCACGAGCAATACTTAGTACCGTTTCCACGCAGCCATAACTTGTCAATTCAGGTACAATAAGCGCCTGATACCATCGAATACCATTTAGACTCGGAAACTTAAATTCAATCGTCTGTTCCTGCCCGGTTGCAAAGACTTGCCGTAAACTATCATGCCAAAAACGATAGAGGTCTTCTGGCATTCCTAGCTCAACATTGGTCTTGCCAACAAATTGCTCTGATGGAATACCTGTTGCCAGTTCTACAGAAGGGCTGACATAAATATGGCGAAATTCTGCATCAACTCGGCTAATAATGTCTGGGGAATTTTCAGCAACCATTTTGAACTGTTGCTCTCGCTGGCGCAGTTCTGATTCCAAGCGTTTGCGCTCTGTTAAGTCGATCAAGAAGCCTACACCTAAATCGTTAGGTCCTCCTAAATAGGCAGTCCCAATTAAAACGGGAACCCGGCTACCATCTTTACGAATGTATTCCTTCTCAAACGGCGCATGGCGACCAACTTGTTTCATCTGTGCCATTGCTTGTTGGTCTAAATGCCGAAACTCCGGTGGAGTAATCTCAAGGAAGTTTACTTCTCCCAATAAAACTTCTTCTCGCGTGTAACCTAAAGTGGCAAGCCAAGCGTCGTTGACTTCTAAAATATTGCCTTGAAAATTACCGATGATGATGCCAATAAGATTTGCATCAAATAAACTTCGTAGCCGCGATTCGCTTTCGCGTAAGGCTTGCTCTACAAGTTTGCGCTCGCTCACGTCTTGGAAGATAACAACGGCTGCAACAATCTGCCCTTGGTTATCTAAAATTGGTGCTGAGTTGACGTTAATGAAAAGGCGGTTACCATCATCTCGATGAATTTCTATCTCTTCGTTGGTAACAACCTCACCTGTTTTTAGTGATCGCACCAATGGATACTCGTGAGGGGCATAAAGCTGACCATCTAAGCGAAAGATTTCACATGGAAGAATTGGTGTATATTCCTCAAGCTCAAGCAACTGTTCGTAGCCATACCCAACCAGTTGCTTGGTTTGTTCGTTCGCCAGAACTAATTTACCGGATGCCGCATCGGCAATCATTACACCAGCCGGCATCTGTCGTAAAACGGCTTCAAATCGGGCACGTTCAATTTCAAGCTCGTGCAATAACCGTTCTCGTTCTGCCTCCGCTTGCTTGCGTTCTGTAATATCCCGAAAATAAACTGCGACACCTTCCGCAGACGGGTAGGCATTTGCCTCTAGCCAACACTGGACAGGTTCCGCAAATTCTTCCCAGGAAACAGGAACCTGTTGTGCCACTGCCCGATGTAGTTCGCGATAGGCAATTCCATTGACCAACTCAGGAAAAACCTCATTCCAAACGTGCTTTCCCAGTAGTTCTTCTGGCGTTTTGTGCAGGATTTTAGCTGCCGCCTGATTCACGTAGGTGTAGCGCCAGTCGTGATCGAAGGCGACAAAAGCATCCGTAATGCTTTCAAGAATTGTTTCCACCTTACCTTCAGTTTCTTGGGCAACCAGCAACTGTTCGCCTTCCAGAGTGCGGGCAAAGCGTTCAATGACTTCAGAGCGAGAAATTCCTCGCCTGTGAGCCTCTTTATCGAGCGCTCGCCATGCTGTATTAGTCAGAGATACGCTCACTCGTTGTTTCGTCTCCGAGTTCCAATTGCTAACAAACTTGCCTATGGCGTCGCGCTTCATGAAGAGCCATCCGTATGCATACACGGTCTTCTCTATTCAAGCTGAGTTACTCCCTGAGGAGAATCCGCCTGAAGATTGATGCTGAAGTTAGTTTTTAATTCAATCAAGATTTGGCGATTGTCAATGCCCTACATAAGTCTTTTCACAAGCTTGATTTATCCCCTTTCCCTGTTTCTAAAGCAATTGTGCCCATAGACAAACCGCTCCCCACCTTAACTTGTTACGGATGTGGATGGTGTCTGCGAGAATCGGACTAATATTCCTTTAGCACCAAACTCATGCAAACTGCTCAACTTGTCAGCAACAGTCTCGACGAAATGTGGCGACTGTACTAAATCTCCAAAAAGTTCAGCTCGCAACTCGACATCACCCAAGTTTTTTATGAAGTCGATGACTTCTGCCAGCAGTTCGATCACCACCGGCAGCATGAGAATTTGTCATGAGGGAATAGGAGTTTGATAGCGGGAGAGCGATCAGCAACGCTTGTGCCAAAGGCGATCGCTCTCCCAAAGGTTAAGAAAGATGCGACTAATGGATAGCTTGGTAAGAGGGGCTTGGAGGATCTGAATCAGGCCCTATTGAGGACATTTCAGCCTTAAATTGACACCGATGGATAATACCCTTGCCTTGACCGTAAGTGAGGTGCAACTGAATTTTCTGGTAGGCAGTCTTGTGTGGGGAATTGTTGAGATCGTCAAATTAGACCGCACCATACAGATATTAATCACTTATAATATCTAGGCGAAAGCTAGCAGCAAGCTTAATAGTTGCATTAATACTCAAAAAACTTAGTTATATATCATCTTTGAAAAATTGGACAAATATCATGTACCCAAGATATCAAAGTGCTTCTGCTCTCACAAACTCGTTTTTGGGTGCCTTGCCTGATGCAGAATATCAAAGGCTCTCGCCTCACTTAAAAAAAGTGTCTCTGCGTCAGGGTCAAGTTCTGCATGAAGCCGGCTCACCTCCCCAGAGCGTTTACTTTCTCACTGAGGGCATCGCGTCTTTAACACTGGGCAGTGTGGAAGGTAAAGAAATAGAGTTGAGCATCGTCGGAGACGAAGGTATCCTGGGCGAAAGAGCAATTTTTGCAAGCAATGGCTTGCAGTTGATTCGATGCGTGATGATTACCAAAGGTTGGGGTTATAAGATGCCCCCAGACCTATTCAAAAAAGAGTTCAACCGAGGTGGTGTGCTGCAACAGTTGGTGTTGAGCCGGTTAGAATCGCGGATTATTGAAACTTCCCAAACCGCTCTTTGCAATCAAATGCACGCATTAGATCAGCGATTGTGCCGCTGGCTGCTGACATTTGCCGACCGTTTGCACAACGAAGAAATGGCTATTACTCAAGAACTTGCCAGTCAGATGTTAGGCGTTCGCCGTGCTGGAGTCACGGTGGCGGCTGCACTACTGCGCGACGCTGGACTGATCGAGTGCTCACGCGGTCGGATCACCATTGTTGACCGCGTCGGATTAGAAAATCAAGTCTGCGAGTGTTACGAAGTCATCAAAAAGGCAACTGGGCCATCGGGGTTTGAAGGACGCAAAGATGCGGAGAGTGGCAGACGTCCAGACAGTGTTCAGAGAAAAAATCAGACGCCGACTGCATCTACGATGCAGTCGGCGTCTTGAACTTTTGGAAGTGCCGGTATTCAGCAATGCCCAATAATTGATTAAGCTAGTTATTTAATCTTATGATTAGCTTATCCTTTGCCAAGCCAATCCTAAGTGGATAATGCCATTAGCATTCCTTTAGCACCAAACTCATGCAAACTGCTCAACCTCAAGGGATGAAAACTATATCCTTGATTCAGTCTAGTGTTTAGCCCTGAAGTCATCCCTTGAGGCTGAATATTTATGCTTAAAGAGTTGTGGAATTCAAACTACATTAGCCGGCTTTTTTGTCAAAAATTTTTAGATGTGTTCTACCTGGCTGCTTAAGCAATATCAAAACTTTGTAGGTTGGGTATTAATCTAACCCACAAAGTTTTGGGCTTGTTGAGAATAGGGTGACGATATCAGTTTTTACAAATTTTGGTTCACTCAATCGCTCGAACAGAACCATGAATGCTTTGAATAATTGGAATCGCTGAGTTATTTTTTTGATAGTAACTTTTCAGAGAAAGTGTTTCGTTCGCGTTGTAACGAATTAAAGTAATAATTGTGTTGGTGTTTGCGCCGGCAAACCAAAGTCTTAAGGCTTCCCGCCCCCCTACTTTCGTTTTCCCTCTGCGAGTTAGCCGAGTTCCGGGTTCAACAGATTCGAGCATTTGATTGACAACTGTTTCAAACGCATCAGGTTCAATGGCAACATCAGTCTTAATTAAATTGGCAGGAACCCTGCCACCGCCAAGCGTTGGTTTTAGATTGGTGATAATGAGCAATTCTCTAGGCGTTGCGCCGGCAGGTTGCGGACTTCTTTCTAAAAACCAGCTTGATGGGTATCGAATTGAAAATTCATTGGGAATTTGATAAGGTTGCCAGTTTTTTACTTCAGCACTATTTTGAGCAAAACTTGTGCTAATTCCCTGTTGAGCCGGCAGCGGGAAAGCGTTTAAAATAACTAAATTTGTGACGACGATTGCCAGCAAAAGTTTGAGTTTCATCCTTAGAGTCATAATTGAGTCCAGGTAAAGGACAATTCGGCTACAGTACAAACCACCAAACCTTAAATTGGATGGGGGTTTTGATGGCGGTGTAGTGGTAACACCGGCAGAGGAATGCGTTACCTTACAGTGCCGGCATACACAGCTTCAGGACGAATTTAAAAATCCTCAGTTCCAGTCTTAGAACTCAAAACCTTCACGGATGATACAATTACTTTTTTGCGGCAGTATTTTAAATTAAGTTAAATTCCTTAAGTGCCGGCAAGAAGTTATTATTTTCATGTCCTGAACGGCTGAGTTTGATTAAGGCAAATCGCCGCAACGGAGTCAGGGAAGCCCATTGCGCCGGCAGTAAATTCACGCCACATTCTTCTGCCTTTTCCTGAACACTTGCCGGCACTGTTTTTTCATCCATCCAAGCCGGATTTTCCTCAACCGGCAAATCAGATGCTGGTGTGCCGGTGCTTTTCACAACCAAATCGTGCAGCCAATCTCGGTAAGTTTGAATGTCTGCCGGTGTTGTGCAAGGACGATCTACTAGCGCTTGACGTTCTTCCTGGTTAAACTTGTGCCAGTGAGGAAGTTTCAACTTGACTCCACAGGTATCTAACTTGAGACGTACCTGCATGGGGATGCAGCGCAGGGACTCTACAAAATCTTCTTCAAATTGAAAAAACTCAGTCATTGAATTGCGAATAACGAATTCCCGATTTTCATTATTTATTATCCTTCATTCTTTCATTTTTTTGACTGCGAAAAACCCGGCTAGGAAGCAGCCGGGTGTTATTCTGGATCAGCTCACCGACATAATATTAAAGCAAGATTCAATTTGCCTTTTTGACGATTCATTTTATAAAGAGGCAACTGGAGAGAGCACACCCGGTTGCACTTCAACCTCAACACCGGCAGTCTGTGCGCCAACCGGCACTAACTGCACCGCACAAGCTTTTAATTCCGGTTGTTTCGACTGCGGGCAAAAGACTGGATGGGTAAGGGCGTTTGCTTCAGCATCCTCTGCCCATAAAAAACCCCAGTGTATCGGTACAAATAAAGTGCCGGCAGTAATTGCTTTTGTGATTTTTGCCGGGAAACGAGCTTTTCCGCGACGTGATCGCACCTCAACCCAATCATTCTCCTGAATGCCAAGTTTTTGAGCATCACGGGGATGAATTTCAAGAAACGGGTTGGGGTGCATTGCTGCCGTCTTTTCAATTCGCCCTGTGCGCGTCAGGGTGTGCCAGTGGCCGTAAAGCCGGCCATTTGTCAAGACAAAAGGATAGTCGGGATCGGGGGGTTCCGCCAATCCTTTGGAATGATAAGCCCCAAATCGCGCCCGTCCATCAGGGGTGTGGAAGCGTAAATCGGTGTAAAGCCGCTTAGATGAAGCCGCCGGGGAACGATGCAATGAGGTGAAACCCAAATTCTCCCTCTCTTCTTTCGGGCATGGCCATTGCATTGGGCCTTCTGTTTTCAACCGGCTGTGACTGATGCCGGTTTGATCGCAGGGACGATTGCGTGTTAACTGCACGTATTCTGCATAAACTTCTGCGGCATTTTTGAAGGCAAACTGCTGAGAAAAGCCCAACCGGCGGCCAACTTCTGCAAACACTTCCCAGTCTGCTTTCGCTTCTCCCGGTGGGGTGCGAAATGCCGGACATAGGGTAACGACGCGTTCAGAATTGGTCATCGTGCCGCTTTTTTCGCTCCACTGGGCTGCCGGCAGCAAAACGTGGGCATAAGCAGCGGTTTCCGTGGGGTAGTAAGCCTCAGAATAGACGGTGAACGGTGACCGGCTCATCGCTGCTTTCGTGCGCTCTAAATCGGGCATACTCACCAAGGGGTTGGTTGCCACAACCCAGAGAAATTCCACTTCCCTATCTTCTAAGCCGGTGATGATATCCCACGCAGAACGGCCCGGTTTCGGCGCAATTTGCCCCGGTGGTAGATTCCAAAACTGCTCAACTTCCTGCCGGTGTTGGGGATTGGTGACAAAACGGTATCCCGGAAGCAGGAGAGAAAGCCCGCCGGCTTCCCGTCCGCCCATTGCATTTGGCTGGCCGGTGAGGGAAAATGGCCCTGCCCCAGGTTTGCCAATTTGAGCGGTCATCAGGTGCAAATTAATAATCGTGCGGGCTTTAGCCGTTCCCTCACTCGACTGATTTACCCCCATCGACCATAAAGACAAAACGCGCCCAGATTCGCCCCAGTAACGGGCTGCCGTTTCCAGATCATCCATGCGGATGCCACATTTTCTGGCAACCAGTTCCGGGGGATAGTGGCGAATGACTTCTGCATAGTCGGGAAAACCGCTGGTGCATTCGTCAATAAATGTGGTGTCGATGTAACCCCAACGCATTAATAAATGGGCGATGCCATTCATTAAATCGATATCAGTACCAGGGTGAATGGCTAAATGTAAATCTGCGGCTTCTGCTGTCGTAGTGCGGCGAGGATCGACGACAATTAATTTGACATTCTTATTTTTTTTGTGATGTTTTCGTAGCCGGTTGAAGATAATGGGATGACATTCTGCGGTATTGGTGCCAATTAAAAACGCACAATCGGTTAGTTCCAAATCGTCGTAGCAGCAGGGCGGGCCATCGTAGCCAAAACTTTGGATGTAAGCCGCTACCGCACTCGACATACACAGGCGGGAGTTGGCATCAAAGTTATTGGTGCCAATACAGCCTTTTAAGAGTTTTTGCGCGGTGTAATAATCCTCCGTTTGCAGTTGCCCAGAACCATAAAAACAGATGGCATCTGCGCCTCGCTTGCTGCGAATCTTTTGGATGCGATTGACAATCCGATCAAAGGCTTCATCCCAACTTACACGTTGGAAGGGTTGATCAAGGGAGTCTCGCACCATTGGGTGAAGCAGCCGGTCTTTTCCTAAAGATTCGGCAATGGTTGCACCTTTAACACAAACCATGCCTTGACTGGAAGGATGGTTGCGATCTCCTTGTACTTTCCAAAGCGGATTTCCTTGAGCATCCCGATTTGTGGGTTTGTTCGCTTGCGCCGGCGGCGAAACTTCTAAACCGCAACCAACACCGCAGTAGGGGCAGAGAGTTTTAATTGATTCACTCATCACTGTTTTCCCCTTCTATTTCTGCCATTGCAATCGGCGGTTTGTAATATTCTGATTGCCTGGGTTGTGCGCCAAAGTTTTCTATCAGCAAATTTCGCAACACCGGCATCAAATCTTCACAAGGAATTCCTTGCATGATCCGTTCACCTAAATGGGCGTCTTTCCCAACTTTTCCGCCCATCCAAATGTCTGTCGCTTCCACAACTTTACCGTTTTTGCGTCCTTTTGTCCCCATTAAACCAATGTCCGCAACTTGCGGTTGTCCGCAGGAATTCGGGCAACCTGTCCAGTGAATTCGCACGGGTTTGGGCAGGGTTAATTCTGCTTCCAATGCTTTGATCATGGCTAAAGCGCGATTTTTAGTTTCTATCAGGGCAAAGCCGCAAAATTGACTGCCGGTGCAAGAAACTAACCAGCGCGAAACGTTATCTGGATTGATGGTAAAACGCTCTTGCAGGACAGGTTCTTTTAAGAACGCTTCCATACGCGAATCGGGAATATTCGGAATCAGTAAATTTTGCTCAACGGTTAGGCGAATTTCCCCACTGCCATAGACATCAGCAATCCGGGCAATTTCAAACATTTCCTCGGCATATAAGCGCCCGATGGGAACGTGCAACCCTACATAATTTAGTCCGGGTTGTTTTTGTTTTAAAACGCCAATATGATCGCGTTTATCCCAATTTACTTCATCTTTTTTCGCTGCCGGTTCTAGGGAATGACCGAGTTGTTTTTCGACTTCTTCGCGAAACTTTTCAACTCCCCATTCATCAATGAGATACATCAGCCGCGATTTTTGCCGATTTGCCCTTAATCCGTGGTTACGAAATACGAGTAAAACGGCTTCACAAACGTCAACCACATCTTCAGGAGGAACCCAAGCATTGAGGGGAATTGCTTCAATATACCGCTTCGGAGAAAACATCCCGCCCACAATAATATTAAAGCCAATTTGATGCTCTCCCTCTTCTTTATAAGCGGGAATAAAGGCAAGATCATTGGTTTCCGCATGAACAGAATTATCCCGACAGCCGGCAATTGCAATATTAAATTTCCGGGGTAAATTTGTAAATTGCGGATTGCCTTTTCCCATGCCGGTGATCATATCTTGAACCGCACGGCACAAGCCTCGCGTATCAATTAATTCATCGGCTTCAAGTCCAGCAAGAGGGGAACCTGTTACATTCCGTACATTATCCATGCCGGTTTGAATACTTGTCATTCCGTACTGGTGAAACCGGCGAAAAATATCGGGAACATCTTCAATCCGAATTCCCCGAAGTTGCATATTTTGTCGCGTGGTGATGTCAGCGTTGCCTTCATCGCCGTAGCGTTGCACCACTTCAGCGTACACTCTCATGTGACTGCTGGGTAATATACCATTGGCGGTTCGCATCCGCATCATGAATTTACCCGGTGTGACGGTGCGATAAAACAAACCTAACCATTTTAATCGGGCGTCCCGATCAATTTCATCAATTGCTTCCCACCCAATCTTTGCAAAATAGTCTAGCTCGTCTTTGAGTGCTAAACCATCTTTTTCAGCTTTAAATCTTTCAAATTTGTTAACATTTTTAGCCGGCGCGGTTGCGCTTGTCATGTTTTCAAATTTATTGATAACTGCTGGAGAATTCTCGACTTCTGGCATGGATTTACCCTCCTTCCTTAGTTGCATGGGCAATCATCTTGGTATTGACTGCGCCTGATACCAATTTGAAAAATGATTGCTACATGATGTCGGTTGGGTTTTTCTACCCAACGTCTTAAATTCTTGTAAATGTTGGGTGTCGCTATCGCTTTACCCAACCGAATTGGCTTGTCGCTTGAGTTTTTAACCCAACATCTTAAATGCGTGTAGGTGTTGGGTGTTGCTATCGCTCTCCCCAACCTACGGCTATGCTTTTTTGTTAGATTACTCAGGTAGATAAACGAACTTCGTATTGTCTGTTACAAACAAGGCGTTTAAACCGGCAAATCTATCTGAAGAAGTATTCAGTTGATTTTTTATATAAAATAATTTTTGTAAGTGTTGGGTGTCGCTATCGCTCGACCCAACCTACTTTCACACAGAAAGAGATGCAGATCGACTGGGTAAAACAGATTGGTGTGCCGGCTCAGAGCAAACAGGCTCAGCAGAAATCGGCACTAACTGCACCGCACAGGCTTTTAATTCCGGTTGCAGAGAGTCGGGACAAGATTCGGGATGGGTAAGGGCGTTTGCCTCTGCATTATCTGCCCACAAGAAACCCCAGTGCATCGGCACAAATAAGGTGCCGGGGGCAATGGCTTTGGTAATTTTTGCTGGGAAACGAGCAAAGCCACGGCGGGATCGCACTTCCACACAAACGTTTTCCTGAATGCCGAGTTTTTGGGCATCACGGGGATGAATTTCGATAAACGGGTTGGGGTGCATTGCTCCCGTCTTTTCAATCCGCCCCGTGCGCGTCAGGGTGTGCCAATGTCCATAAAGCCGGCCGGTTGTTAAGACAAACGGATAGTCGGGATCGGGGGGTTCCGCCAGTCCTTTGGAATGAAAAGCCCCAAATCGCGCCCGTCTATCCGGCGTATTAAACCGGAAATCGGTGTAAAGACGTTTCGCTGAAGCTTTCTGGGAACGCGGCAAAGTGGACAAACCACCATTCTCCCCCGCTTCTTCCGGGCAGGGCCACTGAATTGGGCCTTCTGCCTGTAGCCGGCTGTAATTTAAGCCAGACATATCACAAGGACGACTTTTTGTTACCTTAACGAACTCAGCATGAACTTCAGCGGAATTTGCAAAACTAAACTGTTTCGTGAAGCCTAACCGGCGGCCTACTTCTGCAAAAATTTCCCAGTCAGGCCGAGCCGAACCGGGGGGTTCACGAAATGCGGGACACAAGGTAACGACTCGCTCAGAGTTGGTCATGGTGCCGGTTTTCTCGCTCCACTGGGCTGCCGGCAACAAGACGTGAGCGTATTCGGCGGTTTCAGTGGGATAGTAAGCGTCCTGATAAACCGTGAAGGGAGAGCGAAGCAGCGCCGCCTTGGTGCGCTCCAAATCTGGCATACTCACGGCTGGATTAGTGGCGGCAACCCACAAGAAGCCGACCTCACCCGTTTCCAAGCCGGTGATCATTTCCCAAGCAGTAAGACCTCGTTCCGCCGCAATTTGGCCGGCAGGCAGTCCCCACAATTGTTCAAGCTCAGCTCGGTGTTGAGGATTTTTTACTAAACGATAACCCGGTAAGATGTGGCAAAGTCCGCCGGCTTCCCGTCCGCCCATTGCATTTGGCTGGCCGGTGAGGGAAAATGGCCCAGCTCCCGGTTTGCCAATTTGAGCGGTCATCAGATGCAAATTGATGATGGTTCGCACCTTGGCGGTTCCTTCCGAGGACTGGTTGACCCCCATCGACCATAAAGACAAAACGCGCTGGGACTCGCCCCAGTAACGCGCTGCTGTTTCTAGCTCATCCATGCGGATGCCACAGCGTCTGGCGACCATTTCCGGGGGATATTGGGCGATTACCTCTGCATAATCTGGGAAGTTCGCCGTGCATTCGTCAATAAAGGCGCTATCGATATAACCCCAGCGCATTAATAAATGGGCCATGCCATTCATTAAATCGATATCGGTTCCCGGTTGAATGGCGAGGTGTAAATCTGCGGCTTCTGCGGTCGTGGTGCGGCGGGGATCGACCACAATCATTTTCACGTTGGGGTTCTTTTTGTGGTGTTTCCGCAGCCGGTTAAAGATAATTGGGTGACACTCTGCAGTGTTGGTGCCAATTAAAAAGGCACAGTCTGTCTCGTCTAAATCTTCGTAGCAGCAAGGTGGGCCATCGGAGCCAAAGCTTTGAATATAGCCAGAAACCGCACTGGACATACACAGGCGGGAGTTGGCATCAAAATTATTGGTGCCCAAACAGCCTTTCAGCAGTTTTTGGGCGATGTAGTAGTCCTCGGTTTGAAACTGGCCGGAACCGTACATACAGATGGATTCTGGCCCTTGAGTGAAGCGAAGGGTTTGGATGCGATTGGCGATAGCGTTGAGGGCTTCATCCCAACTGACGCGCTGAAAGGGTTGATCAAGGGAGTCGCGCATCATGGGATACTTCAGCCGGTCTTTTCCTAAAGATTCGGCAATTGTCGCACCCTTAACACAGACCATTCCCTGACTGGACGGGTGAGATCGATCCCCCTGGACTTTCCATGTGGGATTGCCTTTACTGTCTCGATGCGTCGGCTTACCGGCCACTGCTGGCGGCGAAACTTCTAAGCCACAGCCAACACCACAATAAGGACAGAGGGTTTTAGTTGATTCAGTCATAATTCTTTCGACTGAGTTAATAAACAATCGATGCTTGGTGCGAAGTGAAACAAAAGGTTTGGGGTAAAGAAAAATAGTGTTCAGGTTTCAGGAAGAGGTTTCTCCTGACACCTGGCACTTGTTTGCAATTTATAGTTTATCTTTCACGCTTGACCTGTCTCACTTCTGTATCAGGGATCGCATTTGCCGGCACGAATCTGTGTATCTTTCGATTTATTGTTCAGCAAATGCGATTGCTTTTCCATTGACTATTCGTTGCGGTTGTCTATGACAAAGGACATTGGATCGGCTGCCTCTACCGACTGTTGGGAGGCTTGTCCTTCCTCATAGTGTGCCGCAAACGAGCCTTTCGGTTCTTTCAGGAAGAAGCCGCACAGGCTGGCGCAGATCAGGGCAGACACACCCATTGTCGTGAACAAAGTCGGGGCGTCCGTCAAGCTGAAAATCGTCAGATAAACCACACCGCCGAAGTTTCCGTATGCGCCGACATTTCCAGAAATTTGGCCGGTGGCTTCTTTTTTAATCAAGGGCACAATGCCGTAGGTGGCACCGCAGCCGGCTTGGGCGAAGTAGGCAGACAACATTGTTACCGCAATCGCCAGGGGAATCGGCCAGCTTTGGTTGATACTGCGTGCCAGCAGATAGCTTAACCCAATGCCGGCGCTGACGATGGTCATCGTCCATTTGCGGCTGCCAAATTTATCGGAGATCAAGCCGCCACTGGGACGAGACACCAGGTTTAAAAATGGGTAGCTGGCTGCAATCATGCCGGCTACGACGTGTTCTAGGGAAAATGTGTGCTCGAAGAAAGCAGGCAGCATGGAAACCGCAGCGAGTTCAGAACCAAAGCTCGTGATATAGCACAACTCTAACAGGGCAACTTGACGAAATTCATAGCGTTCGGCTGGAGGGTAGATTTTTTGACCGGCAACCGTTTCGCGGTTTACCTGCCAGGATTTGTAGGTTTGGAACGCATACAAACCTGCCAGCAAAAACCAGATCACGTACATTTGGCTTGTGCTGAGGAAGGCGATAGCCGGTTGCGCCAAACGCCATGCCAGTAAACCGAGGGCGAAAATCAACCCAAAGTTCATGGCGATCATGGCGTAGAAACTTTTGGCGCTGGTTACTTCCAACCCACCGTTGCGCTTGGGTTTTCTGTAAGTTACACCGGCAGGTGTGTCTTGGACATTTTTGTAATAAATTACGCCGTAGATGGCAGAAATGATGCCGGTGAGGGCAATTGCCAAGCGCCAGTTTGACGATCCCGCGCCGAGAAAGCCCGCCGCTAATGCAACTGAAGGGAGGGCAAACTCCGCCCCAAATGCGCCAAAGTTGCCCCAGCCGCCATAGATGCCCTCAGCAATGCCAATTTCTTTGGGGGGGAACCATTCAGACACCATGCGGATGCCCACCACAAATCCCGCGCCCACAATGCCCATTAGTAGCCGGCTTAACACCAACTGGTTAAAGTCTTGAGACAGTGCGGTGGCTAAACAGGGAACAAGCGCAAAAATTAGTAGGGTGGAGAATGTGATCTTTGGCCCAAAGCGATCTAGGAGCATTCCAATGATGATCCGTGCCGGTATTGTTAGGGCGAGATTGCAAATTGCGATTGTCTTGATTTGCTCTGGGCTTAAACTTAGCTCTTTGCCAATAACGGTGGCAAAAGGAGCGAAGTTAAACCAACAAACAAATGTGAGGAAGAACGCAAACCAGGTCAGGTGCAAGATGCGATAGCGTCCCTGAAAAGACCATAATCCTTTTAACATTACACTCCCTTCTTATCTTTTACGATGTTCATTGTTTCGGCTTTTTGAAATCTTTATCCAATTAATTATGACTTTATCTATTAATTTACAAAGTCTTTTTTTTAATTAATTGGTTTTGCGATTCAGGTAATTTACATTTCGATGTTAATTCATCAGCGCCTCTTTAAAAGTCTTGTTCAGCCGGCTAATTTCTTACAAAAACTCTCAGCCCAGTGTTTATTGAGCATTCACCTCTAGCATTCCCGCCGGGTTCAGCACAACTTTGTACTGAGCAAACGGTTCTTGGGGAGTGCCACCGGCTTTATTTTCTGTAGACTTGACTAAAGTTGGAAAAGGAGTTTCTTGAAGATAGTCCTTTGCAGCTTGATTGACAGATTCGTAGCTGACAATCTCCCCATCTTTTTTAACCTTAACCGAGTAAACTAAATTTTCTTGAAAGGTTGGAATCTGCTGCCAATTTTTGTCAATTTGGTCGTAAAGCTTTTGCTTCAAATCTGCCAGTTCAGCCGCATCTGTAATGGCTAGATTCTTCACCTCTGGTGTTGCGCTCACAACCGGCTGTGTGGGAGTAGCAACTGGAGTTGGAGACGTTGCAACGGGTTGCGTCGCCGGCATCTGCTGAGCACTTCTTGAGGTGGAAAGCGAGCGCATCAAACTTAACCCAGCCACAGCCGCAACCGTCGTCAGCCCCAAGGCGGCTGAAGCTTTGAGTGCTAGAGCTTTTGAAGCTGGTTTCGAGGTGACTGGCTGCGATTGTGCTGCCGGTTCTTCCTCGCTGTGGGCAAACCTATTGAAGAGGAAATCTAAAGCATGGTTACGCAAATCGTAGTAGCGCGGGTCTTCCATGATGCTGGCCCGGTTTCTCGGACGAGCAAAGGGAATTTCTAACACTTCGCCAATATTCGCCGCTGGGCCATTGGTCATCATCACGAGCCGGTCTGCCAAAAACAGCGCCTCATCAATATCATGGGTGATCATCAAGATCGTTACCCCAAACTCGCGCCAAATTTGCAGCAGTTCTTCTTGCAACTCTTCCTTAGTGATGGCATCTAACGCCCCAAACGGTTCATCCAGAATCAAAACTTGAGGCCGAATCGCCAACGCCCGTGCGATCGCCACCCGCTGCTTCATCCCCCCCGAAAGCTGACTAGGGCGCTTGTTTGCCGATTCTGTCAATCCAACCAGCGCCAAGTGTTCCTCAACAATAGCCGCTCTTTCAGCTTTGCTTTTGTCAGGATACGCCGATTTCACGCCTAAGGCGACATTCTCAAACGCAGTCTTCCAAGGCAGCAGCGAGTAATTTTGAAACACCATCATCCTGTCTGGGCCGGGTTTGGTGATCAGCGATCCCCGCAGTTTCACCTCTCCCTCACTTGGCTTGAGGAAGCCGGCAACCATATTCAGCAGGGTTGATTTACCACAGCCAGAGTGACCGATCAGGCAGACAAATTCACCCTCATAAACGGTGAGGTTGACATCTTCCACGACTGAATACGGCCCTTTCGGCGTTGGGTAAATTTTAGAGACGTTCTCAATAACCAAAAACGGCTCACGGGTTGAGCTTTGAGGTGACAGTTGTGAGGTTTGAGTTAAAGAGGAGCTAGATAGGGATTGCATAATCAGGGAATTGGGGAATGGGGCATTGGGAATGGGTCAAGGCTTCGCCAACAAGAACGGTAGGGGAATGGGGCATGGGGCAAGTCTTGGGTATTCTCTCCCACTCACCCCCTCTCCCACTCAGCACTCAGCACTCAGGACTCAGCACTTAATAATGCTCAGCACTGACTTAGGCTGCTTCGGTTGTTGGGGTATCAATGATGATTTCTTCGATGCGAATTTCGCGGCGGATAGTCAGCTTGTTGAGATAGCCGATGGGATCGTCGGGGTTGAAAACCATACTGTCAAACAGTTGGAAGCACTCCCGGTCGGGTTCGGTATCGGGCCATCCCAACTGACGGGCGGCTTCACCGTAGAGATCGACCCGGCGCACTCGTTCTAAGATTTCGAGCCAGTTTTTGGGGAACGGAGTAATGCCCCAACGCGCTAGCTGGGTTAAAATCCACAACCCCTCAACTCGTCCAGGGCAGTTGGTTTGTTCAATATGGAATTGGTTGAAGCGGGGGTAGGATTGCGGTTTTTGGCCGGCACCCAAGTTGTAGGGATCGATAAAACCGGGGCGGGTGTATTCGGGTGCGGAACCGACATATTGGGGCTGACATAGCCACCCTAAAATTTCTTCCCGGTTGCGCCGGTCGTCGCAATACTCGCAAGCTTCTAGCAAAGCTTTGACGAGGGCGATATGAGTTTGAGGGTGTTGATTGACCCACTCCTCACGCATACCCAACACTTTCTCTGGATGTCCCGGCCAAATATCAAGGTCAGTGGCGACGACGAAGCCCAAATCTTCATAGACAGCGCGAGAATTCCAGGGTTCGCCCACACAATAACCGTCAATGTTGCCGGCTTTCAGGTTAGCAACCATTTGTGGTGGCGGGATCACCGTGAGATTTACGTCTCGGTCAGGATCGATGCCGCCGGCAGCCAGCCAGTAACGCAGCATCAGGTTGTGCATTGAGGCGGGATGCACCATGCCTAATGTATGAACTTTGTCAACGGATTGGGTAACAGCCGCTTTAAGATCAGCAAGGGTGCGAACGCCTTGCTGATATAACTGCTTACTGAGGGTAATTGCGTTGCCGTTGCGGGCGAGAACGAGGGCAGTAACCATCGGCACCGGCCTTGTCAATCCCAACCCCAAGGTCATCGATAAGGGCATGGCAGCGACCATCTGGGCAGCATCTAAGCGACCCGTCGCCACTCCTTCGCTAATGGCTTTCCAACTCGGTTCGCGGCTGAGGTTAACGTCTTCTAAACCATGCTTTTTAAAGAAGCCTTTTTCTTTGGCCACCACCAAAGGCGCACAATCTGTTAGGGGAATAAAACCGATGTCTAAATTAACTTTTTCTAACCCATGCCGCGCAATTGCCACGGCTGCCGGTTGCTTGGCTTTGCGGCGTTTATCGCGCTTCTGCTGGTTCAGGAAGTAGATAATTTCATTCCGCAAGGCGTAGTAATTCGGATGGTTGACAACCTCCATGCGGTGACGGGGACGGGGGATCGGAATGTCTAAAATCTGGCCAATGTGAGATTCTGGCCCATTGGTGAGCATCACGATCCGGTCAGACAGCAGCAACGCTTCATCCACATCATGTGTGACCATGATGCAGGTGACTCGGCTTTCCTCACAAATTTCCATCAACCGTTCTTGCAGTCCTCCCCGCGTCAAGGCATCCAAGGCACCAAAGGGTTCATCTAATAGCAGCAGTTTGGGACGAATCGCCAAAGCGCGGGCGATGGCGACGCGCTGTTTCATCCCGCCTGATAGTTCACCAGGTCGCTTATCGGCAGCGTGTCGCAGTCCTACGAGGTCGATATGCTTTTCGATAATGCCCCGGCGTTCTCCTTTGGGGCTATCCTTGAATACTCGATTGACTGCCAGGGCGATGTTTTCGCGCACACTCAGCCAAGGCAGCAGGGAGTAATTCTGAAAGACAACCATGCGGTCTGGCCCTGGCCCTTTGACTTCTCTGCCTTCTAAGATGACGCCGCCTTTGCTTGCCCGATCTAAGCCGGCAACGATATTGAGCAGGGTCGATTTTCCGCAGCCGGAGTGGCCGATTAAGGAAATAAATTCTCCCTGTTTTATTTTCAGTTCAATATTTTTGAGGGCAACGTAGCTGCTTCCATCGGGCAGGGGAAAGGCTTTATCAATGTGATCGACTTCTACAAATACAGACATAATATTTTTTGGGAATGGGGAATGGGGCATGGGGCATGGGGAATGGGCATGGGGCATGGGGCATGGGGCATGGGATTAGGGGCTAGGGGGGCTAGGGACTAGAGAAGGATAAATGCCCATACCTTTAGGTTGGCGAAGCCTTGCCCAATCCCCAATGCCCCATGCCCAATCCCCCATTCAATTAACCTTGTTTTTGTTCTGCCGGCACGACGATTGAGGCAATATAGGCGATGAACCGATCCAGTAGCAGTCCGACGACTCCGACGTAAATTAGGGCGATGATAATTTGGCTGAGTAAGGAGTTGTTGTAGGCATCCCAGATAAAGAAGCCAATGCCTACGCCCCCGACTAGCATTTCTGCTGCGATAATTGCCAGCCACGATAAGCCGATACCGATTCTTAAGCCTGTGAAGATGTAGGGAACTGTAGCAGGAAACAGAATGTTAAAGAAGTATTCCGGGCCGGATAATTGCAAGACTCTGGAAACATTTCGATAGTCTTGAGGTAATTGCTGGACTCCGACCGTTGTGTTGATAATAATCGGCCAGATTGCGGTAATAAATATGACAAAAATAGCGGAAGGATTACTTTGTTGAAAAGCCGCAAGAGAAATCGGCAGCCAAGCTAAGGGCGGAATGGTTCGCAAAACTTGAAAAATCGGATCGAGGGCTTGATAGAGAAGTTTATTAACGCCGATTAAAATTCCTAAAGCAATTCCCACGATGGCAGACAAGGAGAATCCGATAGCTACCCGCTGCAGGGAGGCGAAGATTTGCAAGGCTAAGCCTTTGTCGGTGCCGCCGTTGTCAAAGAAAGGGTTAATAATATACGGGTTCCAAGTTTCTGCAATTACTTGCATCGGCCCTGGCAATCCTTTTGAGCCGGCAGGACAAACGATTTGCCAAATTACCAGAATAACGATGAGGGCAACCAGTGGTCGAAGAACTTTCTTAGAGTTTTTTCCAAAATATTTAGTAATGGGATTTTGCGAAGTTGTGAAGCGTCCATTTCTGCTAATGTTGGCGGTCATTTCGTTTCCTGGATTGTGCTGGGTGAATTGGAAGCTGGAATCTGGGGATTAGGGAAGTTCCCTTTTCCCCGGCTTTGACTAGGCTTTTTTGATTTTGAGGCTGCTTAAGTATTCTTCGGGTTTTTCGGGATCGAATTTAACCCCGTCAAAGAAGGTTTCAACGCCACGAGATGTGCTGCTAGGAATTTCTGCTTGGGCAACACCAAGGGCTTTGGCGGCTTCTTTCCACAAATCTTCGCGGTTAACTTTGTCAACGAGTTCTTTGGTTTTTGTATCGGCGGGAATATAACCCCAGCGAATGTTTTCTGTGAGGAACCAAAGATCGTGGCTCTTATAGGGATAGGAAGCGTTATCTGCCCAGTATTTCATCAATAAGGGGCTAGCTTGAACGACTGGGCGACCGTCGCCATAATCCACGTTGCCTTTAGAGCGTTCGATAATATCTTTTGCCGGCACTTTGAACCATTTCGCTTGAGAAACAATCTGGCACATTTCTTCTTTGTTTTCTGCCTTTTCACACCATTGCTGGGCTTCCATAATTCCCATCAATAATGCTTTGGCTGCTTTGGGATTTTTATCGACCCAATCTGCTCGCATGGCAAAGGCTTTTTCTGGGTGATCTTTCCAAAGTTCGCCGGTGATTAAGGCGGTATAACCGGCTCCTTGGTTCACGAGTTGGGCGTTCCACGGTTCTCCCACGCAGAAGGCTTCCATGTTGCCGGTTTTCATGTTTGCCACCATTTGAGGCGGTGGGATGGGGACGACAGAAATATCTTGCTCTGGAATAACTTCGCCGGCAGCTAACCAGTAGCGCATCCAGAGATCGTGGGTGCCACCGGGATAGGTAATGGCTGCTTTCAGGTCGCCTTTCCCGCTGGATTTGGCTTGGGCAAAGGCATCTTTTAATCCTTTACTTTCTAAGCCAACTTTGAAATCTTTATAACTGTTGGCGATAGAAATCGCTTGACCGTTGGTATTTAACCGTGCCAGGAGATACATGGGCAGCGGCTGTTTATTTTTGGTTTGCCCTAAGCTAAGCAGGTAAGGCATCGGGCTGAGGATGTGCGCCCCATCAATGCCGCCGCCGGCTGAACCGAGTTCTAAGTTGTCGCGGGTGACGGGCCAAGATGCTTGTTTGACGACTTCGACCCCTGTCATGCCGTATTTGGCAAATAAGCCTTTTTCTTGGGCGACGATCAAAGGTGCGGCATCCGTTAGGGCGATGAAACCGAGTTTGGCGGTGGTGATTTCCGGGGCATCAGCCGGGTTAACGTTGGCTGCCGGTGTGGGGGTAGAAGCGGCGTTTGTTTTGCTGGTGTTAGTAGGGCCGGTGCTGCATCCATGAACGAGCAAGGTGCCGGCTGTTGCTGCGCCGGCAGTGAAGATGAATTTGCGTCTGGAAAGTTTCGACATTGATTTACCCGGTCTTTAGTTAATTCTTTGGTTGTGGTTTTCAGCAAGCACCATTTGTTTTCGCACAGCCTTTGTCAGGCTCAACACCATAGCCGGCACAAAATAACTTAATGAAAAAGTTACCGATAGTGCATGGTGTAGGGTTTTTGTCAAGCGAGCCGGCAGTTAAGCATCAATGACGACTCGTCCAACAGGGTGAGCGCTACAGGCTAAAATCACGCCTTGAGTGCGCTCACTGTCGTCAAGGGCTTCGGGATTTGCGTCATATTTCACTTCTCCTTCTAAAAGAATTTGCTTGCAGGTGCCGCAACTTCCCGACCGGCAACTGCTGGGAAGTTCGATGCCTTCTCGTTCTGCGACATCTAAAATCAATTCGGAACTGTCACAGGCGAGTTCTTTGCCAGATTTCGCCAAGACGAGGACTGCCGGCTGGGCGTGATGTCCGTTGCTAGTGGCTTTTGTGCCGTTTGTTTGGGCAGTGTCGCTTGGTTGTGCCAGTGTTGCCGGTGCTTCGAGGATTTCTCCTTTAAGCTGTGCGCCGAAGTTTTCGATGAGTAGATGCCGCAACACCGGCTTGAGGTCTTCGCAGGGAACCCCTTTGGTGACGCAGGTGCCGAGATGGGCGTCTTTGCCCACTTTGCCGCCCATGTAGATATCGACACCTTCGACGGCTTTGCCGTTTTTGCGGGCTTTGGTGCCCATGAGTCCGATATCTGCAACTTGCGGTTGACCGCAGGAGTTGGGGCAGCCGGTCCAGTGAATCCGCACAGGCCGGCTCAAGGACACTTCTTGTTCCAGTTCCGCAATCATTTCCATCGCGCGGTTTTTGGTTTCAATCAGCGCGAAGTTGCAGAATTGTGCGCCGGTGCATGAAACCAGCGCCCGTGTTAAAGGTGCGGGATTGATGGAGAATTTTTGCAGGATGGGTTCGCTTAAAAAGGCTTCTAAGCGAGAGTCGGGAATATTAGGAATTAGGATATTTTGTTCGACGGTGAGGCGAATTTCGCCATTGCCATAGACTTCGGCAACACGGGCAATGTCAAACATTTCTGGCGCAAACAAACGCCCGACGGGAACGTGCAGACCGGCAAAGTTTAAGCCTGGTTGCTTTTGAGCAAAAATGCCGAGATGATCGCGTTTTTCCCAGTCGATTTCATCTTTGAGGGCAGCGGTTGGCAGTTCGCGCCCAAATTGCTTTTCTACGGCTGCGCGGAAGTGTTCGAGGCCCATTTCATCGATCAGCCACATCAGGCGTGATTTCTGCCGGTTGGATCGCGGCCCTTGATCCCGAAAGACAATTAAGATGGCGCGGCACAAATCAACCACGTCGTCGTTGGCGGGAACCCAGGCGTTGAGGGGAATTGCGGCTTCGCAGCGCTTGGCGGAGAAGAAGCCACCGACAACGACGTTAAAGCCGAGTTGACCGTTGTTATAGGCGGGGACGAAGGCAACATCGTTGATTTCGGCGTGGACGGAGTTATCGCGTCCTCCTTCGATGGCGATGTTGAATTTGCGCGGCAGGTTGCTGAATTCTGGGTTGCCTTCGCCGCAGTTGGTGATCATGTCTTGAACTTTTTGGACAAGATCGCGGGTGTCTATTAATTCGTCGGCGTCGAGATCGGCAACGGGTGAGCCGGTGATGTTGCGAACGTTGTCCATGCCGGATTGAATGCTGGTGATGCCGGCGGATCTGAGTTTATTGAATATATCGGGGACATCTTCAATTCTGATGCCGCGTAGTTGCAGGTTTTGCCGAGTTGTGATGTCTGCGTAGCCTTCGCCGCCATAGCGCTGGATGATCTCGGCGAGGACGCGCATTTGAACCGCGTTGAGGATGCCACTGGGAATCCGCATCCGCATCATGAATTTGCCGGGAGTGACGGGGCGGAAGAAGATCCCTAACCATTTGAGCCGGTGTTCTCGGTCGGTTGCGTCCATTGCTTCCCAGCCAATCTCGGCAAAATGATCGAGTTCACCTTTGACTGCTAGCCCATCTTTTTCGGCTTTAAATTTTTCAAATTTGTTGAGGCTTGCTGTTGGTGTCTCTGCTACTGTCATGGGTTTTTTCGCTCTTGATTTTGTGTTTACAGGGAGGCAATTTTTCAGCTAAGTTGCTGTTTATCTAGCGTTTAAAAGCTTTTTGTTTCGCTTATATCTGGGATAGGAAAACTTTATTTGTATATTTCGTTACAAATCGCAGTATTTGTTTATCGGTCAGCTTTTTGCTGATTGGTTGCAAGGTTGCATTCCATGCGGGGTCTTGGTTTGGGTGAATGACGCTCATGCTCCTTTATTGCGAATGATCAGCCTTCAGGCGCTTGTCAAAAGTGCGTTGTAGATAAGTTAAAGGCTGGAAACCGGAAAATTAGTATAGTGAGTTACAAAATATTTCGATATATGAAATCGATGCATTTCACTGATGCGGTTTTTACATCAAGCGTTTGATTGAAGCCGCTAAACACAAATCTTAATAGGTGAAATTTAAGCAAACCGCTCACTGTGAGCATTCTGGGTAAATTTTACGCAGTGCTGAGATGAATTGGTGTGGGTGATTGTACGGATGGCTGCCGGCGTTGGGGCGTTGTGTCGGTGAAATTACTGAGCCGGTTTTTTCCTAGCAATTCTCTTTTTGAAGGAGAGTTGCTCAAGCCCTAGAAATGTTTGTCTTGTCTGAGCGTCTAGATGGCCCTAGAGAGCTAACGCGGTTGAAACAGCCAGCATTAGTGGTTGATGAATGAGAACTGCTCTCTCTCCTGAAGCTTGATAAACGATTCGCTCTCTAGAATTATCACGAATGAGCTTGAGCAGATTGTGCGCGTGAGCCACACTGTCTCGGTCGATGAAACCGGCTACAAAAGACTGGTTTATCACAACAAAGAGATAACTAGCTAGCATTATGGCTCGCTGGGGAGCATATTCAGAAGATACCCCCGCTCACTTATACACTCTATAAATTCCTTTTATCCCACTTCATTTGCTGTGGTCATGTCTTATAACCACTCCAATTTCAGGGATTAGTAGAGAAAATTGATAAGCAAATTTTATAAGAGTGCTAAGTTTTTATACAAAACTTACGCTTTTTTTAAAAACTTTAAAAATATTTTAATGATACAATATTAAGAAATCATGACATTGGCTTTATCAAGCTAGTTAGGTAGGTGTCTATGTGCCTATGTAAATCTTGTTATTAAAATGTTGAGAAATGCAGTAGATGTTTTGTTTACCCGACATAAATCTCGTGGAGTTTGCATTACTCTTTTCAGTCTATGAACAAATTTGAGGCACTTTATTTTGCTAACAAGCTAGAGATAGATTGGATTTATTTATTTTGAGTTCTTAAAGAGAGCTAGAGTAAAATTGTACAAATAAATTTTTCACAAGATCACCGCTTATTTACTATTGTGGAAGTTATGAAAGGACCTTTCGTAAAAAAGAAAAATAATCACACTTATCCAAGGCTATTAAGTTATAAAAAAATTCAACTTGAAGGGAAGAATTACTGGTTCAAGATAAGTAAAACGTGGAATTATAAAAGCTTGCAACTTAAATGGGATAATTACAGATTTAAGATAAGTGGAACGTGGAGTTCATGTCCTCTAACGTGCCCTATAGATAAACCTCACCACAGACATATTTTTTGGAGTTGGTTTGGTAGTTTCATAGCAATAGCAGCAACGGCTTACCTGTCTATGGAAACTAATTCTCCACTGCTTATGGCTCCATTTGGTGCGACCAGTGTATTGATCTTTGGTGTACCAGACAGTCCTTTAGCTCAACCCCGTAATGTAATTGGTGGCAATCTCGTAGCCGCTTTCATTAGTTTAACTATTCTACATCTTTTCGGTTCGTCACCTTGGACAATGGGAATGGCAGTAGCAACAACTATTGGGGTGATGCAGATGACTGGGACCCTACACCCGCCTGCAGGAGCAGTTGCATTAGTCGTAATGATGACAAAAGCTCATTGGGAATTTCTGTTAACACCGGCACTACAAGGTTCTATTATTTTGGTACTCTGTGCTGTGGTTTTCAATAATCTTGCAGAAGAGAGGACTTATCCTAAGCACTGGCTGTAAGAATTTTGACCTTGCTGTTGTCAAAGGATGAGTTTGACTCACGGCTGAAGACACATCTGCAAGCGCTTGCCGGTGCCGGCAGTTTACTGATTTACTGAAGGGATAGAGGGATGCCGGTGCCAAGCCTGATAATAATCAGGATAAGGCATGACTTGAGCGCAATCTAGAAGAGGATGATTGTAACAGACTGTGTAGAAGTCAAAATCTTGTTGGACGATCAGAGTAATTAGGTAGTCTTTCAAAGCAGACACTGCTGAACTCAACGGGTATCTTTGGAGGATTTGCCCCAAGTTTTGAGCCGCTGTATAACGGTTCAAATTATCCGGAGGAATGGCACGCATCACATCCATCAATGCCCAAATAGCGTCTTCATGGCTCGTTTCGGTATGCCATAAGTTGATAACCGCTTGATGACGAATAGACTTTTCTTCACAGTTGTGAATGAGTTTAATTAGCAACGCGATTACTTTAGGGTCGCTTTTGCCAATTCGCGCCAAACTTCTAAGCGCTTCCACAAGGATGTACTTATCAGCAGAGGTTTTAATAACGTCAATAAGTACCTTAATTGCATCTGAGTTTCCGGGGGTTGTATACCCCAAGTTCTGAACAGCTTGCGAACACCTAAATCCTAATTTGTGATTATAGACATTTTCAAGTTTTAGTAGGAGAGCTTTATACACATTTGGTTTTAGTTTAATTTCTGAAAACATTTGATGGCCTTGCATCAAAGTATCCCCATCTAAGATGCTGTTCAGCAATATAGCAAAATTATATAATTCATTAAAATTGTCACGTATCTCTTCAACTAGCAACGCGATCAATTCGGGATCGTTAAGATCGAATTGCCCCAACTTTGCATACTCTAAAAACAAGGTAGGTTCAGCAAACTTGGCTGCTTCGGAGTGATCTGGAGCAATTTTTCCCAAGCTAACAGGCGCTTCAAAACGAGTGAAATCATCAACACTGTTATGTTTCAAATGAATTAGTGTGGCGATTGCTTGCTCGTTACCTGGATCGATTTTCCCCAAGTTCTCAGCAGCTTTCATACGAGTGAAGCTATCAGGACTGTGATTAATTAGCTCAATTAGCATTGCCTTCACTTCTGAATTGCCTCGGCTAATGTCTCCCAAACTCTCAACCACTTCACGACGAATAACCTCAAGGGGAGTGGTGCAGATTAGTGCAACAAGGCCATCAATTGCCATGCGACGATCAGTCTCTTTTAATATTGCCTTAGCTTGTTTTCCAATTTTATCGGGAGCATAGCCTTGCCGGGTTCCATTTTTAATACACTGCTTATAAATCTCATCAGAGTAGCTCCCCTCCTTTACCTCTGTTCCAAAACCCCACTTAAGGATTTCCTGGATAATTTCTGAGGCCAAGTTAGCCTCTTTAAACTCTGCAATTCCCGCTGCCGCCAGAAAATATGCGCGATAGTCATAAAATCCTTTGCAGTCACCAAAAAAGAACTCATTGCATCCATCCTGAAACTCTACCAATGCTTGAAGAAATGCGTTCTTTTGACTTTTAAAGTTTTCGTTTCCCTCTCGTCCTAGCCATAGCAAAATTACTTCTTTCCACTGGGCCTCAAAAATGCGGTACACGCAATCTGTGCCGTTATGTTTTAAAAACGGGTTGGGATTTTCGTTGTTGTGATTTAGGAAAAAGTGCCAATCATCAATCGCACAGGCTGCGAAGTATTCTTGAAATGTGGGATGAAAAAAAGCGTAAACTTTCTCATCCGGATCTTTTTCTTCGGCTGTTGCCAACCCGACACGATTTAGCCATCCCAATTTTAGCGCCCACCAAAACAGGGAACTCTCTTGATTAGGTTCACCTAACAAACCTTTGACAAAACTTTCTCGTAACCGAAACCGGGAATCTTCGCCGGCAATTGCTGCTTTTGCCAATACCCCTAATTTTTGATTCAGTTCTTCTTGTTCCTTTGGCGAAATCTCAAATTCTTGATGATCATCCTTCCATGTGTAGTGTGCTTTAACAAGTTGCTGATACAGTCCCGCTTTAGTATCTGGTAATTTGCCTTGACGCAGATACCAAGTGCGACACAACAGCGTTAACCGTAATGGATTTTTGATTAAATCTCGGATGCGTTCACTTGATTGCTCTAACTCGCGCCATAACCCCTGAGCTTTGTCTGATGCCTGGGCAAACCATTTATTTATGAACTCTTGCACCTGATCTGGATAACTAAAGTCCAGATTGCGATAAACATCAAAATTGCCTAAAGCATTTTTATCAGCCTCCCATACATTAAGCCGGCAACTCAGTATGACCCGCGCTTCGGCAACCCAACTACCACTGAGTTGCTGCGAAATTAACGTCAACGGGTTCCCCAATTCTGTTGCCATCTCATCCACACCATCCAGCAGTAGCCACACCCGATCTTTGTAGAATTCTTCGACAAGATCATCCTTTAACTTTTCTGGAACTTGACGAAGGGAGGGTATGGTTGTTGCTGAAAACTTCCGAATAATTCGCAATGCTTGTCTAAGCCACTTATTCAGTAAATAATCTTCTAAAGTTTCATTGCACCCCAAGTTTGCCAAATCAATCCAAATTGGCAAGCCACCGTTTTCTAAGACCTTAAAAGCAAGTATCTGTAACAGCGTTGTTTTTCCTGCGCCTGGTTCGCCGATATTTGCTATCCGCCGGCCTTGACTTTTAGGACTTTGTCCCTGTTTGATGACTTGCTCAAAAAACTTTTTATGCTCAATCGGGGTAACTTTTTCTTGATATAACTGCGAACCGCTTTCTGGTGAAGTATGAGGTGCCGGTCTAGGTGGTTGTGCTTGGCGTTCAACCAGTCCGAGAGGGACGTACATATCGAAAATCCGCCTATCACCACAACCACGTAGCGAATGTGTCGTCAGCCATTGCTTTTTCTCTTCCTCCAGCATGGCGCGGCAGACTTCTTGCCAGTTGATAGCCGTTGCACTTTCTAAGGAAGACTTCAGAGTCGTCAGGATTTTCGATGCCGGCAACTGCTGTTTCCATAAACCGTTATCGTCTGTGTACAAACGGAACTGCTCAGTCCACAACCACCCATACAACTTATTAAACTTGCCTCTCCCTCGCTTATTAAGATCGATATCGCAACCATGAGGCTTTTCTGGACTTTTTGCGAAGGCTTTATATATCTCCTGCATATGATTGCTTAGAGTTGTCGCTTCTATGCCGCAGTCTTTCGCAAAGTTTTTATCATCCTTGTGCTTTCCATCTTTTTGATAAGCGAACCGCTGGAAAAAGATATGCTTTGGTTCCCCATGTAACTTGTAAGCATCAGCTATCTCTGCTAGAAAGTTCCCCCTCACTTCATCGAGCGGTTCCATTACGGCAACCCTACTAATTTAATTTATTCCTAATTTAATCCTAGTTTAGCAGTAGTTTCTACGGATGTTGCCTGGAGCTGAACTTTCTAAGATGGTTGCATAAGCCAATCATGGCTCCAAAAAAACTAAACTAGGCAAAACCATGAACACATATTTGCAAGCTGTAATTCCTAAGCTTGAAGCCTACCAGGATGAAGTTTTATCTAATAAATTCCAGCCCCCTGTCTCAAAGTTATCTCATGGAAAGGCAGAGAGTAAAACTTATAAAAAGCGAAGAAAAAAGCGAAGAAAAAAGTGTACTATTTTAAATAGCAGTTAACAAATAAGTAAAGCCAATGCTTGCCAGCTACATTGACCAGGCTATGGAACTGGCGGTTTATGAAATCATTGAAGAAGATCAAACCTATTGGGGGGAAATCCCAGGACTCCAGGGAGTCTGGGCAACTCACACCACCCTAGAAGGTTGCCGGCGTGAATTACGAGAGGCGCTGAGTGACTGGATAGCGTTGCGGTTGCGCTTGGGACTCCACATTCCAGTCATAGCAGATATTGACCTCAATCAACTTACTGAAGCTATCTAAATATGTCCCGATTAACTCCAGTTTCTAGGCGTGATTTAGTGCAACGCCTGCATCAGCTTGGCTTTGAAGGGCCGTATGCAGGCGGACGCCATCCCCAAATGCGCCGAGGGGATGTTACTGTCATCATTCCCAATCCTCATGAAGGTGACATCAGTGTCGGTTTATTACAACGAGTGTTACGCCAAGCAGGGGTTTCTCGTGAGGAATGGTTGGGAGAGTGAGACACCGGCATCACGAAAAGACAGCCGGCCTGCAACTTGCTAAAACTTGATGAAGATTAACGACATTTCCAATCACAGCAATTGCCGGCGCTTCAAAACCTGTCGCCTCGACTTGTTCCACAATCGTTGCTAAGGTGCCAATCAGTTCTTCTTGATCCGGTCGAGTTCCCCAGCGAATCAACGCCACCGGCATCTCTAGATTCAAACCGGCATCCTTCAACTCACCAATAATATGGGGCAAATTGCGAACACCCATATAAATTACAATCGTTTCTGAACCGTGAGCGATTGCGTGCCAGTTCACATCAGGCCGGTATTTTCCAGCCGATTCGTGGCCGGTTACAAATGTCACCGAAGAACTATAAGATCGGTGCGTTAGCGGGATTCCTGCATAAGCCGGCGCGGCAATCCCAGAAGTTACCCCAGGCACCACCTCAACCGCCACACCGGCAGCCACCAAGTCTTCCATTTCCTCGCCGCCGCGCCCGAAGACAAACGGATCGCCTCCCTTCAGCCGCACGACAACCGCATGACTCTGCGCTTGTTCAATTAACAGTTGTGTCGTTTCTTCCTGTAATAAAGAGTGACGCCCGCTGCGCTTGCCGGCATTAATTTTTTCTGCGTATGGACTAATCAAAGCCAAAATCTGCGGACTAACCAAGGCATCGTAAATCACCACATCCGCGCACTCTAACAGTGTCTTACCCTTGATTGTCAGTAACCCTGGATCTCCAGGGCCGGCACCCACGAGATAAACTTTACCCAGACGCTTCTTCTCGTTATCGGTTACAGAAGTTTCAGCAGTCATAGAGTTGGCATCGAATGAAGACAGAGTTTGAGGGCTTAGCGGCATAGGCATTCTGATTTATCTACACTTTCCAATTTAGAATTTCAACCGACTTAAATCGTATCTTTAACTACAAACTATTGCTGTGCTTGGAATTCTTGAATTTGTTCAATCCGCTTTCAGCATATAAGTTTACTTTTTAACCGTCATTAATCAAACAAATCAAGCCGACGTTCCTATTTAAATTATGCACCCTCCTGCCCAGCTTCGCCATTGCCTACGTGATTTTACTGAATTAAAACTTACTCAAAAATAATAGAAGTTCAGTAATTAAATATTTTCAGCTTTTTTAATTCAAAAATGTATCAAAAAGTACCCTTCTGTCGAAACATCCCAGAAAGTCAGCATTGTGGGTAAACGATGCCGGCAAAGAAATAAAGGACACAACCAACCCGATTCGGATATCCGCTCAACAGTTTCATCACCCCACTTTGTCAAGTGTTGAGCCGTCTGACTGCGGTGGAAACCGGCAACTGCGTTCAATTTGAACCCGATGGACGCTCAATTAAATTTATTTAATATTATCCTAAAATTTCTATAAAATTTTCTTGTAACCATAGGGAGTTGAGCGTTACCAGCCCTATTCGCGTAAATTTGCGGTTTTTTACGCGTGAGGGTAAGCAGATACTAGGCTTGGGGCATCATTTAGTAGAACAGGGAACCAACACTCTGCCAGCCTTAGTCGCGAAAAACATAACCATTAACATCGAACTCCTATGAATCGTCGTGAATTTTTAACGTGGGTTGGTGCCGGCGCATTAGCCACTTCCTTGCCGGTGGCGATTGCCGCGTGTTCTCCAAATGCAGCCACCAACCCATCCTCACCATCAGCCAACAATTCCACAACCACACCACAATCTGCGGCAGGCAGTGAGGGATTTCAAGTTGCCGGCAGCGTCGCAGAATTAGATAAAGCCGGCCAAATCCTCAACAAACAACTCCCCGTTGGCCCCGTTTTGGTTATTCGCAACCCAGCCGATGCTAGCAGCTTATTAGCAGTCAATCCCACCTGCACGCACAAAGGCTGTGGTGTGGTGTGGCAAGCCGGTGAAAAAGTGTTTGACTGTCCCTGCCATGATTCCGACTTCGCGCCTGATGGCAAAGTCCTCAAAGGGCCGGCAACACAACCGCTGAAAACCTATGAAGCTAAAATAGAGGGCGATTCTGTTCTAGTCAAGGTGAGTTAACGAAAGCAGCATCCCATCGATCCCTGCGGGGATGCTGTTGACAAAGAATAGGTAAACTTGATGTTTAAATGCTCTAAAATTAAACTTATTTAAAATAGAAATAAAATTGGTCTGCCTGATAACGCTGCTGGAAATATGAGTATTCTGCATAAAAATTATGAGCGTTTTACATTAACATCGGCTCAGGCGGATAAATTTGGAGTAACGTGGTTAATTTAAAGGCCGGCAAAATTTTGCGGACATCCCACTCCAGAAAGTCAGCAGGCTAATTTCTGATAAGCATTTTTGTAAAACACCTGGGAACTTTGAACTTTAATGATGTCAAATGTTTTGATTTTAGAGCAAGCGCGTTTAGCCGAGCAGCAAGCAAACTGGTCATTACTTACCCAGTATTTGCAGCAACTACTCATGGGGGAAAATCAGAAAAGTGGCCTTGAGAAATCCCAGCCGGCAGAACTAGAAAATTTCAATATTCTGCTGGTTTGGGCATTAGAAATTTTGGAAGCAGGAGATTTTCAAGAGCGCTGGGATGTTGCGAAAATTTTCCCAAGTTTAGGCAATGCAGTGATTGAGCCGCTGATTGAAATTCTAGAAGATGAAGATGCCGATTTGGAACTGCGCTGGTTCGCAGGTCGGATTCTGGGAGAATTTAATCAGCCGGCAGTGATTAACGCCCTTGTAGCATTGCTAAAAACCTCTGAAAGTGAAGAGTTAAACGCAATGGCAGCGGGGGCTTTGGCAAACTTAGGGGCATCGGCAATTGATGCTTTAATCAGCCTTTTAGCAGAGGAAGAGTCCAGACTATTTGCGGTGAAAGCACTTGCCCAAATTCGTAACGCCCAAACAATTGCGCCGTTGCTGAGTGTTGTTCATGACCGGCAAGCGCTGGTAAGGGCTGCTGCCATTGAAGCACTAATTGCTTTCCACGATCCGCGCATTGTGCCGGTGCTGGTAGAAGCTTTGAATGATTTAGCGGCACCCGTGAGACGAGAAGCTGTAATAGGTTTGGGTTTGCGTCAGGATTTGCAAAACGAGCTGGATTTAGTCAAGCTGCTGACAGCACGGTTATGGGATTTCAATTTTGAGGTTTGCCAGCAAGCGGTGATTTCTCTAGGCCGGCTCAAAACTGCACCGGCATCTGCGGCGCTGTTTGAGGTGCTGCGCTCGTCTGCAACTCCTGTAGCGTTGCAAATTGAGGTGATCCGGGCTTTAGGGTGGATGGGAACCAGTGAGGCGCTGGAGTATTTGCAACAGGCGCTTGCCGGCCAAACAGAATGTGCGGTGGGTCAAGAAATCGTGGCCGTTTTGGGACGCATGGAACTGCCGGCGCTGACTATCCGCGCTGCTGAAATTCTCATGGATCTGCTGCACTCTTCTCATCCCCTGGTTCAGCATCCCAGCATCCGAAAAGCAATTGCGTTGGGTTTGGGGCAGTTGGGACACCGGCAGGCTTTAGATTCGCTGATTTATCTGCTGGCAGACTTAGATGTGGGGGTGCGGCTTCATGCCCTTGCCGCGCTCAAGCAGCTGGCTCCTGAAAATGCCCGTCAGCAATTAGAACTTTTGGCGAGTAATGAGCAACTGACGCCGGCTCTGAAAGCGGGGGTTGTTCTGGCGTTGAATGAGTGGCCGGTGGTGGAATAAGCTGTAATATGAGCCGGCAAGCTGAAGCCGGCTTAATTTCCCAATCCTCATGATTTTGGCAATTTGTCAAGAAATATTTCTATTAAAAATACTAATTTTTGTAGATTTCATTTTATAATTTTTTAATTGGAAACTTTCAAAGATTTTCCCGATAATAAAAGGTTTTCAAAGTCTTGTTTTGGCAGAGGCCGGCTAAATAAATAGCCCTGCATTTCATCACATTGACTTTGTTTCAAAAACGCGAATTCCGCTTCAGTTTCCACGCCTTCTGCAATCACTTTCAGATTCAAGCTGTGAGCCATTTGAATCATCGCCGTGGTAATCGCTGCGTTTTTAGAATCATTCGCAATATTGGAGACAAAACACCGATCAATTTTTAAAGTATCAAAAGGAAATTGCTTCAAATAATTTAAAGAAGAGTAACCTGTGCCGAAATCATCGATAGAAATTTGAATGCCTAAAGCTTTGAGTTGCTTTAAAGTGGTAATATTTTCTTCAACTCTTTGCACGATGATTCGTTCGGTTAATTCTAAATCCAAATAGCAAGGATTGATGCCGGTTTCGGTTAAGATCCGAACAACATTTTCACACAAATTGGAGTGGTGAAACTGCCGGCCTGATAGATTCACTGCAATGCGTAAAGGCGGCAACCCGCGAGATTGCCATTCGGCAAGCTGAGTACAAACACTCTCTAAAACCCACTGATCAATCGGCACAATCATGCCGGTTTGTTCTGCGAGGGGAATAAAGTCTGCCGGCGACACGAACCCCCATTGGGGATGATTCCAGCGTAAAAGTGCTTCCGCACCAGAGATCAGCCCTGTCTTGAAATCTACTTGAGGTTGATAGTAAACCTGAAATTCTGAGCGTTCCAAGGCATAATGCAAACTCGCTTCTAGGGCTAGCGTTTTCGAGAAATAGCCATTAATTTGGGGCGTGTAAAACTGAAAGTGATTTCCCCCTTTTTCTCGTGCGTGAGACAGCGCGGCATCTGCGTGTTGCAGTAGCATACTGAGATCGCGCCCATTGTCTGGATAAACCGCGATCCCAATGCAAGCCGTAATAAATATCTCATGACCGCTCAACACAAAACGTTGAGAAAGCGCATTGAGAATCAACTGGGCACCCTCTGCCGCCGCCCAATTGTCCTCGCCGGGAGGCAAGACAATCACAAATTGATCGCCGTTCAAACGCGCGATCGTGCTAGCATCTCCTCCAACGCTTTGAATCAGCCGGGTGGCAACTGCTTTGAGGAGTTGATCGCCGACTGCGTGTCCTAAGGTTTCATTAATGCGGTTGAATCGATCTAAATCTAAAGATAAAATTGGCACCTGCTTTTGATGGTGATCGGCTTGAAGCAGCAATTGTTGCAGCCGCTGTTGTAATAATTGCTGATTGGGAAGATTCGTTAGGCTGTCATAATGAATCAGATAATTCAGTCTTTCTTCTAACTGCTGCACTGACGCCATTAATCGCATCTGCTGCGTCTTATATTGGTGCTGCACCGCAACTTGTTTTTCCAGACGAGTTGCCACCACTCCCAACAGTTCACTGCGTCGAAAAGGCTTGGTGAGATAATCGTCTGCCCCTAAATTCATCCCTTGACGTATATCCGTTCTATCGGCCCTTGCCGTAAGAAAAATGAAGGGAATGGCTGCTGTAGCTGAGTCTGTTCTGAGTTCATTCAAAACACCGTATCCATCCAGTTCTGGCATCATGATGTCGCACAGAATTAAATCGGGGAGGTGTTCTTTGGCCAACCGCACGCCGATCTTCCCGTTCTCTGCACCGATGGCATTAAACTCTCCGCCGGCCTCAAGGATTTCCAGAATGTTAGCGCGGACGAGAGCCTCGTCTTCAATAACCAAAATTTTTCGCATCAGACCTTTAGCGTGCAAAGACTGCGGGAGATTTGAAAACAGCATAAAGACTTATCCGCCATATTGAGAGATGCAACCTAACAGGTGTTAATCTTTTCACCAAATGCCTTCAGCAATTGGTGCTCGGTTGTCTAACAACCAAAATTAATTTTCTAACAGATTTTATGCAGAAATTGTATTTTTCATGTCTTAAAGATCCTTTAGTTTTTTTAACAAAAAGTTTATCCGTTATTAAACATACGAGCGGGTAAGTTTGATCGACAAAGAGTGATCCGCTGCCCAAAATGCTGATTTTTTTGGGGTACATAGCTTTCAGCTATCGAAATTGCCTCCAACCGGCAACATCCAAAATTGAGAGAAAAGCTGTCAAGACAATCGTTCTGGATATAGCTTAAGCCAACTCTGGGAAAACAGGTATCCCCACCCCTTAAGTAAAAATCCCACCCGCGCTCAAACTTTTGCACTTCAACCAAGCTCATATTTTAGTTCCTGGTTTTTTGATTAAGCAGATTGAATTGACGCAGAAGGCGGATATTATCTGGCGTCAGCAGACTTTGTAGCTCAGAAACCTGATTCAGTAAAGCAATTTCGCGTTCAAATTCTTCTTGCAAAATCTCTAAATAGCGATCTCTGTGGCCTCCGGGTGGGGGATTTTTCAGCAGCCGAATTGCCATGTTGATGTTAGAGAGGGGATCGCACAGCTCAGAAATCAGCTTCTTTAAAAGTTCCTCTTGGGTGTCACTCATGTGCTGAAGTTCCTGCATTTTTTGGTTGAGTGCTTCAGCACGTTGGCGTTCTGCCGTATATTGCTGCATCAGTGCTGCGTGTTTGGCAAGCCGCGAAGAAATGGCTTCTAGCAACTCTTTGCGCCGAAAAGGTTTCGTGAGATAGTCGTCTGCGCCTAAGTTCATTCCTTGGCGCAGTTCTGTTTTATCCGCCTTGGCGGTGAGAAAAATAAAAGGAATGGCTGCGGTAGCCGGCTCGGATCTCAGGAGTGTCAGCACCCCATAACCGTCCAAGAGCGGCATCATGATGTCGCACAGAACCAAATCCGGGGGATTTTCCTTGGCCAACTGCACGCCAAGCTCACCATTATCCGCACCGATAGAGTTAAATCCTCCCGATGTGAGAATCTCTAGGATATTGGTTAAAACTGGTTTCTCGTCCTCAATCACTAGAATCTTCTTCATCAAAGTTGCTCCGGTTGGTTAATGGCAGTGCGACTGTAAAGGTAGTTCCCA
This sequence comes from Microcoleus sp. FACHB-68, assembly GCF_014695715.1. Classification (NCBI taxonomy): domain Bacteria; kingdom Bacillati; phylum Cyanobacteriota; class Cyanophyceae; order Oscillatoriales; family Microcoleaceae; genus Microcoleus; species Microcoleus sp. FACHB-68. Next base: position 492,796 of record NZ_JACJOT010000006.1, read on the forward strand.
TACCAACTTCACTTTTCACTGTAATATAGCCGCTGTGCATATCCACTGCTCTTTTTACAATAGCTAAACCGAGGCCGGTTCCTGGGATATCTCCAACATTTTTAGCGCGGTGGAACGCTTCAAAGAGTCGCTGTTGGTCTTCTGGCGGAATCCCAATCCCGTTGTCTTGGATTTGGAACATTGCTTCTGTCTGCTGACAAGCGAGTTTAAATTTGATTTGCCCTCTTTCGGGGGAGTATTTCAGCGCGTTTGACAGCAGATTGCTGAGAATTTGCCGCAGCAGTTTTTCATCTGCCCAGACTTCAGTAAATTTACGGTAGACAGATTCTATGCTATGCGAAACTTTTGGTTTGATTTGAATAAATTCAATGATGTGGGACTTATCGGCACCGATTTGGAACTCTTCAATTAAATCGCAGCAGAAGGTAGGCAGATCGACCCAAGTGGGGTGGAAAGGCAATTTACCGGCATCATTTCTCCCAATAACTAAGACATCATTTAATAACTGAGTCATATTAACCGCAGCCGTTTGAATCCGTCCCAAATGTTCAAGTTTTTTCTCGGTTTTCTCAACGGGCCATTCTTCACAATAATATTCAAGTAAATCTGCTGAAGACAAGATAGTGGACAGGGGTGTGCGAAATTCATGAGAAACCATTGTCACAAACCGAGAGCGCAATTCACTAAGTTCTTTCTCTTTCGCCAGCGCTTTATGAAGTTCTTCTTCTACCTGTTTGCGACCTGTAATATCCTTAGCCACACGGCACAAACGGTAAACTTCACCGGCTGCATTGCGAACGGGAAAGCTGCGATCCCAAATCCAGCGGATAGATCCGTCAGGTCGAATGATGCGGTACTCCTGATTTAAGACGATCTCGCTCGATTGAAATTGCTGAGGTTTAGCCAGAGAACCGGCCAGTGCCGGCAGCAATTGCTCCCGATCTTCTAAATGTACGGCATCTAGCCAGGAGCGGGGTGAGGCATAAACCTGCTCACAAGATCGGCCCCAAATTTGTTCATACATTGGACTAACGTAGAGCATCTGGCCGAAGTCTGGAGTGACAATCCAAAAGACTTCATCAACATTTTCTGCTAACTGGCGGAAAAACACTTCTGATTCACGGAGCGCCGCCTCTACCTGCTTGCGCTCGGTGATGTCTTGGATCTGGGAGACATAATAAAGCGGCTGACCTTCAGGATTATACATCAGAGACTTTGTCACCTGCGCCCAAACTGTGTGGCCATCTTTATGAATGTAGCGCTTTTCGAGCTGCTGGCAGTGAACTTTGCCGGTTTCAAAGTTGCGGTAAGCCTCTAAGCAGATCGGCAAGTCTGCTGGATGGGTAATCGTTTGGGAAGTCGTTGCCGTTAATTCTAATTCTGAATAACCTAGGATCTGGCACAAGGCGCGGTTAACCTGCAAGTAACCGCCATCGAGTCCCTCAAGTGCCATGCCGGTGGCCACATCCTCAAAGGCACGCCGGAAGCGTTCCTCACTTTCCCGTAGCGCCGCCTCGGTTTGCTTGCGTTCTGTAATGTCGTTGAGGGTGCCGGTGATGCCGGTGAGTTCGCCAGAATCGTCGGTGCTCAGACGGGCGAACACTTCCAGCCAGCTGTAGCCGCCCGCCGCTTCACTTCCCCCACCTGGGGGAGAACCGCTGTGTAAAGTTTTATGATGTTTGGTGAGGTAGCGAATTTCTTGCCGGCAGTAATCTTTTTCGCCGTTAATTAGCTGTTGAAATAGCTCGATCTGGCACGGCTGATCGTCGGGATGGACGAACTCAAGAAAAAACTTTCCTAAGCTTTCCTCAACACTAAAGCCGGTGATTTCATACCAAGCAGGATTGAGAAATGTCCACGATCCCGCTGTGTCTGTTTGGAAAATAACTTCTTTGAGACTATTAACAACTGAGCGATACTTTTGCTGGCTTTTTTGCGCTTCTGCCTCTGCCTGAGTCCGCTGTCCAATTTCTTGATGCAATTGTTCGATCACCACACGCAATTCTGTGGTCTGCACCTCAACTTTGATGCCTAAAATTTCATTGGCTTTTTGCAACGCTTCTTCTGCCTGCCGGCGTTCCGTGATGTCGCGCACGACTTTCGCAAAACCCCGCAGTTTCCCCGCTTCATCTCGCAAGGCACTGAGCGCCACACTCGCCCAAAACCGCGACCCATTTTTGCAAATTCTCCAGCCTTCGCCTTCAAACCGGCCTGTAGCGGCGCAAGTTTTTAGCTGCTGATTCGGTTTGTCTAACTGCTGGTCTTCGAGTGGGTAAAAGCAAGAAAAATGCCTGCCGATGATCTCCTGGGCCTGATAGCCTTTGATCCGCTGTGCGCCGGCATTCCAACTGATCACATATCCTTGGGGATCTAGCAGATAAATTGCATAATCTTTCACTCCCTCCACCAGCAGGCGAAATCGCTCTTCACTTGCTTGTAGAGCTTCCTCCATTTGTTTGCGTTCGGTTATATCCTCATAAGTGCCCAAAATGCCAATTACCGTTCCTGAAGCGTCATGGAGGGGCACTTTATTCGTGTCTAGCCAAGCTTGCCTGCCATCGGCTTCTAGTTGGGTTTCAATCATGTGATACTGCGGGGTGTCTGTCTCCATTACTTGCCGGTCACACGCGCGGAAAAAGTCGGCTTCTTCTTTTCTCCAAGCTAAGTCGTAATCTGTTTTACCGACAATGTTTTCCACAGAATCCAGCCCAGCATCTTGGGCAAACAGACGGTTGGCACCCAAGTAAACAGAATTTCTATCTTTCCAGAAGATCGCTTGCGGAATATTATCAATGATCAAGTGCAACATCTGCCGAGACGAACGCAGATCAAGCTCAGTCTGCTTGCGTTCGGTAATGTCTTCAGCAATCCCCAACAGCAGATGGGGGCGGCCATCGGCTGTGCGGGCAAAAACCGTATCCTGGCTGTAAAACCAGCGCCACTCTCCGCCGGCGTGTCGCAGCCGGTACTCGCCTTCTACAATTTCCCCCTCTTTGGCTTTGGCAAATTTTTCGGAGTTTAGCTGTATTTTTGCCCAATCTTCAGTGTGCATAACTTCGGAAAGAAATGTCGTGCCCATTGCTTGGATTTGTGCCGATGTGTAGCCCAGGTTTGCAAACATCGCGCGGTTGCAATAGACGTTTCGCTTCTCAATGAGATCGTAGAGATAGATAATACTGGGCGTGGCTTCGGCAATGCGTTCGAGAAGACGTTTTTTCTCGCGCAGCGCTGCTTCGGCTTGCACTTGTGCGGTAATATCTTCTCCGACTGCTTGGAATTCAACCGGCTGCCCTTCTGGGTTAAAAATAGTGCGAATTGTCCACCGTTGATAGCGAGTGTTTCCGTTCGGCTCGCTTGCCAAAAACTCTAGTGTTTTGTGGGGGTTTTCTTTGCTTATAAATCCGAGGTTTTGTTGGAGTTTAACTCGTTCTGGTTCTGGAAAAAGAGAGAAAAATTTCTCACCGAGCAGTTGTTCTGGCGTTTTGCCAAAATAATCGTAACAGGCATGGTTAACAAAGGTGAGAGTGCCGTTTATCAAAAACCGGCAGATTGTTGCGCTTTGGGCATCAAGAATGGCGCGGTAGTATTGTTCGTTTGCGTTTTCTGTAGTGGCTTTTACGGGTTCTGCTTGCTTGGGGGCTGTAATCTCGCGCTCATAAACGATTAAAGCGTTTAGCTCTACGCCATCCCAGACTTGCTCAATGCGATTTTCAAAATAAAGATTGCTGCTTTTGTCTTCAAAGTCTAGGGGTAAAAGGGTGCAAATCGCTTCGTCAAATTTTATTTTTCTTGTGCCGGCAATGTCACTTGGCAACAGATCGTAAAGGGCTAATCCAATGAGTTCACCGGGGAGTTTTCCGAGTCTTTGAGCTGCTGTTCCATTCAGTGCTCTGATCGTGCCGGTGGGATCAACTATGATAGCTGAGCCGGTTGCAGCATTTAGAAGCGCTTGGATTAGGGCTTTTTCTTGGATGAATTTTGTTTCTATCTCCCAGTTTTCTCTCATTTTTTGCTGCATCTGATCATCTCCCTGAGTGAAAGATTACCAAGTCCTTTAGAATTTTATTCTTTTTGTTTTTAAAAATTTCTCTTTAGAGTAATTTCATCCAAGACTTCGTTGCGTTGAATACAATTTTTTATAAGTAAAAATAAAGTGATTGACATTTATTTAAAATAATTGCTTAATCATAGATTTAAAAAATACTTTTTGTATAAACAACAAATGTACACAGATAAACACAGATGGGTTGAAAAAAGTTGGGACCTTTGTTAGAGGTTTAATCGTGACAACAATATTTAAGTTAAGGTGTCAGCTAAGGATTACACGAAATTGAAAACTGCCATACATCATTCTCAGTGTTTCTCACAATTTTCTAGCTAGGCGAATATTTGCTTTTTTCTTGATCTGTCCCTTTTGTCAATTATCACCTTTCGTTTTTCACTTTTCAAGCCTAAAAAAGCCTTGGCGTCAATTTGATGCCGGTTTTGGCTGTGCCGGCAGATTCGGATGCAAGGACTAAGTATGAGCGTTGAAATAAGGAAATGTAATAACCAACACTTTTTTAAGTAATGTAGGCCGGTTTATGCGAAACTTAAGCTCCCTCTCAATAGCTACCTCTCAATTTTAGACCAGTTTATTGTTAATTGGTTGCCAGTGTTCCCTCAACAGAACTTCTGCAAGCTCTCGATTCTTCAAAAGAAAGCCAGACAATCTTTTTGTGATAGCCCTGCCAAACTAAACCTTTATGCTCAACAGACAGTGATGGAACCATGCAAAATGTTTTGGGTGCTGGTGTTATGTCAAGTTTGCTTGAAAATCGATTTCCCACTCTTTTAAAAAGGGAATACATAAATACTTTTTAACACAATTTAATATAAAAAATATATAATAGCTTTAATAGTTTGTCATGTTTTCAACAGAAAAATGCCCGTATACGAAGCTTTTTGTGATAATTATTAACTAACTATAGAGTATTTATATAGAAAAAATCTTAGAAAGATTGTAAATAAATTATAATAACTTAAAGAGTTAATAACTAAATTTCTAATTTTTAATTAACAAATAATAACTTTTAAATAATCGGAAAAATATTAAACATCATTATTGAATGAAATTGCACATTTGTGCCGGCAACGGTTTAGTTCCAGGTGCGGCACCTTCTCATCTTCTAATTTTTGCTGCAAAAAAACTGGTAGGCAAAAGAAACGGGTTAAGTAGTCGGGGCTTTCCTTTGCCTTGCCAACCTTAATTTTTACCGGCTGCTACAAGGTTTCCACCGGCACGTTAGCGCGAATCGGAATTTCTACCCAAAACTCAGCTCCCTGATTGGGTTTCGAGACGCACTTCAAAATGCCTCCATGTTTTTCAACAATAATTTGGTAAGAAATCGATAGTCCTAAGCCAGTGCCGGCACCCACAGGTTTGGTCGTAAAAAATGGATCAAAAAGCTTGTTTTGATGGGACAGGGGAATACCTGGCCCATTGTCAGCAATGCGAATGATGACTGTGGACTTAGAACTGAGTGAGGTGGAAATAGAGATTGTTCGTGGAGACGGCTGCTGTTCCAAAGCATCAATCGCGTTAGAGAGAAGATTCATAAACACTTGATTGAGCTGGCCGGCATAGCACTCAACTTTGGGCAATTCCCCGAACTCTTTAATCACCGAAATCCCTGAATAACTGGCAGTGCTTTTGAGCCGGTTTTGCAAAATCATTAACGTACTGTCAATTCCTTCGTGGATATTCACCGGCTTCATTTCCGCTTGATCGAGGCGAGAGAAGTTACGCAACGAGATCACAATTTCACGGATACGCTCAGCGCCGACATTCATTGAGTACATGAGTTTGGGAAAGTCTTGGCTGAGAAAATCGATATCAACCGCTTCACGTTTAGCTACAATTTCCCGAACCGGGTTGGGATAGTGCTTTTCGTAGAGATGCAAAAGACTGAGCAAATCCGAAGCATAGTGTTTGGCGTGACCAAGATTGCCGGTGATGAAATTAACAGGGTTATTAATTTCATGAGCGACACCGGCAACCATTTGTCCGAGAGAAGACATCTTCTCACTCTGAACCAGTTGCGCTTGCGTTTGTTTGAGTTCGCTTAAGGTTTTTTCTAGCTGTTGCGTTTGCTCTCTCAATCGCGCTTCTGATTGGCGCAAGGCTTCCTCTGCACGCTTACGTTCTGTGATGTCGCGCAAGGAAGCCAGAAATGCTCTTTGTCCCTCCCACTCAGTCTCCACAATTCGCATTTCCGCAATGGTGTTTTCCCTGTCGTTGCGGATGAGATCGACTTGCGTTTGCACAACCCGTGTATCTTTCTTTGCGGTTGTGCCAATCCTGCGTATTGTGCCGGTGTCTATCTCACAGGCTTGCCGTTCGACAACCAGCTTGCCAAAGAAGTCTTGACCTAACAATTGACTGGCTGTGCAATTAAACAGCGATTCTGCTGAGGGGTTGGCAAAATGAACAAGGCCGTCGGCATTAACAATCACAATTGCATCTGCATTCTTGTCAATGATATTTCTGAAACGAGCTTCACTGGCTCGGATTTGTTGCTTGAGCTGTTCCACTTCTACGTGTAACTCTTGCTGTTCTTCACAAGGCCCAAGTTTGCAAGCGGACAAAGGCTGTCCTAACTGGTTCGTCGCAAAAGGTTGTTTCAGCAAATTCCATACATAATTGATGGCTTCATGAATTTCAGGAGCGGCATCTTTAGGAATCGTGTGATGTAAGTCAGGTATTTTCTCCGTTGCACCCTGACGCTGGTTCGGGTTAACCGCGCTATCAGCTCTAAACTGGCTACTATCAGTGATAAACATACGCCACCATTCCCAAGACTGCTGAAGCTTTAAGAAATCTTATTGACACTTGTGTGTCTTTATATATATTTTTGTAACGTTCAGCTTTAGTATACACTTACATCAGTCAATCAACAAATGTAACAATACGGGTTTTTGACGAATTGCAAGATTATGTGTCTGCAAGACATGATTTTTTGCCTCTGTTGCTGAACTTAGCAATATGTAGATAGTAAGCCCTCTCCATGAAAGAGGCATCAGTAAAACTTGAGAAACTTGATTTCCGTACTTGTACGGTTAAATGATTCCGTATAAGTACAGAGTTCTACTGCCAGGGAAAAGGCGATAGCAATAGAGGAAAAATCGATATAGTCGCGCTGGAGGAAAAAATATTTTAAAGCTTTTTCTCAGCTGCTTAATTTACCTCATGCGCTCAGGGGTTGCCTCCAGTTCCGCGACTGTTGGGCTGTGTAGTGGCAGGATCACAGTAAACGTTGTGCCGGCACCCACTTCGCTTTCCAGCAGAAGCTGGCCGCTGTGAGCCTCAACAGATTTTTTAACAATTGCCAACCCCAAACCTGTGCCCGGTTGGTTGTGCAAATTGCTGCCTCGATAAAACGACTCAAAAATTCGCGGCTGATCTTCAACAGGAATCCCAATCCCCCTGTCTTGAATGCGAAAGATAACGACAGGAGCATTCACCGGCAACCCATAAGAATTGAGCAGTTGTTGAGCCGGCGCTTCCCCTGTTTGATTGTTTAATATTAATTCTTCATTCGGAAAAATTAGTTCAAAAAGGATGGGCTGTGAGGGTTCTGAATATTTAATGGCATTAGAAAGCAAGCTAATAAAAATGTGACGTAATAACTTTTCATCCATCCAAACATCCGCACAGCAACCGTCATGTTTAAACGTGATCGTGTACTGAGAGGCTGCACCATTGCTGCTTTGCACCTGTTCAACCATCTGCCGGCAAAACGCTTCTAGATTCAGCGGCGCAGGATTACACTCCAACTTGCCGGCATCAGATTTATCAATCAGCAGAATGTCGTTTAACATCTGCGTCATGTGTACAGCAGCAAGTTGAATCCGGTGGATATGTTCTAAGTATTTTTGCGAAGTCTCTTGTTCCAGGTAAAACTCCAGCAGATCTGCAGATGAAAGGATCGTGCACAAAGGCGTGCGGAACTCATGGGATGTGAGGGTGATAAACCGGGATCTCAGCTCAGAAAGTTCTTTTTCTTGCGCCAAGGCTTTATAAATTTCTTCCTCTGCCGCCTTTTGCGTTGTGATATCCGCCCAGTAACCAACAACTTCTAAAGGATTACCACCGGCATCACAAATCAGCCGCCTTTCATCGCGCATCCAGCGGTAAGAACCATCTTTACGCAAAAAGCGGTATTCATCCGTGTGATGTTTTTGCTCAAACAGCACCGCTATCGCAGCCAAGGCTGTTCCCACGTCGTCTGGATGAATGCGCTGCCGCCAAAACTTCGCATCTTCTGTGAACTCATAAGGTTGATAACCCAGCAGTCCCGTCACATTTTCGCTGATAAAGTTCGTGCCCCAGTCAGAGGAAATATCGGCACTGTAGATCACTGCGGGACTGGAACCAAGCAAATGCTGTAGGTGCTGCTGAGTGAGCTGCAGTGCTTGCTCCATCTGTTTGCGCTCGGTGATGTCGAGTTGTGTTGTCCACAGTCGCACGAGAAAGCCATTTTCAATAATGCCGACGGCGCTTGTTAAGAAATATTTGGCAGTTCCCCAAGCATCAACCTCATGGGATTCTAGCTTGTCGAGCCGGTAGCCTGAACGAATCAGGGCACGCAGTTGTTCAATATAGTGCCCGTTTATATACGGAACAAGGTTACTGATTCGGATGCCTGAAATTTCGGAGGCTGAGTTAAAGCCATATATTTGAGCCAGGACATCATTACACTCCGCCAGGTGAGCGTTTTGAAAAATCTGCTGAATTTGCTCGTCTTCGCTGATTGCAACTGAGATAGCCGGCTCAAATTCAAAACAGGAAATTGCCTCAGAACTTTGAGCGACAAAGGCACGGTAGCGGTCTTCACTTTTTCTCAGTGCTTCTTCTGATTGTTTGCGTTCGGTGATATCATCACAAGTACCCAAAATCTGCTGGGGCACGCCGGCACTATCTCTGGTAAAAATAACCTGCCGGCTACGAAACCAGCGCCATTCGCCATTTGCGTGCTGTAGCCGGTATTCGCCTTCAACCACATCTCCATCCTGAGCGTTCATCGTTTGCCGCTGTAGCTCTTTGATGGCTGGGCGATCATTGGGATGCAATTTTTTTATCAAAAATTTTGCTGCCGCTGTGTCAAAGGCAGTTGTCGAATAGCCCAACAGCTCTGTGAACTGCTGGTTAATATAAATATTGCGATCTTCAATCAAATCGTAGAGATAAACAATATGGGGTGTGGTGTCGTTAATTCGCTGGATAAAACGCTGGGAAGATTGCAAGGATGAGACAAGCAATTGACGGGATGCAATTTCCTGTTTGAGCTGTTCGTTGGTCTTTTGCAATTGAGAGATTACTTTAGTTTTTTCATCTGTGCGGAGTTGAACAAGTTCTTCAAGATGAATTTGATAATTTTTTAATTGCTCTTCATAACGCTTGCGATCTGTGATATCTGTAAAGACGGCAAAAGCTCCTTGAAATTTGCCATCCGTGTCTAGAATCGGTGTTGAAGAGACAAGAGCAAATAACTGTTGCCCATCTTTACGAGTCAATTCTAATTCATAAGAACTGCTCTCGCCTCGCTGACGTTTAGCAATTTCTTCTTCCAAACGTTCCTGATTATTTTTATGGGGAAATTGGAGAAGATGCCGGCCTAGCAGCGATGCTGGGGAGTATCCTAACATGGCTCCAAACTTCTCATTGACGTAGGTAACGAGTCCATTGGCATCGCAGATGATCAAGCCTTCGTTCATGGTTTCAACCAGCCGGCGAAAGCGTTCTTCACTTTGCCTAAGCGCTTCTTCCATCTGCTTGCGGTTGGTAATATCAACTGAGATGCCAACGATTCCAATCGCTGCGCCCATCTGGTTTGTAATGACGGAATCTCTGACTATTGCCACAAAGCTGGTTCCGTCTTTGCGCTGCACTGTAAATTCTCCTTCCCACTGGCCGGTTTCAAGCAAGGAGTCGATAATTTCTTGAGCTAGTGCTTTGTTTGTATCCAGACATAAGATTTCAAGAACTGATTTACCGATGGCTTCTGCTGCCGACCACTGATAAAGTTGTTCAGCAAATTTATTCCAATAGATAATGTTGCCGGCATTATCGGTAGCAATAACTGCACTGGGTACTTGATCAAGCAAGGTGGCTTGAAGAAATATCACTTCTTCTGCCAGTTCGACTTTCAGCAGTTGTTGATCGAGTTGTGCCGGCTCCTCTTCTTGTGGCAGCGATTTTTGAGGTGCTTGTTCTTCCTGAGTTCGCGCCTTGACGATGGATTGAGTGTCGCAATGAACGAGATCTAATAATCTATTTTCAATCAGAGAGCGGAATCGAGCGCCCTCGCTTGCTAATGTGCCGGCACTGTGCTGATTACGGCTGGGAGGTAAGCGACTTTCTGATGTTTGTAAGTTGCTGATCAGACAGTGGTTTCTACACGAGTCGCTGCCGGGTTTATGAAGTACGTGCAACAAGCTTTCTTGAGTAATTAATCCGACGAGCCGGCCTTGAGGATCGACCACCGGCAGGTGACGAATCTGATGTTCGCACAATAAGTTATATACAGTTAAAATATCTTCAGTTTCTGCCGGCGAAATGACAATCGGCGAAGAATTCATCACGCGTGTAATTTTGCTGCGCCGGCATTTTCCCAGATGTTCGCCGGTAGCCAGACGTACCACATCTTGCTCTGTGAAAATCCCCAGCAAAGCGGGTATCTCTGCCGATGTTTCCACCACCATCGCGCAACTGCTCTGTGTCTGGTTCATCAGAGCAATCACTTCCCCAACTGAGGTTTGGGGACTAACAATTAAAGGGTAACGGTTAATTGCACACTCAGAGTCTGATGAATCAAAAAGCGAGTTTTTCACAGGCATGGCTCAGGCTTGTGGAATGACTGGCCACAAGTATAAAAGTTGAGAAATTTTACAAGGTTATAAATAGGATTTTCAAAGATTTTTTCTATGGTTCCCATTAAAAAATTGGTTCCCTCCTCAACCAAGTCTAGCACTTCAGTGTTTTCTCCCCTTTAAGAGACGAGCGATTAAGCAGCTACGCTTTGAATTTTCCTGTTTCCAGCTAAATTTTAATTCATTGCCTAACAGATTTTATGGGATTAAATTCTTAAATCTGAACAAGCAAGACAGACAAAACCAGAGCGGTTGAGGAAAGCGAGACGGGTAAGAGCAATAAGCTCGCCGTTAATTAGGGAAGAGGAAAGAGAAAAATTAATTTCAGGCCGGCAACCAAATTGGGTGTCATTTCAATTAACATATTTGGCTGAGTGGTGGATTAAATTGACGGGCTTGCCGGTGGGATATTCTGATGAATGGGAATTTCAATGACAAACTCTGTTCCCTCACCAGGCTGTGAAAAACAGTTTAAAACGCCGCCATGCTTCTCAACAATAATTTGGTAGGCGATGGAAAGTCCTAAACCGATGCCTTTCCCGACCGGCTTGGTTGTAAAGAAGGGATCGAAGAGTTTGCCTTGGAGTTCCAAGGGGATACCGGCACCATTATCAGCAATGCGAATCACGATAGACGTGCTGCGGACTGAGTCCTTGCTGTGAGGTTTTTGAGTTTGTGAGAGCGAGGTGTGAATGCGAATCGTGGCAGGTGGGGAAGTGTTTGCCGTGAAGCCGGAAGGGGAATTTTCCGGTTTTGCGTCCTCTTCCAAGGCGTCAATGGCATTGGTGAGGATGTTCATAAAGACTTGATTTAACTGGCCGGCATGACAGTCTACGAGCGGCAGTTCACCGTATTCTTTCACTATCTCAATTTTGGGTAGGCTTCCCTTTGCTCTGAGCCGGTTTTGCAAAATTAACAGCGTGCTATCAATTCCCTCATGAATATTCACTGGCTTCATTTGCGCTTCATCTAAACGGCTGAAGTTACGCAAGCTCAGAACCAGATCCCGGATGCGTTCAGCACCGACTTTTAAAGAGGACAGCAATTTAGGTAAATCTTCTAGCAGAAATTCAAGATTGATTTCTTGGGCGTATTGGGCAATCTCATCTTCCGCTGCCTCACTCTGTCTGGCTTGGTCGCGCTGCAGGTAGCGAGAGACTAACCCCAACAAGTCGTGAATATAGTCATTGGCATAGGCAACATTCCCGTAGATAAAGCTAACGGGGTTATTCAGTTCGTGGGCAATGCCGGCCACCATTTGTCCGAGACCAGACATTTTTTCCGTTTGGATAAGCTGGGATTGCGTTTGTTTTAGCTCTTGGAGCGTGCGCTCAAGCTGTTGAGTTTGCTGTCTTAACTGAGCTTCTGACTGGCGCAAGGCGAGTTCTGAGCGCTTGCGTTCCGTGATGTCGGTATGAATGCCCACCACTCCCACCATTTCGCCGGCTTTGTTGATAATGGCATTAGCACGTAAGAAAATTTGCATCGTCTTGCCGGTGCGGCTTTGAGCTGTCAATTCCCCACTCCAGCAAAGACCGGCTTGCAGTGCTGAAATCATCGACTCTGCCTCAGCGGGGTTGGTGCAAATTGCGGATGGCCCGTCGGCAGTGATCATTTCTTCCACTGTGTATTCAAACAGATTTAGAAATGCTCGATTGTGATAGATGGGTGTGCCGGTGGCATCGGTAATGGAGATGGCATCACTTGAACTTTCCACGGCTTGTGTGACGCGCAACAGCGTTTCCTCTGCCTGCTTCCGTTCTGTAACGTCGATTAACAAACCATCCCAGATAATATCGCCTGTGGGGGTTCGTTCCGGACGCGATGCCGCTTGAATCCATTTGTATGAATCTCCGAAGACAAACCGGCCTTCCCACTGCCAAGGCTGTAGGGTTTGGGCGCTAAGCGCGACGGATTCTTCAAACTGCTGCCGGTCGTCGGGATGTATGCAGGCGATCAGCACAAGCGCATTTTGCTGGATTTGTTCGGGGGTTAATCCGCACAATTCGACACAACCAGCACTGATGTAGGGAAACGCCACAGATCCGTCGGTTCGCAACAGGAATTGGTAAATTGCCCCCGGAAGATTGGTTGCAAGTTTTTGGAACCTTGCCTCGCTGTGTTGCAAGGCTTCTAGTGCTTGTTTGTGTTCCGTGATGTTTTCAATCACGCCAATAGAAAACTGAGGTTTGCCTTGATGATCGTGAGCAATTGAAGCACTCAGCCGGCTCCAAATTACTTGGCCATTTTTGCTGATGTAGCGCTTTTCTAGTTGAAAGTGCTCTCGCTTGCCGGCAATCATTTCGCGGTGAAGTGTAAGATCGGCAGCGAGATCGTCTGGATGGGTAAAGTCTTGGAACGTCTTGCTGTGCAATTCTAAGGCACTGTAACTCAACATCTGTTGCAATGCACAATTGCTGTTGAGAATCCGTCCATCTTTGAGATCGGCAATTGCGATACCAACGGCTGCTTTTTCAAAAAGGGTGCGGAACAGTTCTTCACTTTGCCGCAAGGTTTCAACTTCCGCCCGGTTGCCCTTGCTGATGTCGCGGAAATACCAAATTCTGCCGGCAAATTTGCCATCTGGAAGGAATGCCGGTGTGGAGTCGCGCTCGAAAATGCGCCCATCTTTCAGGTAAATTTCATCGTGGCTGGTTTGCTCTGGATGCGCGTCGAGATACTCTAGTTTGGCGATAAATTCTTCGGGTTCTCGCAAGCTCTCAAATACCCAGTTATACAGAAGTTGGTCTTCACCGGCAGCGAGTGTGCCTTCTGGAATCTCCCACATCTGGCGAAAGCGGGTGTTATGGGAGATCACTTTGCTATTTTCCCCAACCACTAAAATTCCGTCGGGTGATGCCTCTTGTTGGGCTTTCAGCAATGAGTTGCTTTGTTGGAGTGCTTGTTGTGTTTCCTGGTGTTCTGTGGTGTCCCGCAGGGTTGCCAGGTGGGCGATTTGCCCCTCCCACTCGGTTTCCACAATACGCAGTTGAGCCATACAAACTTTGTGCGGGGGTGTTTCTCCCTTGCAGCGAATTTCTACCAATTGGGTTTGCACCATCTGGACTTCCGTTGCGCTGCTTGCCGCTGGGGGGGTGAGAATTTCTGTTGCGATCTCACTGTTTTTAGGGACAGCAACCAGCCGGTTAAAAAATTGTTCTCCCACGAGTTCGGCGCTTGTGCGGTTAAACAGCGCTTGTGCGGCCCGGTTGGCAAAGCAGACGCTTCCCGTACGGTCTATAATCACCATGCCATCCGCGTTGTTGAGGATAAGATTGTGGAAACGCGCTTCACTGGCTTGCAATTCCCGCTTGAGCTTTTCCACTTCTCCTCGCTTCTGATGCTGCTCTATGACATGACACAGCGTTAGCGCTAAGGGGTTGTTTTCTGGGGGATTCGTCGCTAGATTGTCTGAGGCTGGGGGTGCCGGTTGTTGTTGATGATTTTGCCAGCTGCCGGTTTGAGCTACGCCCCTGTCAAGGTTAGGACTTAACATATTTTGCCGCTCCTAGCGAGATAAATTTATAAAAAAGATTAAGTTCTTAATATACTTTAATCTTTCTTTTTAAGATGTATTGTTAAAAACACTTTAAATGGTAAATTTACTGAGAACACCATTTAGCTTAAACCGTTAATTGCCGGAAACTGATCCGTGTTTAAGGGTTCATATCTAGAGCCGATGCACTTGCTTCTATTCACAAAAAATGGGATTTCTAACGGTTTTTATTTTCTCAGCTTGATTCTATCTTGCTGTAGAATCCGTTAACATCCGTATTTTTGAAGAAATCTCTCTACGTGAAACTACAGAAACTTTTATCTGTAAAAATACGCAACTCAAAAATATTTTTTTTTAAATCCGCTGAATCAATCAAGGTATTTTAAGCCTGAAATGGGCTTTACGAAACAGTTGTAGCGGTTAGAACAGGCCTCGGTGAAAATCCAGTTCAACAAAATTTTGCCTGTTATCGGTATTTTGTTACTAACTCAGATGAATGCCGGTGAATCTGAACTATTCACCATCGCCGCTTCAAGTTCTATCATATTACTTTCAGGAAATTACAAGTTTATATAGTTTTTTATTAAAAAAAGACTCTGGCGTTTCCGAAAGTCGGCGAGTCTTAGTCAAAACAAGAAAAAATATTATAATCAATTAATATTTGACCAAAACTATTCCATTTAATTCTCTGTAATGTTAAGTGGATTTATTATGATTCTATTTGAAGTTTTTCTAGTTTATTGACAACATTGAAGAATGTAGCTAGTTATTGTCTTATTTGTTAAAACATTTGCTTGCCTATCTATTTTTCTGTAGTGTTAAAAATTTTTATCTCGGTTTTAACAGTATTTTTGTAGAAAAATTTTACCAAGGTTTTCAAATGTTTTTATTTGTTGTTGGTCGCCAAAAATTAGTTTTTTTTTACCTCACATAATCCTTTTTTAGGCTTTTACTAGCTTGTTTATAACCCAACTTTTTTGAGTCATTTGTAAAAATGAGATGCTTCTACCCTGAATTGTTTTTTTTTGTACTGAATTATAGTAATTATTTTATAATAAAGGTATCATAAAGATAATAGTATCCACCATAGTTTTATACCGATTGCAGCTTATGAAATTCTAAAGTCAGATTTCTAGCTTTACTAAAGCCTGGGATATTTGTCCAGATTAAACGTCTTATGTCTACAGCACGTCATGTTATTGCACTCTTAAAGAGTTACCTCGAAAATGAGGAGCAACAATTTTTTTCTGTGGCTCTACAGATGGCTGCACATGAAGCACGGCAGGGACACACCAAAGTTGCACAAGAAATCCAAAGTCTTATTGATAAAGCAAAAGAGCGTAAATCTGTGATTGAACATAAAGCTTCACCCACGCCGCTCGTCCAGCCCAAGGGAGAATTAGTAAACCTTGTGTCAGTTTGCTATTCAGAAACCAGATTTATTGACATGGTTCTTCCTATCTCGTTAAAAAAAAGATTAGAACGTATTATTATAGAACAAGCTAAGCAGCATCGTTTAGCTGAGTATAATCTCAAGCCTCGTCGTAAAATACTTTTAGTTGGGCCACCAGGATCGGGGAAGTCGATGACCGCCGCTGCTCTGGCTGGAGAACTGAAACTCCCTCTTTTTACTGTTGCTTACACTGGGTTAATTACGAAATATATGGGTGATACGGCTAATCAACTAAAACTGATATTTGATGCAATGACGGTAACACGAGGTGTTTATTTTTTTGACGAGTTTGATGTCATTGGTTCGCAACGAGCTGCGGTTAATGATGTTGGAGAGATTCGTCGAGTTTTAAATTCCTGCTTGCAGTTTTTGGAGAATGATGATAGCCAAAGTCTAATCATTGCGGCAACTAATCATCCTGATCTATTAGACAAAGCTCTTTTTCGACGTTTTGATGATGTTATTGAATACGAGTTGCCAAATCAAGAAGTTGTTCGTAAGTTGCTATTAGCCCGTTTATCACTCTTTAATATTGAATGGCAAAATTGGCAACATATTATCGAGGCTGCTGATGGACTAAGCCAAGCAGAGTTAGTTCGAGCGGCAGATGAAGCTGCTAAAGTAGCCGTGATTTCTGATCGGGATTCAATATCTGAAGAAAATATAGTTTCTGCGATTCTTGAACGAAAAAGCATGACTTTTAAGTAAGTGCGATATAATTTCAATATTTTTTTTAATTAATCTCTCAATCTAATGCCTGACTACAAAAGAAATCTCCCTAATTTTTACCTTGTTATAAAAGGTGATAGCCAAAATTACTCATCTCCTACGAGAGGAGGAAGTCAAAAATCCGTCCCCCTGCGTAATCGTATAGAACACGCTGAAACTTTGCTAAAAGCTTTTGAGAAAGTTTTTGAAGATTATCAGCAACAAAAATCATTGCGCGAGCCAGAAATTGCATTTGGAGAATCTGGGTTTTATTTAGAGTTCCAGCTACAAAAAAGTGAAATAGAAGCAGTTGAAAAATTAGAAGATAAGCGTAAGAAAATTGAGTTACTTACTGTCCGCTCATCTGAGAATAATGACGAAACCATATTGGCTACTGTATTTGTACCAGACAAAGCAGCGGGGTTTTTTACTTCAAAAATCGAAGCTTATCGGGATGAAGAAACTGATAATGGCAATCCCAAAAATGAGCCTTTAATCACAAGCTTGGAGGATATTAGCTTAGGTACAGTGCGTGGGCTATTCACAGATAATCTTACATTATTTCCCTCGGAATCCCAGGAAGTGTGGTGGGAAGTGTGGTTACGTCATGGTTGCCGTGAATCTTTCCACCAAATAGCAGAACTGTTTGATATTAGAATAACAGAAAACTCAATTATTTTTCCTGAGAGAGAAGTAGTTTTGACATTAGCATCTGTAACAGATTTATCACGAATTATTAAGAATAAGGGTTTGATAGCAGAACTTCGCCTTGCTAAAGATTCACCCTCTATGTTCTTTGAGATGGATATGCAAGAACAGGTTAGTTGGGTGGAAGAACTTGCGAATCGCATTATAGTAGCATCTAATACTAATTTAGCTGTTTGTTTATTAGATGGTGGTGTTACACGGGAGCATCCTCTAATTAAGCCAGCTCTTGCTTCTGAAGATTTGTTGACTTGCGATCCAAACTGGGGAGTCGAAGACACTCAGCGCGGTCATGGTACTCACATGGCTGGTATAGCCCTGTATGGCAACCTTTACAATGCACTAGCAACATCAAGCAAAGTATATCTTACCCATCGGTTGGAATCCGTCAAAATACTTCCAGCCCAAGGAGAAAACGACCCTAAGCTTTATGGAGCAATTACGAAGGAAGCTGTTTCTCGTGCAGTAGTTCGTAACCCCAATCGCCAGCGGGTTATTTGTATGCCTGTCACGAGTGAACTCCACAATGATACAGGCCACAATAATACTACAGGAATTCCTTCTTCTTGGTCAGCAGCAGTAGATCAAACCTGCTTTGAATTTCAACAATTAATGGTTATTCCGGTTGGCAATATCCGAGGGGATATCATGCTTAGTGAGTATCCTGATCGAAATGATTTGAACCCAGCAGAAAATCCCTCGCAAGCGTGGAATGCACTTGTTGTGGGTGCTTATACCAATAAAGTCAATATAGTTGATCCAAGGTATGCTAAATGGCAAACTATTGCCCCTGCTGGCGACCTTTCACCTCGAAGTAGAACTTCTCTTTTATGGACTGATAAGTGGCCTATCCGACCAGATGTGACTTTTGAGGGGGGCAACCTAGCAACTGATGATACTGATTCACCTGGCATGGATATTGATGACTTACGACTGCTGACAACTTATTATCAACCAAATGTAAGGCAATTTAACCTTTTTGGAGATACTAGCGCGGCAACAGCTTTGTGTAGCTATATGGCAGCAGGCATTTGGGCTAAACACCCCGAATACTGGCCAGAAACAGTTCGTGCATTAATAGTCCACTCCGCAGAATGGACTCCTGCAATGCTTAATAATTTACCTAGAAACCCTTCGCAAAGTAAAAAAGTAGCTATATTATTGCGTCGATACGGTTATGGTGTTCCCAATCTGGAGAGGGCAATTTTAAGTAGCAAAAATGATTTGACAATGATTTGTGAAGATCAGTTGCAGCCTTTTCACAAAGATGATGGTCAGGTAAAAACAAAAGAAATGAACCTTCACATACTCCCCTGGCCAACACAAGAGCTAGAAAAGTTGCGTGAAGCAAAAGTAGAAATGCGGATAACACTTTCATATTTTATTGAACCAAACCCTGGAGAACGAGGATGGCAAAATAAACATTCTTACGCCTCTTATGGTTTGAGGCTTGCTGTTAAGCGTTCTACAGAGACTTTGGCTGCTTTTAGACAACGGATTAATAAGGAAGCGAGAGAAACTCAAGAAAACGTAACATCTACTGTAACTGGTGACAGTGGGTGGTTTCTAGGCCCAAAAACATGGACTCGCGGCTCAATTCATTCTGATATTTGGCAGGGTACGGCGGCTGATTTGGCTCAGAAAGATTCTATTGGTATATATCCTGTTAGTGGTTGGTGGAGATATAATTCCAGGTGGGAAGGATGGAATAAAACTGCGAGATATGCTCTAATTGTTTCGATTCGAGTTGTAGATGAAGTAGAAGTTGATATTTATACCCCTATTTCCAATAAAATTAAGCAGACTGTGCCGATTAATATGATATAACTTCTCTCAACCAGTGATCGCCCCTCCCGATCCCGGCCACTTCTTGAATCCACTGGGCGTTAAGTCATGCGTACGCTGAAATTGCTCCCAATGACTCAAACTCTACCCTCATAAGGTTCCACCGCAACCAGCCAAGGCTAAATTTTCCACCCCTTCATTACTCATAATCTCCCGCCATTTCCTTCAAAGTCTGAAAATTAGTCCTTTGTACTGCAACGAATTTTTGGTTTGACACAAGGTAGAAGCTTTGGCGGGTGTGCTGGCAATTATGGCGATTGCCCCTGAAAGCCACTTGCTTTTCTTTATGACTAAACCTCTTCCAATGAACTTCACGATAGCGCTCACCGTCCTAACACATCTGTTTCGTACTTTTCCCTTTGTCCGACTCCTGGCTTCAGAGTGCGTTCTTTCCACATAACCTCAGCGGAATTAGGCTTTTACTAGCTTTGTCATGTTTACCCTTTTTTGGTGCCTTTGCAAAAGTGAGAGGCTCCCGACTAGAGAACTTTAGGCGCACGAGCAAATTTAACTCTAACAGCAAAGAATTTTATGTTTGTTAGTTAATTATCCAGCATTCAGCAATTCTCATCACACTTGGGGGGTGCAAAGCAACACGCCCCCAAGCAATTAACTTACTTTATCGCAAGTTTTCCGGTACAGTTTCCGGTACAACCCAGGTGTAAAGGGTGTGTTGCCCTGTGGGACTTTCTACCTGTACCACACGCTCCGGTTTCCACTCACCCATATCATAGTTGTGTGAGACGATGCGAGTTCCTGGTTTGAGTTCCGAGAGTAATTTGGGGCGCAGCCTTAAATTGACATCCGGAAGCAGGTAGAGGGTGACGACGGTTGCCTTGCTGAGATCGGTGGTAAATAGATCCTTTTCTACAAATTGCACCCGATCACTGACACCGGCTGTCTTGGCGTTTTCTTTACTTTGCTGCACCAGTTTGGGGTTAATATCAAAGCCGGTGCCGCGAGTGCCGAATTTTTGTGCGGCGGTAATCACGATGCGCCCATCGCCACTGCCGAGATCGTAAAGCACATCATCCCCTTTGACCTGACCGAGTTGCAGCATTTCGTCTACTACATTCTGGGGGGTTGGCACAAAAGGCACATCAGGGGTGCGAGTTTGAGCTTGAGTTTGCGTTGCCGGTGTCGTTGTCGTTGCCGGTGTTTGCGTTGTTGTGGTTGTGGTTGTTGTTTGAACTTCAGACGGGGTTTTTGTTGCTTGCGGATCGAACTGGCGTTGCTGGTTGCATCCTGCCAGAATTAAGCCTCCCAGACTCACACAGGCAACGAGCAATTTTGCGAAGGGTTTCATCTGCATTGTAAGTTTCTCCGTTTGAATGATTAACATTTGGTTATTGAATCGCACAATTTGCTAAATCAAGTGCTGTGATCATTCCACAGCAGTATTAACGCACCGGCAGCCACAACGCCCATTCCCAGAAGTGCCCCAATGCCGGTGTAGGCAAGGCTGGAGTAGAGCAAATACCCGCAAATGAGGCAAAACAGTGCCGGTGTTAGAGGATAAAAGGGAACTCGAAAGGGGCGGGAGAGTGCCGGTTCTCGCAACCTCAACACAAATAACGATACCCCCGTGAGCAGAAAAAACAACCAGAACACGGGGGCAGTATAGTCCACCATCGTTTCAAAGCCTTTGCGCGTCAGAGTGCCCAGCAATATTAGGGCGAGGGCAAGGGCACCTTATAGCAGCAAAGCGTGAGACGGGGTGTTACGGCGATCCTGCCAGCGTCCGAGGAAGCCAAACAAGGGAAAGTCTCGCCCTAAAGCGTAGTTGGTACGTGCGCCGGTGAAAATTGTGGCATTGATTGCGCCTAAAGTGGAAATCGCGATCAGTAAGCTGATAAACCAGGCACCCGCTTCGCCAAAAGCGCGGCGCATCACATCGGCTGCTACGGCTTCAGAAGCCGCCTATCTTCAAGGCTTGGGACTTGAAGATAGGCGAGGTTGATCAGCACGTAAATTGCGGTGATGATGCCATGATCCCATATAAGCGAGCGCACCATATTACGGTTGAGATCGTGTAACTCTGCGGAAATGTAAACGGCTTCATTCCAGCTGCCATAGGAGAGCAGGACAAAAATCATTTGCATCTTTAAAAGCTAGAGAAGCTTTTGGCGCAGTCGCACGCTTTGAGCCAAAGCCTTGATCTTTTAAGCCATAATTTGCACGTTTGCTCACCTGACTTTCCTCACCCTTTCAGTCATAAGTTTTGGCATTTTGAAACAAAGAATTGTGGGCAATTGGCGTTAAAATCCACTAAACGTGTAACCAACTCCGAGTAACAGCCCGACTTCAGTTTCATGAATAAAACCGATATTGACGCCGGTTTGAGCGACTTAAGTGGCTGTTGTGTTAGAGAGATTTGTTGAGGATTCAGGTTCGGAAGATTCAGGTAATAGAACCGCCTGCTTCTGAGAGAAAATTGGATCTGCAATTACCAGAATTTCTGGCTCAACAGAGTTGATTTTGAATTTAGTTTGGTTAGGAATATTACCCCCAACTAAATCAGCCGATTCAGCTTGCGCCGACACCCTCATCCCAATCAGTGCAAAAGTCATAAGACTCACTAAAATCGGCAGGTGCTTGAAATATACAAACTTCACAGGTTCTCCTTTTTTGCTAAATGAACATTTTCTTCTTAAAAATTTTAAAATTGATTAAAACTTTGAAGGAAACAGGAAGAATTCCTTCAAAATTCTGTGAAAGAATTCTTTCCTGCAAACTTTAGAACTCGGCCTTTTAAAATCGGCCTTTTCAAGCAGACATGATCCGCTCCTCTGTGTTCTGTACTCAGTGTGATACATAAAAGTGAATAAAAAGTGACATCGCTTGGAATATTGTGATTTTTGAGTGGCTGAGCGAGAGAGCAATGGTCAGATTTTCAGTCGGGTGTGTGCCTCACGCACCCTAAGAATAAAGTTTTGTGGGAAGGGGAGGATAATGTTAGTTTTACCCGAACAGATAATTGTTTTTTAAGGTTGCTTCAGTTTCATCTGCAAGATTTTTGGGTGAGGCATCAATTTAGCGGATCGAAGCGATTAGCAAAAGCCGCGACGGGAATCACCGGCAGACTGACAAGCAAGCAAATCAGCCATTGATTTAAGTTTAAAGGAGCCGTTGCAAAGAGATTATTCATTAGACCCCACTGCAATGCCGATATCTGCTTGATTGAGTGCCGGCGCATCGTTGACGCCATCTCCAGCCATCGCCACAATTTCACCTTTTGACTGCAATGCCTCAACCAAACGTAATTTTTGTTCCGGCGCAACCCGCGCAAATACAGCCCCATCCTCGACAGCATTGGCTAGTTCTTGTTTGCTCATTTGGGCGATTTCCTGCCCTGTAAACGCCCGAATTTCTCCCTCATTTTTTAATTTCATCCGAGAAGCAATGGCAGCGGCTGTTACTGCATGATCGCCGGTAATCATCTTCACTTGAATGCCCGCTGCTTGGCAGGCGGCAACGGCTTTTATTGCTTCGGAACGAGGCGGATCGATCATGCCTTGCAATCCGATAAAAATTAGACCTTCTTCAATATCTTCTCGCTCTAGGAAATTAACATCGGGTTGCACCGGCTTTTTCGCAAATGCCAACACCCGTAATCCCTGTGCCGCAATTTCATCCGCTTTCTGATGCAGAGTTTCTTTATCTACAGGAATCGGTTTTCCACTCGCACCGCAAATGTTAAAGTAGCAACACCCAAAATGATGTAGAGCAAATTGCGGCTAAATTTATCAAATTTTCGAGTTAATGGAGTTGCCAAATTCGGCCCTTGAGCCATTAATTTCGAGATGCGTCCGGTTTCAGTATTCTCTGCAATCGCAACAACAACCCCCCGTCCCTATCCAAATGTGACAAAGCTGCCGGCATAGGTCATATTTGTTCGTTCTGCCAGCGGAGTATCGGGTGCTAAAACAGGCGCTTCATCGGTTTGCTGAGCGAGTTTTTCAACGGCAACCGATTCGCCGGTGAGAGCAGATTCATTGACTTGCAAAGTGCGCGATTGTACGAGTCGTAGATCCGCCGGCACTTTATCGCCAGAAGCGAGCAACACTAAGTCACCGGGTACTAATTCAGTAGAAGAAACTTGAACTTTTTGCCCGTCGCGTATAACAGTTGCATCAGTTTGTATTGAAGACGCCAAAGCTGCAAGCGCACTTTCCGCTTTTGATTCCTGCACAAACCCAATAATGGCGTTAATCAGCGTTACACCCCAAATTACCCAAGCATTCACCCATTCTCCTAGCAAGGCTTTAATCGCACCGGCAACCAGCAAAACGTAGAGCAGTGGTTGATGAAATTGCAGGAAAAATCGCAAGATTGCAGGTTTTCCTGGCTTACTTTTAAGTTCGTTAGATCCAAAACGCTCTTGGCGTTTAGCCACTTCATCTGAAGTCAAACCCTTTTCTAAATCACTGCCTAAATGCTTGAGCACGTCTTGCATCGATAGATGATGCCATCGTTCGGTTTCTGATTAATTTTTCTGTGTTGCGGTCATCGGGTTCTCTCCACGCATTCTTGATGGCTGCACAACTGATCTTTAGAATGACCTAGCCAATGATTGCCGAATTGAAATAGTTTGTAATTGCTGTTATTATAGGAAGCAATTGTGAATAAAAAATGACAGCCATTGTGAGGTTGGTTAAATTAACAGCTTTTATAAAAATTGCGAACCCTTATTTCAGGTATTTTTTAACAGCCCTTCTTCATTTTGTTCAAGTTTGCACCCCAAATAACTGCGGCAAGCCGATTTTCCCACCCGCTGCTCAGCAGTTCCTCCAATTCTGTCACTTTTGATTCACATTTTTTAGTCATACTAAAAATAGAAACCTTTCAGGCAAGCGCATCAGGAGAAAGTGAATGACGCAGTTAATTGGACACACCTATTGGGCAATCGCTGAAGGTTATATTCCCGGCTCCAGTAACGGCACAGAACCCGATTTTACCAGTCATGAAACGGCCTGTTTTCTGAATTCTTCAGATAGGGATGCTCAGGTTGAGATTCGGATTTTCTTTAGCGATAAAGAGCCGACTGGCCCTTATAAAGTAACGGTTCCCGCACGGCGCACGCTGCATTTGCGCTTTAACGATCTCAGCGATCCCGAACCAATCCCCCGCGATACAGATTATGCTTGCATTATTGAATCAGACGTGCCCATTGTCGTGCAGCACACCCGTCTCGACTCGCGCCAAGCTGAGAATGCTCTGCTTAGCACCATTGCTTATGCCGGCAGTTATTAAGCTGCGATATGAATTCGTTTGTTGATAGACAATAGCAGGCTTTGTTCATTTAGATTTTAAACGTGTAGAGGGATAACTGTGAAACACTTTCTAAAAACTCTGCAGAAAACGATTTTAACCCGCCTAGTGTTAACCGGCATTTTAATGTTTTTTGTCGTCGCCTGTGCCGCTGTAACGCCGGAACAAGACAATTTAGCAGATCGCACAACCGTTCCGACTGCCACGCCACAAACACCCAGCAATCGCACTTTACCGAATCCTGTTGCTGAGGCCGTTTTACAAGATGCCTCTAGTCGGTCAAAGTTACCGCGTGAGCAGCTTAAAATTGCCGGCTCACAACAGCAGAGCTGGCCTGATGGATGTTTAGGACTTGCAGAGCCGGAAACTTTCTGTCCTCAGATAGTGGTCTCCGGATGGAAAGTCACAGTACAAGGAAGAGAGAAAAGCTTGGTTTATCGCACCGACAATACAGGTTCTCTCGTTAAGTTAGAAAAATAAGAATGCAAATTTCACCGGCTCGAAAATCCCAGCAACTTGCAACCGTTCAAAGACAAAAGCTGTCGGTGCTCCTGGCATTACTGGCTTTCACCTTGGTGGGATGCGAGTCGGTTACAGAATTGTTGCCGGCATTACCAGAAGAATGGAGGGTGCCGGCAAACAAACCGCAAACACCTCCGCTCGCGCCTCAGTCTGACAGCACTGATGAAATGGAAACGCAAGTGCGCCAGGAAATTAATGCAGTCCGCGAAAAACAAGGTTTAAAGCCTTTGGAAAATCAGGAAAAGCTGGCAGAAGTTGCTCGTCAATATAGCCGGAAAATGGCCAAGGAAAACTTTTTTGCTCACGTTAGTCCTGATGGCACAACGCCGGCTAAGCGTGTGAGTTCTGCCGGTATTTTTTATTGGGTAGTGGGCGAAAATCTCTTTAAAATTACCAATGCTTCTAAACCTGTGCCGTATGCTATAAAAGGCTGGATGGAAAGTCCGGGACATCGGGAGAATCTTTTGCGTCCTGAATACACTGAAACGGGTGTCGGAGTTTGGCGCGAAGGCAACACTTATTATATGACGCAGTTATTTATGCGCTCGCAATTTTCACCCGCAGATTTACTCAGATAATAAATTAATTTTGACTTAAACTACCATCAGATTTAGCGCCTAAATTCGGAACGATTGAAAGCGATTATTTAAAAGTTAAATATTGTTCTAATCGTTCCGATAAAAATATCGCCGTTTGTCTGATTATGCTCAGGATTGATCAGATAAATAATTCCTGGGATAACTGTAAGATTATCCGTGAGAGGATACTGATAAAATGCTTCTAAATGAAATCCCGTTCCCGGATCTTCCCGTTCGGTTACTGTGTTGCGGGTAACTTTAGGCGGCATCCCAAATCCTAATCCCCCAACTGCTCCCACTTTTAAAAAGTCGGGAAAAGCGAGATTTATGGCATAATTAATCATATTAGCTTCACCGTTAATTCCATCAGCTCGGTGAGCGTCTGTATATCCAATCCACCCACTGAGAGATAGTTGGGGATTCATTCTCCACAAGCCTGCAACGCCATAAGAATTAGAAGTTAAAGGAACACCGGCCCCGAAAGGAATATTAGAAAATGTGCTGCCGGTGCGGTGAGATAAGTTGCCGGCAGGGGAATAGTTGCGAACGTAGGTTAAGCCAAATTCTAAATTAGAAGCCGGTTTGAAGGAAAGTTGAGCTAAAGCGCTGTAGGTGCCGTTAAATAATCCTTGTTTAGCATTAGGAACGTTAGCATCGTTAGCCAAATAACCTAAATCAAACCGAACAAATTGATTAAACCGATAAACCGCTGCCATTCCGCCGCCGGTGATATCTCCTATTCGGTAAATCGGATTGCGTTCTGAAAAGCGGGAGGGGGAACCTTTCGCACCGCCAAAACTGGCAAAATAGGGGTTAACAACTGTGGTGTAGTAATGGTGAGAGGCGGCGTTGCCATAAAGATAAAAGTTGAGACGATCACCAACAGGAACGCGATATTCTAGTAAGTTAACGGTGAGATTGTTATCGGTATTTCCCACTTCAAAGGATTGGCGCGTCATGTTGGTGCCGGTGCTTCCATTGAAATTTGGAACGCGGTTAGAAGATTGAAGCCGAACGAGTAAGCGATCTTTGCCGGTGAAGCTGGTAATAAAATTTAATCGAGTACGGTAGTTGAGTGCTAAATTGGATTCAATTGTCGTGCCGGCATCCCCATCAGCAGTGTCTCCCGTTACGTCGCTGGCAACAACCACTACTGAAGTATTTAAGACCATTGTGGTAGAAAATTGATTAGCTTCTAATTCAGCTAGGCGATTTTCTAAACTTTCAATTCGCCCTCCCAAGGCGGTTAACTCAGCGGTAAAATCTTGTTGTAATCGTTCAATTTTAGCAAGGTCTTCGGGAGAGACTTCTACAATAGAATTTCTCAAAGATTCGCTAAGTGTATTTAAACAATCATTCAATCCCGCCGCGAATTCGTAACGCCTAAGAATTTGATCCCCTCGGTAGGTATTGTCAGGAAACCCAGCGATGCAACCATAGCGTTCAACCAAAGATTGCAAAGCCTGTAACGCCCAATCTGCCGGCTGTACATCAGAGAGTTCGGAAACTAAGGGAATCGGATCGTTTAAGACGCTATCTTCTAAAATTGCCGGCGTTTGATCGCTTGGAATTAAGTTTTCTAGCTCGTTGTTTGAAAAAAGCTCTGTAACTTCACGCTCTGTTGTGAGGGTTTTAATCGTTTGAATTTTCTTAAGTACACTGACTTTCTCAATTTCAGCCGCCATTGCCGAAGTGGAACCGGCTAGAGCATTGCTAAGAATTGTTGACGTAATTACCAAGCTATTCAAAATAAAGTATTTTTCCATATCCGGGGGACTCTTATATCTAACTAATGGAATAGTTATCAGATTACATTCAAGACAAGTTTTATCCCATTGGTTAGATGTAATTAAATTTTTTATGGACTAGCCTGAGCCAAGCGTTTTCAAGCGTTCGCTCGCTTACGCCCCGCGCTCTAATTTATAACAAACAGAGGACACAAGTGAAACAAACAAGAAACTCGCGGTGGTTACTCATTAGCTTGTTGCTGTTGGGAATCGCGTTGCCTGTTGGCTCACAACAGCCGCAGAAACCGGCAGTAGAGCGAATGGAAGGACACTTGGCAACTCCAGAACGTTTGGAGTTTAGCGAATCACTGTTGCAACAACTTAAGATGCCTGCCGGCTTTGAAATTAGCGTGTTTGCGAAGGATTTGGGCAACCCGCGCATGATCGCAGTGGGTTCCGATGGCACGGTTTACGTGACGCGCCGCGAACAGGGTGATGTGCTGGCATTGAAGGACACCACAGGTGACGGACGCGCAGACAAACAAACTACAGTTGCCTCAAAACTTCCTTTTGTTAATGGCATTACTATTCATCAAAACCGGCTTTATTTTGTCACGGATAAGCAATTATATGCCGCCGATTTGCAACAAGATGGTACGGTGGGACAACCACAGATTTTAATTGATGATTTGCCCGATGGGGGGCAACATCCCAATCGCACACTTGGTTTTGGCCCTGATGGGATGATGTATCTTTCTGTTGGCAGTAGTTGCAATGCTTGCGATGAGCCTAATAAAGAACACGCAACATTATTGCAGGCACCAATGGATGGCAGCCGGCGCACGATTTATGCAAGCGGTTTGCGAAATACTATTGGTTTTGCTTGGCATCCAGAAACCGGCGAACTCTGGGGAATGGATCATGGTTCCGACTGGCGGGGTGATGATCAACCGCCTGAAGAATTAAATCGCATTCAACAGGGACAGAATTACGGCTGGCCATTCTGCTATGCTGATCGCCGTCCTGATGTCTACCTTTCTGCAAATCCGAAAGAGATGACGAAGGAGGAATATTGCGCGAAAACAGAAGCGCCGGTGTTAACTTACCAAGCGCACAGTGCACCTTTGGATCTGGTTTTTTATACGGGTTCACAGTTTCCGCAGGAATATAACGGCGATGCGTTTGTGACGATGCGGGGTTCGTGGAATCGCAACCCGCCGGTGGGATACAAAGTTGTGCGGGTACGCTTCCAGAATGGCCAACCTGTGGCGTTTGAAGATTTTATCACCGGCTTCTTGAGGGAAGATCAAATGGCGCAGTTCGGCAGGCCGGTTGGTTTAGGTTTGGCACCAGACGGTTCGCTTATGTTTACCGATGATACCAATGGGGTGATCTATCGGGTGTCCTATAACGGTAGCCGGTAGTCGCCCACAAATTCCATCTAAAATAGCGGCTTGCTATCACTTTTTATTCACATTTGTATTTGATAATAGCCATGAATGGAAAGTGAGATCGGACAACAGATGGATTAGCAGGCCGCTTGAGATTGGTTCCGAGTTTCAATTATCCAAACGAGCCGGCTGCAAAACGACTGCATAGAAGGAGTTGGTATTATGGTTGGGCTTCTAATTACTTGGTTAGTGACAACGGTCAGCTTTTTAATTCTTTCTAAGTTGCCCCTTGGCGTTGAAATTGACAGTTTTGGCAAAGCCGCATTTTCAGCCGCCGTTTTTGGAATTTTAAATGCTTTAGTGCGACCCGTTTTAACCATTCTCTCGTTCCCCTTTATTCTAGTTACTTTTGGGTTATTTATGGTAATCGTTAATGCGATTATTTTTGGTTTAGCCGCTTGGTTAGTCACAGGATTTCGCTTGCGCTGGGGGATTTGGAGCGCCATCCTCGGCTCAATCGCTCTGGAAATTGTAAATTCTATTCTTTTCCACATCTTGTCTAAGCTCAATTTATAAATGAAAGTTGGGTACAGGGAATGCAAAAGTAACAAGATAATGCAACAATTATTCAGTTCTGTTTTCAGGCGGCTTTCAAACTTCCTAATGTTAAAATGAGGAAGCCGCCTGCTTTTTACTTAATTTCAATTTATTTGCAATTTAATAAAAATAGTGCTTCAATATTATTTAAACTAAATTTACTCATTCATAAGTAAAAAAATTACCTATGGCATCTAAACCCGCTCACAAAAAATTAAATGCCGGTCAGCATAGCTGGTTAAACAAATTGATTGCGCTGATTGTCACCATTAATTTTGTTTTAGTAGGTTTCAATCTGACTTATGTACATTTGCGAAATTTTTATGTAGATTTTGCTCCAAGTTTAGTTCAGTTATACGACCCAATTAAAACAATTGAACCCCATGCCGAAACTCAAAATTATCTAAAACAAGTGAATGAGCTTGAAGAGCAAGTGCGGCAGGATGAAGTTTTGCCAGAAACAGTAGCTCGCTCGCTCCAAAATGTGCAGATGCTCAGCCTGCAAATTATTGAAGACAATCCTTTCGATATGGCTAATAAAAGTAGCATTTTAGAAAAGATTAAACATAAAATGCGTGAACGCACCGGCAACGCATCAGCGCGAGAAGCGTTTGCCACTTTCTGGAGCCAAGAATATCTTGTGGCAGCCGGTTGGGAGGAAGAATTAACTTTTTTTGACACCCAGATTCGACCGCTGATAGAAACCAATTACTATCGAGATATTAACCAATACGGTCAATTTAAGGATAATTTTTGGAGCATCGATATACCTTTTATAATATTTTTTGGATTAGAATTTTTAATCCGAACGTTCTCCCTGAGTCGTCGCAAACCTGAATTATCTTGGCTGCAAGCGATTTTGCGGCGATGGTACGATTTATTTCTATTATTACCTTTTTGGCGGTGGTTGAGAATTATTCCTGTAACGGTTCGCCTCTACCAAAGTAATTTATTAAATCTAGAGCCGGTGAGGGAACAAATTAATTATGATTTTGCTGGAAATTTTGCGGAAGAATTGACTGAAATTGTGGGAATTCAGGCAATTGATCAGCTGCAAAATTCGATTCGACGAGGTGAGCTAGCAAGGTGGCTATTTCATCCGGAAACTCGTCGTCCTTATGTTCAGGTAAATCAAACCAATGAAGTGAAAGCAATTACCACTCGCTTAATCAATTTAAGTGTTTATAAGGTTTTCCCAAAAATTAAGCCTGAAATTGAAGCTTTAGTACACCACAGTCTTAAAAAGACTCTTGATCAAACTGCTGCTTTCCAACAAATTCAGAACTTGCCTGGTTTGAGTCACTTGCCGGCTCAAGTCAGTGATCGATTGGCTAAAACTTTATCTGAGACAGTCTACAGCAACTTGGTAAAAGCGCTAGAAGATCCAATCGGAGCCGAATTAACCGGCGCATTGCTTGAAAACTTTAGAGATGCCTTGGAAGAAGAATTACAAAAACCTCATAATGTTCAAGAAATTCAATCTTGGCTGATAGACTTGCTGGAAGAAATTAAAATTAATTACGTTAAAAACATAGCTGAAGCAGACCTTGAGGAAACTTTGGAAGAAGCTGCGCGGCTTCATCGATCTATTTATCCAATAGTTCGGAAAACTTAAGCTTATATTTCTGAGGGATTCTGCTATTTAAAATGAGGATAAATATTAGTTTTCGATCTGATAGCGCACAAGTTGTCTAACTTCCTCAACTGAAATGTTCAGTTTTTGCGCGATCACAGTTTCGATTTGACTAATTTCTGTAGCCGGCACCTCAAACACTGAGCCTTTAAGGTCAGGATTTGCACTCTTAACTTTAACCTTTGTAACTCCTTGGCTTTTCTTGATTTCTGCTTTAATCAATAAGGGAGAAAGTTGCGGAGGGAGTTGAGATTGAGCTTGAAGCTTATCTAATGTGCCGTAGGGCCGGTTTAAAACTCGGTCAGTCAAAATTCTGCCTCCTACCCAAAAAGTTATTCCTAAAAAGGGAAGAAGCAACAAAAATCTTAGGGGAAAGCTGGGCATTTTTTATCTTCAAAATAAAAAGATTAAACTAAAATTAAATATTTTAACTGTATATAAAAATTACCATTTAAATTGTTATATAAATACTTCTAAAGGAAGATGTGAAGTTAGCCAGCAGACTAGATGATACCTATAATAGCTGAATGCTGTTTTTTTAAAGCGAGGATTCTCTTGAAAAGGCGTTTCACACAGTCATTTTATGAGAATTTTGCTGGTAGAAGATGACCCCAAGCAATTAGAACCACTTCAGGCTGCTTTGCCGCAAGCCGGTCATATCGTTGAGGCTTAGGTTTAGCAATCGTCCAGCAAATCGTCGCAGCACACGGGGGGGGAAATCAACGTTAGCAGCATAATGGGAAAAGGTTCAACGTTTCAAATTGAACTGCCGCTGAAATCGCCTCGCTAAGCCAGTCTTTTCAAAGAAATAAACCTCCCTCGAATGTTCTTAAAAATCCAATCAATTAACTTGAACACCGTTACCAGCTCCAAAAATCCACAAATCCACCTCTGACACCAACCCTTAACTCATCTGTGTTTATCTGTGGACGCAGGTGGAACTTGAATGACAAGCGCAGCACATTCAAGTTTCACCTGCGGAATCTGTGGTTAAAAATTCTTTTCCAAAATCTACGATTTCATCACCCAAGAAAATGGCTATCAGTTATCAAGCGTTTTAACCGTTAGCACTTGAGGCGGAGTGGCATCGGGGGGATAAAGAAAATCGACGCGCACTAACCGGCTACTCGCTGCCGGCAGCATTAACCGCACTAAAGGTTCCCCTTGCTGTCCCCGTCGCTGCACCAGATGCACATAGCGAGTTTGGGGTAAACCGCGATCATCGTTGTAGCGGATGCGGACAGTCCCTCGGAAGAAGATTTGGCGGGCCGGCGGTTCCAAAAAGCGCAACCCGCCTCTAGCCAGTTGTTCTTCTTTGATGGGAGTTTCCAAGGCGAGTGTGACGGTTTGTGCGGTAGCGGAAGGATTGTATAAAGGCAAAGTGAGGCTGTATTCAATGCCGTAATTGCCGTGGGCGCTGTAAGCGGTGTCTGGATAACGCACGATCATCGGGGCGCTTTGCACTTGACCTGTGCCCATCTGGCCGCGAGAAAGCGTACTCAGGGCGTAGGAAAAGGCTTCACCGGCTTTAGGAATCGTGAGATTAGGGCTGCCGGCACCATCACTGAGTTGGGCTTTCCATGCGGAACCTCGCGCAACACCGGCAACGCGCCCATAGATAATTTGGCCGGTGGTTTGTTCTGGAGGTGTGGGGACTTTATCGCGAGGGCCAGCTAAGTTGCCGGTTTCCAGTAGCTGCTGCCATTCTTCCCGGCTGGGCGGGCGTTCACTGCCATCAGGGTTTTGTTTAGCAAACATCCCCAAGCTAGCGGCATAGACTTGACCAGAACTTTGCAAGCGCATCAACGTTGATCGGCCATTAATCGGCGGTTCTAGAGTGCGAACCGGGATGGGATGATTGAGTAACATCTGGCTTTCCCCAGGCGGGATAACGATTCGAGCCGGCCACTCGGCTTGTCGTTGCCCTCGCAGCACTTCATTCATCACCCGACTTCCAGGGCCGGCGTAGACCGTGCCGGCTGGATTTTCCACAAATGAGGGCAACTCGATAAAGGGGGCATCCGGCTGGCTGAGATAGCTGGCAGCTTGCAGAACATTGACGGTTACGGGTTGTGTGCCTGGGTTGTGCAGGATGACGCCTAAGTAGAGAGTGCGTAAATCTTCCGGTGATGTGGCTTTGGCGATGTGGTGGGCAAAGATGTCAAAGCGTCCTTGGAAAGGGAAGTTGAGATGTGCTGCCGGCGCTTGCTTGCCAGTGGGGGGAAAGGTGGAGAGTAAAATTCCCTCGGTTTGCACAACTTCCGGGCTGTTGCTGTTGAAAACCGGCACGGTGTTAAGTTGGCCCGGTAAGGGGCGCACTTCCTGGGGTTTGACGATTTCCTCTTGAGTTTCCGGTGCCGGTGGGGGGACAGGCATCGCGCTTGGGGGCGTTGTTTGGGCGAACAGCAGAGTTGATAGAAAAGGAAGGATGTGCAGCACGATCTTGCTAAGTCCTCAATCACGGTAATCCAATCTATTTCTACCGGCATCTGTTGGGGGAATCAGATGCCGGCAGCGATAAACTTCTATAAATTCTCTGGATCTTCTCCCAATTCTCGCAATCGAGCCGCTAAACGCTCAGCCCGTTGGCGTTGTTCTTCAGCTTGTTGCTGAGCGGTTTCAGCTTGTTGCGCTGCCGCTTCTTCCGGTAATAAAACCAGATTGCCGGCCTCGTCAAAAAACCGTAACCAAATTGCCGGTTGCCGCTCTACGATTCCCTCCCAAGTTCCCAACCAAAAACCCAACGTCTCACACCACAGCCAACCTCGCTCATTCGGTACGAGAGGCTGATAGCCTTGCGAAATATCCAAATGCCATCCTTGCAAGGAATTCGGATCAAACGGATTAAAGACAAAGTAATCGGGTGTGCGGAAAGTCTGTTCGTAAATATCTTTTTTGATGCCGGTGTCTATCTCTGCTGTGCTTTCCGACATCAACTCGACGATTACATTCGGGTAACGCCCCTCTTCATTCCACACCACCCAACCTTCTCTGGAGTAAGATCCATCAATGCCCAGCACGGCAAAGAAATCTGGCCCTCTAAAGTCGCGGTTTCGGGCTTGGGTGCTGCTGTAGTAAACGAACATATTGCCGCCGGTGAAGAAGTCTTGCCGGCTCGCCCAAGCTTGTTGCAAGGAGCGGATCAGTACATTCATTGCCGTGCGGTGACGATTCGTTTCCAAGGGGACTCCATCATCAAATATCAAGTCTGTGGGTGGCATTGGGGGTTGCCACTCTGCGGTTAATTCAGTCTGGGCTATTGCTTCTGTTGTCGCATCAACTGACATCGCACCAGCTCCCTAAATTGGGTTTGTTTATGACTGTTTACTATGTTTTAAATGAGTGGGTGGGGCGATTCATTGCCCGAATTTTTGACTTTTCTGCCGGCTTTTTTGCAAAAAGTTTATTCACTCACCGATATTTCCATATTTTAACACCGGCTCAACTTTTAAAGATAGTTCTGGGAAAATTTGAGAAACAATTTGCTGAGTGCCGGTGAACACGGTTTCTTCATACAATCCCTCTTCCAGTATCAGCACTGAAATTTTAGACTCTATCGGATCGGCAATCCAATATTCAGGAATTTCTAAGGCCGCATACTCAGAACGCTTATATCGATAGTCACGCTTAATTGATTCAGGACTGACGATTTCCACCGCTAACAAGGGAGGTAGCTGGAAAACCGCAGAATGATCACGCGATTCCATCGCCAATTCTGCCGGCACAACACAAACATCCATCAACCTGGATTTTTTATAACCCGTTCTGACTCCTGCTTCTCTTAAGCACAGCCAAGGCAAACCAAGACGGTTAATTTCTGCATCTAATACCCGCTCAATGAACTTGGCAATCAAAAGATGCTTGACAGTCGGGGGATTCATTTGAGTTAACTTCCCCTCAACCAGTTCATAACGGTTATCTGTGCCATCATCATAAACAAGATATTCTGCAAAAGTGTAGAGACGTTCGGCAGTTGTGGGAATCATAAAACAACCCTTTGGTACGTCTTTTTGTTTATACTAACAAAAGCACGATAGATACTTTATTTTTCGCTTAACAGCAAATTATTTGACTATCATATTAACTTAATTAAGTCAAGTTACGATGTGTCAAGAAAAACGGTGACAGCCGGCAACCGGCACGTATGCTATTTAACTAACCGCAATGCAGACAAGGCTGAATTAGCAACCAACCAACCGAAAAATCGGTCTAGACCCCTACCGGCAGACCACAATGCCGGTGGTAAAATCAAAGCAATCTAGAGAGACTTAAATATGGTAACGACCGGCTCACAATTTTCTGATATTCAAACTCACTGGGCGCGTCCTTTCATTGAAGGCTTACGCGCGCGTAATATTATTAGTGGATTCCCCGATGGCACGTTCCGACCAGATAAACCCATAAGTCGGGCTGAGTATGCTGCCGTCCTGCAAAGAGCTTTTAAGCAACCTTTAAAGCGGCAATACGTTCCATTTGTAGATGTTGCTCCTGGCTTTTGGGCAGCATCAGCGATTCAACAAGCCTACGAAACCGAGTTTTTATCAGGCTATCCCGAACAGCGCTTCCGTCCGGGAGATCAAATCACAAGAGCGCAAGTTTTAATTTCCCTTGTCAGTGGCTTAGGAATTACTGTTGAGAATGCAGCCGGCTTTAAGGCAAAATTACCGCAATTTTATCAAGATGCTGCCGGCATTCCTGACTATGCAACTGACAAAGTTGCAATCGCAACCGGCGCGGGAATGGTTGTTAACTATCCCAACTTAAAATCTTTACAGCCATTTTATCCAGCAACGCGTGCGGATGTTGTCGCTTTTATCTATCAAGCTTTAGTTAAAACCGGCCAAGCTCCGCTCATTGAATCGAACTACATTGTTCCCACAACTCCACTGGCGGCAGTTGGACATACGCGAGAGTTTCGCGGTGCGTGGGTGACAACCGTTTGGAGTCGAGATTGGCCTTCACAACCTGGACTGCCGGTGGAACAGCAAAAAGCAGAATTAATTGCCATTCTTGATCGGCTTAAATCGCTAAACTTTAATGCTGTTATTTTACAAGTCCGTCCAGAAGGCGATGCAATTTATCCCTCACAATTAGAGCCTTGGAGTTATTGGCTGACAGGCACTCAAGGCAAAGCGCCAAACCCTTATTACGATCCCCTAGAATTTGCGGTTGAAGAAAGTCACAAACGCAATCTTGAACTTCATGCTTGGTTCAATCCCTACCGCGCCAAAGGTGTAATTAATGATGCCAAAACAGTCGCCCCTCACATTTCCGTTACGCATCCCGAATATGTTTACAAATATGGCAATGAGCTGTGGATGGACCCAGGCGCGGCAGTTGTTCAGGATTTAACGTATAACGTGGTGATGGATGTGGTGCGCCGCTATGATATCGATGGCGTTCATGTTGATGACTACTTTTATCCGTATCCAAAACTCAATATCCCTTTTCCAGATAACAAAACCTACGCTGCCTATCAAGCTGCCGGGGGAAAAATGAGCCTCGGCGACTGGCGACGGGAAAATGTTAATAAATTAGTTTTCCGCCTCGGCCAAGGCATTCGTGCTATCAAATCTCACGTCAAATTTGGAATTAGTCCCTTTGGTATTTTTCGTCCCGGACAGCCGGCACAAATTCAAGGGTTAGATTCTTACGATCAACTTTATACCGACTCGAAAAAATGGTTAGTTGAAGGTTGGATTGATTACTACGCGCCGCAACTTTACTGGGTGATTGACAGGCCGGCACAAAGTTATCCTGTGTTGCTAAAATGGTGGCTGCAAAACAATCCCAAGGGCAAGCATTTTTACGTTGGCAATACGATTGAACGGATCGATGGGACAAGCTGGCCGCTTCAGGAAACACAAAGGCAGATTGAAATTACCCGCAGCTTGAATAGCCAGATGGCTTTAGGAAATATTTTCTATAGCATGAAGGTTTTGAATGAAAACCGGCACGGAATTGCTGACAAATTCAAGCAGGAAATTTATGCAAAGCCGGCACTCGCACCCACCATGCCGGCTTTAGATTCTACTCCCCCAACTTTGCCAAAGGGAGTCAAGCGTGTAGACAATCAAATCGTGTGGAATGCTGTAGCGAACAATGACATTCGTGCTTGGACGCTTTACCGGCAGAATGGTCAGACTTGGACGCTGGTGCGAGTGATGGCGGCTTCCAGAACATCTACAGCAGTTGAACCGGGGACTTATGCTTTATCTGCTGTTGATCGGATGTCTAACGAAAGCCTAGGCGTGATCATTTCAATTTAAGGGGAAATGTAGCAGTCCTCAGCCTGAAAAGCATGGAATGCGGGCATCTTGCCCGCTTGTCGTCATCTCAGGGAGCAAGATGCTCCCACTTCCATATTTTGACAAATCCCAGATGCACTAAATGGATTTTCAGTAACTAACTTTAGCCGGCAATCACCGCAATGCACTCAATTTCTACCCGCACATCTTTAGGTAAACGGGAAACCTGAACTGTCGCGCGTGCCGGCGCTGTTTCCTCATCAAAATATTTCCCATAAACGGCATTCATCGCCGCGAAATCATTCATATCTAAGAGAAATACACTCGTTTTCACCACATCATTAAAAGTGGCTCCAGCCGCTGTTAGAATTGCTTCAATATTTTTCATCACTTGTTCGGTCTGCTTAGCGACATCGTCGGGAAAGACAATATCATTAATTTTGGGGTCAATCGCAATTTGACCAGCAACAAAGATCATCGTGCCGGTTGCTGCGACTGCTTGATTGTAAGGGCCAACGGGTGCCGGTGCTTGTTCAGTATGGATAATTTTTTTCGTCATGGATATTTCTTGTTCTAAGTTTTCCTGAAAGTATGCCGGTTTCTAGATTTCTCCATCAGGCATTATCGCACCTCTGAGCGTTAAATCTGCGGTGAAATAGATGGGAAAAGCTTTAAAAATTTGTGGCGCACAGTAAAAATTGGAAAAGATCCCTCAGATTATCTTAATAATCAGCTAACTGCCTGATATGTGTGCAAACGTGAGAGACTCCCCATAGCGCGACGATTAGCAGTAAGCTGTTTTAGGGCATTTGTGATGATTAAACATGGCAACGATTAACGATAACTACCTCAAACTTAAAGCCGGCTACCTGTTTCCTGAAATAGGGCGACGAGTGAATGCCTTTGCTGAGGCAAATCCTGACGCCAAGATTATCCGGCTAGGCATTGGTGATGTCACGGAACCATTACCGGAAGCGTGCCGCACAGCGATGATTAAAGCAGTCGAAGAAATGGGCGATCGCGCCACCTTCAAAGGATATGGCCCAGAGCAGGGTTATGCTTGGCTGCGCGAAAAAATTGCCGGCGATGACTTCCAGGCGCGGGGATGCAACGTTGATGCGTCGGAAATCTTCATCTCTGATGGCTCTAAATGCGACACCGGCAACATTCTCGACATCTTTGGCGATAACAACACGATTGCCGTTACCGACCCCGTCTATCCCGTTTATGTAGACACAAACGTGATGGCAGGACACACCGGCACTGCTAACGACAAGAGCGAATTTGAGGGTTTAGTTTATCTGCCTATCACCGCAGAAAACAATTTTACCGCTCAAATTCCTACTCAAAAAGTCGATTTAATTTATCTTTGCTTCCCCAATAATCCCACCGGCGCAGTTGCCACCAAGGAACACTTAAAAGCGTGGGTAGATTATGCTAAGGCGAATGGCTCCATCATCTTTTTTGATGCAGCTTACGAAGCCTATATTACCGATCCAAATCTTCCCCATTCTATCTACGAAATAGAAGGCGCACGAGATTGTGCAATCGAGTTTCGTTCCTTCTCCAAAACGGCGGGATTTACCGGCACTCGCTGTGCGTTTACAGTCGTGCCAAAAACACTCACGGCAAAAACATCTGATGGTTCTGATGTAGAACTGTGGAAGCTGTGGAACCGCCGACAAACGACTAAATTTAATGGCGTTTCTTACATCGTGCAACGTGCGGCTGAGGCGGTTTATTCTGAGGAAGGAAAGGCACAAGTTAAAGCATTGGTCAGTTTCTATTTAGAAAATGCCAAAATTATCCGCGAGAAACTGAGTGAAGCCGGTATCGCTGTTTATGGTGGCGTGAATGCACCTTATGTTTGGGTAAAAACACCAAATAACCTTTCAAGTTGGGATTTCTTTGATAAGTTGCTGCAAACTTGCAATGTAGTGGGAACACCGGGTTCTGGTTTCGGTGCTGCCGGCGAAGGGTACTTCCGCATTTCGGCATTTAATAGCCGGGAAAATGTAGAGGAGGCGATGCGGCGAATTACTGAGAAGTTTAAGGCATAGATCGCTCGGTTTGCGGGTAGCGGTGGGCTTTTGTCCACCCTGCCGGTTTTCAGAGATTCACGTGTGATCTCGCAGAGAATCAAATCAATATGACAAGATCGAAGAAGTAGCGATTATCATGCTTGTCAATGTCTCCAACTAATCCCGGTCTCGATCTTCCCTTTCACCGCCTGCGCGAAGTGCGCGATGCAGTGCTCCACTTGCACAAAGCGCTGCTGCACTCAGAACGAGGGGTTTATGAGCAGTCTCATGGCCCTATCAAGTCAAAAGGCGAATTTTTCCAGCTTGTTGTCGGTGATGAATGGTTTAGCTGGCTGCGGCCATTGTCTCAGTTTATTGTCGAAATTGATGAAGCTGTCAGCGCGAAAGAACCAATTACCTTGGACAGAGCAAATGAGCTATTAAACGAAGCTCGTAGCTTGCTTCACCCTTCAGAAGAAGGGACGCCGCGAGAGCAGCGTTACTATCAAGCAATTCAGCGCGATCCTGATATTGCGTTTATGCACGCAGCCGTATCAAATTTGCTGTCGCGTGACCGCTAATTCATTGGCAATCGCTCTTTCAATAAGAATTCGGATTGAGCGATTGTCGATTTTTAATAATCAGAAAAGTAGTGAGCAGTTTTTGGTGCCGGTGTTACACTCAATAGCTGCTGTTACCTACTTTACTAACCTAAATTTGGAGGCAGCCTCAAATGATACAGACATCATCTAAACTTCTAACCTTAGAAGAGTTCCTAAAACTGCCAGAAACAGAGCCGGCTAGTGAATATATAGACGGAGAAATTATTCAGAAGTCTATGCCACAGGGTCAACACAGCGTAATTCAGGGTGAATTGGTAACGGCAATTAATGCAGCTTTAAAACCGCAGCGAATAGCAAGGGCATTTCCTGAATTACGATGCACGTTTGGTGGCAGAGCAATCGTGCCTGATGTATCTGTGTTTGTTGGGAACAGAATTCCCCGCGAAGACAATGGCAGTGTAGCGAATGTATTTCCCATAGCTCCCGATTGGATTATTGAAATTTTATCACCCGAACAAAGTCAAACAAAAGTAACAAAAAAAATTATCCAATGCCTGAAATTTGAGACTCAAATGGGCTGGTTGATTGATCCAGAGGAGAAAACAGTTTTTGTTTATCGTCCCCAGCAGCAGACGGAAGTTTTTGATGAATCTGAACAGAAAGTTCCCGTTCCTTCCTTTGCCAGTGAGCTGCGATTGAGTGTAGGAGATTTATTCAGATGGCTGTTAGAATAAACCTTACTAAATTAGCTTAATGTTGGTTTCCATTGTTGGCACCACCGACAAGATTTAGCCTGCTGAACCGGCCATTCTTAACCAGCCAAAAACTTGCTCTGCCGTTAACAAAAGATCGATTCCATCCAGCACAACTAACTGATCGCTTCCCCGGCATAATTGGGGTTGTTGATTCGGTAAAAAGATCAAGATCGAGCGATCATCCGGGTCAATTAACCATCCTAATTGAGAGCCATAACTCAGACAGTGCAAAATCTTACCTGTCACTCGGTTTGAACTCTGTTCTGGGGAAAGGATTTCTATCGTCCAGTCGGGGGCTATCAAAACATCATCGACAGGTTCCCCGTATCCATTGAATTCAATTTTAATCCAGTGAAAAACAGTAACATCAGGAACGATTGACTGCCCGCCAAATGTACATCGAAGTTCAGGGAAAGCATAAGCGATTCGGCGATCCTCCACCACTTCATTGATTGTACTGATCAACTTTCCCTGAAGGCGGGAATGGCGAGTTTTTGGCATAGATTTCTGAATAATTTCACCGTTGATATACTCACTAGCCGGCTTCGTCTCTGGGAGTTTGAGAAACTCCTCTAAGTTCAGAGATTGAGGAGATATTTGTACCATTTGAGGCTGCCTCCGTGAGCGGAATCAGACAGATGTTATCTTATTATAATAGTGGATACCGGCACCCCGATTAGTGTAAAATTAAATAATGCTTTATCTAACAATTTAGGATAATGACCATTAAAGAACAGCTCTTTCAGGAACTTGATCAAGTGCCGGAGTCTGATCTGCAAAAAGTATTAGAGTTTGTGCGTTCTCTCAAAGCTGAGGAACAATCTAGCATAAATGATCGGGTATGGCAGGCATACCTGGACTCTGAAGGGGAGAGAGAGGAGGTTTACCGTCGCCTTGCCAACTCATGAGTTTCTCAACAAAACTGCGGTTCTGAAGATTCATGCTAGACAAATTGCTAGCTTTGGGGGAAGCGAGGGAATCAGAGATAGCGGTTTGCTAGAGTCTGCTCTCGCTCAACCCCAAGCGACATTTGCCGGCACGCTTCTACACGCTACAATTCATGAACAAGCCGCCGCATATCTTTATCATTTGGCAATGAATCACCCGTTTATTGATGGGAACAAGCGGACAGCATTTGCGGTGATGGATACTTTTTTACGATTGAATCGCTATTCTCTTAATTTGACGAATGATCAGGCGTATGACTTGGTGATCCAGGTTGTGCAGAGTCAGATGAGTAAGGCTGAATTAGGGAACTTTTTAGAAGAAGCAATTGCACCGGCACGATAAATTGCGGAGAAAACAAGATTGCCGGCTTTAACTTTTTTTTTGTCAGATTGCGGAAACCGGCTCTTTCATGCTGTGTCTATAGATGCAGACGGCAATAATCTGAACAATTAAAAGTTTAAGTCGAGAAAATTCTATGAAAGTTGCAAAGTTAAAGTTTATAGGAATCACTTCAATTCTGCTGCTGAATATGGTTGCTTGTGAATCGCAAACCTCAGATCAAGCGTTGATCGCTCAACCATTAACCACTACACCGATTGCTTCCGAGTCACCGGCACCCCCTAGCAACCAAGCGCAGCGCTTCTATTCTGCTAAAGTGACAACGCAGGGGTTTGGTGCCATTCGGGTCGGGATGACGGTTGAGGAAGCCTCTCAAGCCGCAGGAACTCAACTGGTTGCCTTAGATGGCAAGGCACCTGATGTGAGTGAAAGTTGCAGCTATGTGAAGTTGCCAGATGCTCCAGACGGGTTGGAGTTTATGCTTAATTCCAATCGCATTGTCCGAGTCGATTTAACTTCTCAAATTACCAAAGATATTAATAATCGGCCTCAGTTGGTTGATGTGACTCAAGAGATTCGCACAATTTCAACTCTAAGCGGTGCTCGAATTGGGGATACAGAAGCCCAAATTAAAAGTTTATATGCTGGAAAGCTGGAAATTACTGACCATAAATACATCCCCGGAGGGCATTTTATGACGGTGATTCCTAAAGATGCAGAGGATAGTAACTCTCGCTTAATTTTTGAGACAGATGGACATCGCGTTATCTATATCCGAGCCGGCCAGTTACCTGAAATTGATTGGGTTGAACGTTGCGGTTAAGCAGTCCAAAATAATGCAATTGTAACGCGGGTAACTGAGAACACCGGCAGGATATTATGAGGAAAACAAGGGCAAATTATAACCTAAAGTTCTAAAGCGTTCTGCTTCAGTTCGTTTAAAGAA
This sequence comes from Microcoleus sp. FACHB-68, assembly GCF_014695715.1. NCBI lineage: Bacteria > Bacillati > Cyanobacteriota > Cyanophyceae > Oscillatoriales > Microcoleaceae > Microcoleus > Microcoleus sp. FACHB-68. Next base: position 535,453 of record NZ_JACJOT010000006.1, read on the forward strand.
GCGTATTCTAAAGCTGAGGCATGAGTTGCCGGCAAAACGACAGGAGGTGCGACTCCTGCATCCAGCGCTTCTTTCCAGCGAGAGGCGCACAAACACCAGCGATCTCCCGGTTTCAAACCTGGAAAATTAAACGCCGGCACAGGGGTACTTAAATCATTTCCCCTCAATTTCGTGTAGTTTAAAAATTCTTCCGTCATTTGGGCACAAACAATGTGAGCACCCATGTCACCCCCACCCGTGTTGCATTTGCCATCCCGATAAAATCCGGTGATCGGGGATGTGCAGCAAGTTTCCAGTTTTCCACCCAGAACGTTACTAGCCTCTCTCACAATTGCAACTTCTCCACAATAGTTTTTCTTTGGTTAGATTAGCGATATAGATTCACTTTTAGCAAGCGGTATGCCGATACTTTACTTTTTGCCGGTTGTAAAGACGCGCCACATAATGAAGCCGGCGAAGGCTATATATCCCACGACAGTCAGCCAATCTTGCCAATTACCCTGAATAATTGGAGCAAATTCGTCCACGCTCAACCCTCACCTTACGGTTTTTTTTGTTACTTTATGCGAGCTACAATCGCTTTAGTTTGGAGCTAGATAGCACTAAACATTATCTAACTTTATAGCAAATAAAAATGTATCAAGAAGCGGAATGCTGATTTAGTCGAGCCATTAATTGAATTCCACCTAGTTCATTTGTAAAGCCCCAGCGCTCATAAAACGGCATCATCTCTGGCAGACAGTACAAACCCAATAACTCCACCGATTGCAATTGAGGATGCTCGACAACAGAATCAATTAACTTTTTTCCCAAACCTTGATTTCTATGAGTGGACTTAACAATCACATCAAAAATAAATGCTCTGTAGACAAAATCTGTTAAGATGCGAATAAAACCGATGAGATGATCGCACTCATCGACCAATCCGATCACAATATCTGAAGCTGCCAACATCTTCACTACATCTTGCCGGTTGCGGTTGTGGCTCCAGAATTCATGACTGTATAATTCTGTTAACTCTGAAATTTGCTCCTCATTCAGTTCTGAAATAATTCGGTAGCTTTCCATGATGAGTTAGATCAAGTAAGTGTTTTCTCTTTCAGCACCCAATTCATTCAATTGTAGGGGCAAAGCATTCGGGGAGCAATTAATCGGAGTTTTAAACGATTTTTGTATCCGAATGCTTTGCGCTACCTAGGGAAAGTGCAGCCGGCAGCAGTATTTCGGGCTGATTAAGAAGGGTACAATAATATCTGAATTTTATCAGAGTTTAGCGTTAATTTTTCTCCCCCTCATTACAAGAAAGCAAACTGAAAGCCAGCAAATTAATACTTCCGTTCTTGGGGTTGGAACATGGTAATTGCAACAGGCCGGTATTGCAAATCAATGCCAGCCGGCGAATAAAAAGCCAGCGTATGTTTCAAGAAATTCTCATCATCGCGCTCAGTGAAATCCTCGCGGCAATGAGCGCCGCGACTTTCTTGCCGGCTCAATGCGGAAGTGAGAATCACCTTACCGACAATCATTAAATTCCGCAGTTCAATCGCCTCAAGAATTTCCGTATTCCAGCAACTTCCCTTATCATCTAAATAGATTTTCTGGTATTGTTGCTGTAATTCTTCCAGTTGATTTAAACCTTCGCGCATTGTTTCTTCAGTGCGAAATACCCCGCAATGATCTGTCATGCAATCTTGGAAAGACTGACGCAACTGCCCGATGCGAAGTTTACCGGCTTGATTTAACAGGGATTGAATTTGTTTAACCGCAGCAGTCAGATAGCGTTGCTCATCCACTTGCGGCAACTTGCGATTTTGCACATATTGAGCGATCGCAGCGCCCGTCAGCTTGCCATACACCACACATTCCAGCAAGGAATTACTCCCCAGCCGGTTTGCGCCGTGAACCGATACGCAAGCCGCCTCACCGGCAGCAAATAAGCCTTCGACAAACCCATCAACCCCACTCCGCACCTTGCCCTCAATATTGACGGGAATTCCGCCCATCGAGTAGTGAACAGTCGGACGAATTGGCATCGGCTTCTCAACCGCATCAATTCCCAGCAGCCGGTGTGCTTCCTCCCAAGCGAAGGGAACCCGAAGCATAATTTTCTCACGCCCCATGTGACGCAAATCCAGATAGACAAAAGGGCCGCCGGCACTGCCATCCGGATGAACACCACGTCCTGCGCGAATTTCTTTGGTAATGGCGCGAGAAGTAATATCACGTGGTGCGAGTTCCATGCGGCTGGGGGCGTAAGTTGCCATGAAGCGATCGCCCTCGCTATTGATTAAATAGGCACCTTCACCGCGCACGGCTTCAGAAATCAACACACCCACAGGATACAACCCGGTGGGATGGAATTGCACAAACTCCATATCCTGCAAAGGAATGCCGGCAAGGGCAGACATTGCCAACCCGTCGCCGGTGGAGGCATAATCATTCGAGGTGGTATTGTAAGCACGACCATAGCCGCCGGTGGCAAACATCACCGCCTTTGCGCGGAGCACTGCCAGCTTGCCATCATCGATGCGGTACATGACAACGCCTTTGGCTTGCCCGTCTTCCAGGATCATCTGCAAGACGTACCACTCATCATAGATGTGGACGCCATACCGGCGCAGGTTGTTAACTAATTCGTGTAAAATTGCATGGCCGGTTTTGTCAGCCGCATAGCAGGTGCGGTTGTGAGAGTGCCCCCCAAAAGCACGCTGGGCAATACGTCCATCGGGCAACCGGGAGAACAAAACGCCCATGTGTTCCAAATCAATCACCACATCGGGCGCTTCTTTGGCAAGAATTTCCACCGCATCTTGATCGGCAAGATAGTCTGAACCCTTGACAGTATCAAAGGCGTGGGCTTTCCAATCGTCCTCGGAATCAACGTTCTTTAGTGAGGCAGCCATGCCACCTTGGGCGGCAACCGAGTGAGATCGAATCGGGTGGGTTTTCGCCACCACAGCTACTTTTAAATTCGGATCGGTGCGGGCAATTTCGACGGCGGCGCGGCAGCCGGCTAATCCACCGCCAACAATAATCACATCATGGTCTAGCATATTTTGCTTAATATGTGCTTCTTTCTCTATTTACGCTCACCCATTGAAAAAAACTCCCCACCAAAAGGCAGGGAAGGTTTTAGATAGGGCATGGGGAATAGGGCATAGGGAATAGGGCAAGGCTGCGCCAACAAGAACGGTAGGGGAATAGGGCATGGAGGATAACTTCCACTCTTCCCCTCTTACTCGCGCCGCTATTCAGCTTGTGGCTTGGACGGTTTTCTGAGTGGGGACGTTGCCCTGCGGCTGTGGGTTTTTTGCGGTTTCTACCGGCGCAAACTCGATGTGGTTCAGCAGGGTGGTGACGAAGGCAAAGAGGAGGAAGGGGAGAGAGAGGACAAGGATGAGTCCAACGGTTGCCAGTGCGTAAATTTGGCGAGTGGTACTCCACAGCGCGAGTGCGGTGGCTAGGCTAATGAAGATGACCATTAACCAAACGATGATTTGACCGTAAATATCACCAAAGGTCAGGGTGCAGACTAAACGATATCCATCATTCGGGTTATTCATAACGTCCCTCGCAACATTCGTTTAAATTTCTAGTGTAAAGCTCTGATTCAGTTGTAGAGGATTTTTAAAGATTTTTAAAATCCTTGCAATATGATTTTACATTTCGCTACGTTTGCTTGCGGTAACTCACATTGCCGGCATTGCGTCAAGTCAAATCCCAATTCCTCATACTCATTGTGTCTAATTTCCCTAATTCGGAAGAGTTCGCTGGAGCCGGTGTTATTTTTTCTTATTTTAATCTTTGATATCTGCCCTGATCTTTAGATTGTGCTAAATTTTCTAACTTATGCCGGCATAAAACCACAAAAATATAAATACAGCAAAATTCATAAGCTTATTTTAAGATTTTTTCAATGCCATTGAGGGAATACAGGACAAGCATCTGGGAAATAAACGATGTCGAGGTTAAACCGGCATGATGAGGCGGCTGAATTATTTAACAAAGCCTACGAGAAAGCGGTAGAAGTTTGTGCAAAAATCAATAATTTACCAGAGAATAGTTAATCAATTGTGATTAAGCAAGAAAAAAATTAAGAGGCCGGTTGTATCAAAGAGGATAGCCGGCTACATTTTTAGGACTTCATGCCGGTGAGCTTTTACATTTGATATAATTCCTGTATCAACTGCGGTGAGTGGGGCGAGATTGTTGTTGAAAGAGAGAACAAACCACAAGCCGGTTTTAGAAAAATTATCAGGCAGGTATCCATAAGCAATGACAACCACCCTGATTCAAAATCCCACTTCTAGAGTTCTGCTAAAAAATATTAGCTGGCAGACTTATGAATTCCTCGTGCAAGATTTAGCAGAACAGCCAGGAATTCGCTTGACTTATGACCGAGGAACTTTAGAAATCATGACGCCTTTAGATCCACACGAAAAGTATAAAAAAATCTTAGGGCGTTTTGTAGAAACCCTAAGTGAGGAATTGGATACTGATATTTACAGCCTAGGTTCAAGAACCTGTAAGCGTGAAGATTTGGATCGCGGATTAGAACCTGATCAGTGCTACTATATCCAGAACGAGGATTTAGTCTGGGATAAAGAACAAATTGACTTAAATCAAGATCCTCCACCAGATTTAGTCATTGAGATTGACATTGCAAGTAGTTCAATTAACCGGCTCGCATTATACGCAAGTTTAGGTGTACCGGAAGTCTGGCGTTATGACGGAACTCGTTTAATCATTTATCACTTAGAAGGAAAGGAATATGCAGAATGCAATAATTCCCCCACTTTCCCTTTTCTTCCACAAACTGAAATCGAGCGGTTTTTGGAATTGAGAAAAACGACAAAAGAAAAAGCTTTGCTGCGGTTGTTTCGGGAGTGGATAAGAAGTCAGATTCAGCAAAATGAATGAAAATCAGTAAGTTAACACTATAAATCTTAAAAAGAGTAAGCTTTTTAGATATAAAATAACAAATGATGTAATTTATAAAATTAAAAATCGTTTAAATTATTTGTTATCATTAAAATTATGCTGCATTAAAGATGGAGTTACTTTTCGATGGTACTGATCCGCATTCCTAAAATTTGGGAAATTCCAGAGCGAGAAGTGACCGATGAAGATGTATTTCTCAACCGGCGTCGCTTCGTCAAAACCCTGATCGGTGCCGGCATAGGTGCCACGATTCTGCCGGTACTTGGCTGCGAGAGCAAAACCAAATCAAAAATTAATCCGGCTGCCGGCACAGAGGATCTGAGTTCCGTTCAACGCAATCCCAAATTTGACAAAGTTGACAGGACTCTCACTGACGAATCTCTCGCCTCTACTTACAACAACTTTTATGAGTTTGGTGGCACCAAAGGTATTTGGGAAAACGCCCAAGCTTTGCCAACCGAAGATTGGAAAGTTGAAGTCAAAGGTTTGGTCAAAAACCCCCGCACCTATGACTTAGATGATCTCCAGAAAAAATTTCCCGTTGAAGAACGTATCTATCGATTCCGCTGCGTAGAAGCTTGGGCAATGGTGGTGCCGTGGATTGGATTCCCCATGAAACAGCTAATTGCAGATGTAGAACCGGCTTCCGCTGCTAAATTTGTTCGCTTCACCTCTTTCTACGACCCGAAAATTACCCCCGGCCCGTTACATTTTGGCGAGTTGCCTTGGCCCTATACCGAAGGACTGCGGATTGAGGAGATGGCAAACGATCTAGCATTCTTCGCCACCGGCATCTATGGTCACACCCTCCCCAAACAACACGGTGCTCCTATCCGTATGGTGACACCCTGGAAATATGGCTTTAAAGGAGCCAAATCCATCGTCAAAATCGAATTCCTCGACAAGCAACCGGCCACCTTTTGGAACAGCCTAATTCCCAGCGAGTATGACTTCGAGGCCAACGTTAACCCCACTAAACCCCACCCCCGCTGGTCCCAAGCAACAGAACGGATGGTTGGGCCAGGGCCGGCCTTAACTTGGGAAAAACGCCCGACCCTGCCCTATAACGGTTACGGTGACTACGTTGCGTCGCTATACACTTAACGCAACGTTACAGCTACAGACCCAGCCGGACACTGACCCTGGCCAGTCGCAGTGCTAGGGGCGGTTGGCATCGGGGGAGACGAGGTGGAAGGTTGCTCAGTTTCACACAGTACCGGAATGGTGATTTCCTCAGCATTATTTGTCATCACAAATACTGCAGCGCTGTAGCTTTTCAATTCCGCACTTTTTGCTTGGGCAGTCATCAGTACGCTTTTGGTCGCATCGCCTTGGGGCACAATCTGGTAGCGATAAAACTCTGTTTCTGGCTTAATCCCTAGACCTAGTTCCTCAATCGTCGCGGCGAATTTATTGTTTTCCAACTGATAAGCCTGCTGTGCTCGATTCATCGCGCTCATAAACAGTCTGGCTTCGCTTTGCTGTGCCATCCCTTTTTGTTCTTCAAACCCGACTATTTCAGCATCCGCCGGCACCGTCGTGGCGTCAGAAACCTTCTCGAATACTGTTGCCGCGTCCGTTAGTGCTGTTGGTCTGGGGACTCCGGGATTTGTGCCGTCGAGTTGCACACGCATCTTGCCATCGGGGCTGACCTCAAACAACGTCATAACCGTATCATCACTATTAATTTGCACATCCAAGTGCATGGGGTTTTGGGCTGCATCAATGCGATAGCGCATCTCAACCGCAGGGTCGGGTTGTTCAGTAGACGGGAGTATGATGTATAGCTTGTTTTCTGGCGCAAAGACGAACATCAGCAGTTCTTGCCCTGATGGATCTTTTGCTTGCCATTGCCCCAGTAATTGCTGGGCAACAGGGTTCGTTGCGGGGGCCGGCTGAGATTGGGCCACCACCGGCGCGATGGATGGCTGTGCGCTGACTGACATACCCAAGTTGCCGGCAAGACCTAAAAACAGGCTGGATACGATTAATTGACTGGCAACTGAGAGTTTAGTCAGGCAGTTGCGCCGGTTCAGGAGGATGTTATTCATGAGAACCCAGATAAGGCGTTTTCTGGATTTTAGCGGAAACGCCGGCAACCCGCCTCTGATACGGAGTTCTAAGCCGGCGAGTTTTGACTTTTCAGGCAAAACAATAAATTAGGAAAAAAGTCAATAAAAAAAGGCAAAAGAAAGAAGTTTTTCTTATGCCTTTCGCTAATTTGGATTTCTTGCAAAAAATGATTTGATGCGTTTGTTTGTGGATTTTTAAGATTTTTGCAAGAGGTTTATTTTAGACGCGAGGGTTTAGAGATTAGCTATTGATGTAATAATCTCTGGTTCCTTTGGCGCTTAATGCTTCACCCAGCCGATTTAAAGCATGGACATAAGCGGCTGTTCTCATGGAAATGGAAAGTTCTTGAGCAATTTTCCAAATTTGCTGAGTTTCCTCCACCATTTTCACTTTCAAGCGGTGATTAACTTCGTCGAGTGTCCAGTAAAATCCGCTGCGATTTTGCACCCACTCGAAATAGCTAACTGTGACGCCGCCGGCATTCACCAAAATATCTGGAAATACATAAACGCCCTTTTCTTCTAGAATTTTATCTGCACCAGAAGTAGTTGGGCCATTCGCAACTTCAAAGATATACTTAGCCTTGATGTTATTGACATTTGCCTCAGTAATTTGATTTTCTAAGGCAGCGGGAATCAAAATGTCTACATCTAACCCTAAAAGTTCCTCATTAGTAATCACTTCATGTTCAATAACATTGCAAACCGTATCTTCGCAGTAGATCGCTTGGATACCTTTATGAGAATCTTTGAATCGGCGGATGCTGGGAATATCTAAGCCTTTTTTGGCATAAACTCCCCCTTGGGAATCACTCACCGCCACGACTTTATAACCGGCTTTTGACAGCAGTTCTGCCAAATGTGCGCCGGCATTGCCAAAACCTTGCACGGCAACAGTTGTGGCTTCCGGTGGCTGCTCAAATTTCGGCATCAGCGCTTCGATCACATAAAATGCGCCGGCTGCGGTTGCAGTATCGCGCCCCAAACTTCCCCCGATGGCAAGTGGCTTGCCGGTGACAACGGCTGGAGACAGTTGACGGCGAATAATACTGTACTGATCCATATACCAACCCATAATCATCGGGTTCGTATAAACATCAGGGGCAGGAATATCGACATCAGGGCCGATAAAGTCTGCGATCGCATCAATATAGCCCCGACTCAAACGTTCTAATTCCAGTTTGGAGAGTTCTTTGGGATTAACCGTCACCCCGCCTTTTGCCCCACCAAACGGTAAGTTTAAGACTGCACATTTAAATGTCATCCAAAAGGCTAAAGATTGCACTTCATCCATGCAAACATTTGGATGATATCGCACCCCGCCTTTCCCCGGCCCTCGCGTATCGTCATAGCGAACCCGATAGCCTTGGAAAATTCGCAAAGAGCCATTATCCATCCGTACAGGAATCGAGACGCTTAAACTGGTTTTCGGATATTTTAAGCGTTCGATCGCATCTTCAGAAACTGATGCATATTTTAAGGCTTTTTCCAGTCTCTTACTAGCATCTGCAAATAGTGAGTCTGACATTTAAGTATTTGCTCCTTTTACCAGTGGCAATCCGCACTTTGCATTTTTGCAGGGACTTTGTGCGATGATGACCCTACAGTTTTGCACTTATATTTGCACCACAATTGAGAGGCTTTCGCTGATCCCGGTTAATCTAAACCGAACCAACAGAGAGCCGATGACTCGCAAATTTCCCCATCCAAACATCCAACAATGGGGCTTGTTGAATCGATACTTATAACAAAACCTAATTAGATAGAAAAGTTTTTTAAACCTCTCTATCTAAATTATTGTATCTATTTACACAAAATGTCAAATAATATCAGGCTATGCTGATTTGTTTATTTATTTACGATTTATGACGGACTCAAGGAGCCGGGAATAATTCGGCAACCGCCTGCCTCTTCTCGCCGGCCTATCAATCCCAAAGGACTACAGATATTGATAAAATGGCCAAAAGAATGGAAGAAAACTCCAGAACGAACAAGCCTCCAGCACTAGAATATCCTTGAGGCTGAGGAAATCCTGTCTGCGAACAATAATATTGTTGCTGCACAACAGAGATCCAAGCTATAGACTAAAAGTATGGGTTTGGCATCAACCCCAGCTTTGTTTTCAAAGGCAATTGTCCAATTAACCTAAGCTGGCAGGGTGATCGAAGGTCGCTGAGCGTCAAGCAATGTTTAATTTAGGCTGAAACCATTATGCTAGAACTCCTAGCCGCGCTCTCTGCGTCTGCGGCAGGGGGAATGAGGATCGCCCTGCCCCTCCTGTTAATTGGCTTATTGGAAAGTGATAAGCTGTGGTCTCGCGTGCCGTTGCTGTCTCGGATCTCGCCGCCGGTGGTTCTGGGAGTGTTGGTTAGTTGGTCGCTGTTTGAGCTATTTGCTTCTAAAAAGTTTTTGGGACAGCGTGTCCTGCAAATTGTCCAACTGTTATTTAGCCCCATTGTGGGTGCGATTATGGGCATGGCAATTGCTGAAGCAACCTTCGCCCAACCAAATGCCCCACCACCTCAATTTGTGTGGATTATTGGGCTAGTCGGGGGTTTGTTGGCACTGGTGTTGCAACTGGTTCAAGCCGGCTGGTTTTACCGGCTGCGCGGATTACCCTTGCCGGTGATTTTAGCTCAAGATATTCTTTGCGTTTCCCTCGTTCTGTTCGCCTTTGATGCACCTACACAGGGAGGCTTAATCGCTTTAGTTTTGTTGTGGCTAGCCATTCGCAGTTCTAAGGAGTGGTATAACTGGTATGTCAAACAAGGGCCGGCTAAAAATCCCCGCCGCTATAAAAGAAATCCCGATTGAGTTTAAATATTAAGCAAAATTTACTCCCTCTCGCACTCACCGGATGCGAGAAATAAGATTTGCAACCAAATTATTAAAAAAAAGACCGAATAGCTGCAAAATTACTACAATTTAATCCGTAAAGTGAGCGATTTTCGCTATTTACCTTAAAGAAGCGCTTCGTTACGGTCGCCCTCGGTGCACTACTAGCTGTCAAAACGCTCACCACAGACAACTAGAAGAACACAGATATTATGACTAATATTTTTTGGGTGGCTTTAAAACTTTGTCCCCCAATTGTGGGATGTACTTTGCTTGCTACCACTGGCGTTTTTGCTGCTGAGCCATTGCTGCAAACTTGCTGTAATCTTGCAAGCTCAGTAGAAGATATCGAACACTGTGCCGGTGAAGCTAGTTGTGACAAAGACGAACAAAATCTTCAAAAAGCAGGGATCTTGGCCGCACGAAGACAGGGCGTTGAGAAGAAATTAATTGCACAGATTACGCAAAAAGAGCCAAAAACTCACAGTCTGCCGGCTGTCTCACAACAATTGAATCTGAATTCCCTCAGTGTGATGGCAGTGCCTCCCATTGCGCCGAAAAAAGCGTTGATGGCAATAGACGCTTCCCAAATAAATGCCGGCGCAGAGGAATTGAGCGATCCACTCGCTCAGGTAACGTCTGTTTCTCAATTGTCGGATGTACAGCCAACAGATTGGGCATTCCAAGCCCTGCAAAGCTTAGTTGAGCGCTATGGTGCGATATCCGGCTATCCTGACGGAACCTTTCGCGGCAACCGGGCGATGACGCGCTACGAATTCGCTGCCGGTTTGAATGCAGCCCTAGAAGCCATCAATCAACTACTGAGCATAAGTGAGCCGGATGGGTTGCGTCAGGAAGATTTAGCAATATTACAGCGTTTAAGTGCGGATTTTAGTACAGAATTAGCGCAAGTACGGGCGCGAATCGATACGCTACAAGCACGCGGAGATGAACTGGAGGCGAATCAGTTTTCCACAACCACGAAGCTCAATGGCTTGATCAGTTTCAATGTGGCGAAAGCAAATGCCGGCGGAGATGTCAGAGTCGAAAGAACTGATCCCAATGACATTTTTAGTCCGGCGGCGCGGGGGGCGGATGGCAAGCCGATTGTGACGAGAGTTGAGGAAGATGCCAACCTCACCTTTAGTCAGAGCATTGCCTTGTTTCTCACTACATCCTTCACCGGCAAGGATAGTTTGTTTATGACTTTGCAAGCCGGCAATGGTAATTCTTCTGCCAATTACTACACGTCTGCCGGTTTTTATAACACTTTTGGGGCACCAGTTTTAGACTTAACGCCCAGTGCGGTTGCCAATGATGTGGTTTTGTCAGAGGCTGCCTACTCGTTTCCTGTGAACGATTCTTTGCAAGTCGTGGTAGCTCCGCGAGTCTTATGGCTCCGCTATTTTGACACGAACGCGTTTACCTCTGGCATTGGTAAAGGCGCAACGGGCAACAATACGTTTGGCAGCACCCTTGTCCAAGATCCTGGAAGGGGAGCTGGTGCTGTCGTGCTTTGGCGTTTAAATGAACGATTAAATCTAAATTTAGGGTATGTCGCTAGCCCTGCTGCCGGCAGTCCAAGCACAGGGTTATTTAATGGCACCCGTGCTTTTACGGCTCAAGTGACTTACTCTCCTATCCGAACGATTAATCTCAGATTTCTTTATGATCGCTCAACCATTCAGCCGGTTGACGGACAAATTAGAACTCGACCAATTATGGGGGCGGCAGATGACGGCTTTGGTGGAGCGCTTGAAGATGCCACTGCCGACGTTTTTGGATTTAATTTTGATTGGTTAGCGACACCTCGGTTGGGCTTTTTTGGCCGGTATACTTACGCAAAAACCCATTTAGAGCCGGCAACGAGGGGCGTGGAAAGTGGCGAGATTAAGGCGCAGTCGGTGCAATTAGGTGTTGCTTTCCCGGATCTCGGTAAAAGGGGGGCGCTGGCGACACTATCTTATGTAGTGCCGTTTAGTGTTTTGGATGGCCGGCAATTTCTGGTTTCAGGAGCCGGTGATGGTGGGGTCGAGTATGAGGTTGAGCTGACTTATTATTTGCCGGTGACGGATAATATTGCAATTCTTCCGGCTTTTTATTTTGTCGGCAACGCCAATAATTTTGACGACAACCCAAATATCTATGTAGGGACTGTACAAACACAATTTTCGTTCTAACTCACTTTGCAACAAGTCTAAAAAACGCTAGGCGACTGAACTCTAGCAATCTTTTGTGATGAGTTAAGGATCATCACCGCAAAAAGCTTGGAGTGTGGGCATCTTGCCGGCTAGAAATCTGAAAACCGACTTAGGATTGCGATATTAGCTGCTGACAGCCAATGGAGAATTCACGCAAAATTCAAAATTGACTGATTTTTAGCTAAATTTTGAGAATTTTAGTCAGTTTTATAAGCAGGGGTTTGTTAATATCGCTCAGTGTGAAGTTGCCAGATTTTAAAACTTTATGTTAATTTAAGTATATACACGGAAATGTCAAGCTCAAATAATTTTTAGCTGACTTATAGTAAACGACAAATATGACAAGCCGGCTTAAAAAAATTTGCCGGCAGCTTACGCAAAAATACGGGTGATAGAGGGATAGGAAAGATGAAACTCAAACTTTTAGCGGCGACAGCAGTGCTTGCAACGACATTGGGTTTAATGATGCCGGCAGTCGCAGAAAATCCAGTTCAGGTGCAGCAGTTATTAGAAACGAGACGCGGGCCGGGTTTTAATTTAAGTGGTGCAAATCTAAGCGGTGTAGATTTGGCAAATGTTGATCTTAGAGGTGCCAATCTCACGAACGCGAATCTTGCCGGCGCTAATTTAAGTGGTGCGAATTTAAAAGGTGCCAACTTGAGTGGTGCGAACCTCAGTAAGGCGAATTTAAACGCAGCGGATTTATCGGTCGCGAATTTAGTGAATGCTACATTTGATGAAGCAATTTTAACCGATGCTAGTTTGAATGCGGCTAACCTGCAAGGTGCTGATTTAATTAGTGCCAATTTAAGAAATGCTGATTTGTTTAGGGCAAATCTTAATGGAGCCAACTTGAGAGGTGCTGATTTGTATAAGGCAAATCTTAACGCGGCTAATTTATATGGCGCAAATCTACTTGGGGTGAAGGGTGCTAATCTCACCAATGGAATTGGCTTGGTTCGCTAGCAGTACACTGTACTATCGTTAAATGTGATAGTGGTGGCAACAATAAGCTGAACGTAATGACTGGCGATGAGCCAGTTTTTTTGTGCTTTTTTAATGTTTATAGTTGAAAAATTTAGAAATTCAAGGAATTTTAAAGCTACATAATCATGCAACTTAAATGGAAAAACTGAATAGATAACGCTGTGGTAGCGTTAGTCTGCCGGCGGGAAGACTAAAGTGCAAGCGTTGTGATATATGAGGAAAATATGAAATTAAGCTTTTTAGTGGCTTTAATGCTGCCGGCAACACTTTGTTTAGCAATGCCGGTGAAAGCGGAAAATCCCGCACACGTTCAACAATTACTGAAAACTAAACAATGTCAAGGATGCGATCTGAGCGGTGCTAATCTTCAAGGTGCGAATTTAGCTCAAGCTGATTTAAGCGGTGCAAACTTAAGTGGAGCTAATTTGCGTGAAGCTAACCTGTTTCAAGCCAATTTAACAAATACGAATTTGATTAATATCAATCTTATTAATGCCAATTTATTTGAGGCAAATTTTACTAATAGCAACCTAAGTAATGCTGAGTTAGGAGATGCTAATCTCTGTTATATTAATTTAAATCAAGCAAATTTAAAGGGTGCAAATCTAACGAACGCCAATCTCGGTGTTGCAGATTTGAGTAATGCTAATTTGAGTCATGCTAACCTGAGTGGCGCTAATTTAATGGATGCCAAGCTAAATGGGGTGCTTTTAGAGAAAGCTAACTTAGCTGGTGTAAATCTCAAAGGCGCTAGCTGGGATGAAGGCAGCCTGCTGGGTCAAATGGGTCTTAACAACAATGATGCAATTGGAGCCGGCCAAGCGATTGCTAAATAATAGCGTTTCTCGATTAAACCATAAAAATTCCCCCTGATAGACCTATAAAAAACAGGTTTGAGGGGGAGCAATATAGAGCCTCTTAAAAGAGAAAGGGTTAAGCTGTTTAAACTGAGCTAAAAAGGTGCATTCAGTCGTTCAGTTGCCGGTTAATGTTTGAGCGTTACAGCAACCCAATAAAGTGCAAAGGGCCGTGGCCGGTGATTAACTCCACCATCAATCCCAGGAAGCCCAGCATGGCTAGACGCCCGTTCCACACTTCAGCAGTGGTTGTCATGCCCCACGCCCAGCGTTCTTGGGGATACATCTTCACCTGTTTCTTGGGGTGCATCACAGAAGCCAACTGCAAGCCAGGAGTCTCAAGGGCTTCAACGACTAAATTAGCCAGATCGTCAATAAATACGGGGTGGGTATTGAGCGCCGGCACCCGGTGGAAGTTATGAATACCGGCTTCCTCCGCCAATTCCCGATACTCCATATCAATTTCTTGCAGCGTCTCGATGTGTTCCGAGACAAAACTGATAGGCACAACCAGCAAATCTTCAACGCCCTCGGCAGCCAGTTCCTTAATGGCATCCTCAGTATAGGGCTTGAGCCATTCCACCGGCCCGACACGACTTTGATAGGCTAGGGTGTGAGGATTAGGCCGGTTGAGCGTCTGCATAATCAACTCGGTGCAGTGTTCGATCTCTTGTTGATAGGGATCGCCGGCTTCTTCAACGTAGCTGACGGGAACGCCGTGGGCGCTAAAGAAAATGTGAACGTTATCAGGGTTGGGAGACTGGTCTAATTCTTGGGTAATCAGTTGGGCCATTGCTTGCAGATAGCCGGGCCGGTTGTACCAGGAAGGAATTGCTGTATATTCCAGCCGTTCGAGAGATGGATCTTCTAGCCACAGTTTTTCTAGCAGCCGGAACGAGGAACCGCTGGTGCTAATTGAAAATTGAGGATAGAGGGGCAAAATCACCAGCTGTTCAATCTGGTCACGCTTAATTCTGGCAATAGCTTCTTCGGTAAACGGATGCCAGTAACGCATTCCCACATAGACTTGGGCATCTTTCCCCTTTTCTTGCAGGTTCTTTTGCAGGGCTTGGGCTTGTTCGTCTGTGATGCGACGCAGGGGAGATCCGCCACCAATTTGCAGGTAATTTGCTTGAGATTTCTTAGCTCTCATGGAGGAAATCAGCCATGCCAAGGGTTTCTGCAACCAGGGAAACGGTAGGCGGATAATCTCTGGATCGGAAAATAGGTTAAACAGGAAGGGACGGACATCCTCTATTTGATCTGGCCCTCCCAGATTTAGCAATAAAACCCCTACACGGCCCATATCAGTTACAGCTTCCCAGTATTTTCATTTTTGTTACCGATTTTAACAATATATCCTTTTTAGCAGTAAGAGTGAAGATTAATAGATAGATATTTTTAATAAGGGTGGAGAAATGGCAACAATTTTAAGAGACTGGAGTTATCGATATCAATGGCTATACGATGGGATTTCCCGCATTGCTGCCCTTAGCGTCGGTGGAGAGAGCAGATTTCGCCGGCTGGCTTTGCAAGATTTGTCAATAAATCAAGATACAAAAATACTCGATCTCTGTTGCGGCAGCGGTCAGGCAACGCAATTTTTGGTGAAATACTCCCAATCTGTTACCGGCCTTGATGCTTCCCCTTTGTCATTGAGACGAGCTCAGCAAAATGTTCCCCAAGCTGAATATGTAGAAGCATTTGCTGAAAAGATGCCGTTTCCTGACAATTATTTCGAGATTGTGCATACAAGTGTGGCGATGCACGAGATGGAACCGCAACAGCGCCGGCAAATTTTTCAACAAGTATACCGGGTGCTAAAACCGGGCGGCATCTTTACAATGGTGGATTTTCATCGCCCCACAAATCTTTTATTTTGGCCGGGTTTTGCTGTGTTTTTGTGGTTGTTTGAAACAGAAACTTCTTGGCAGCTCATTGAAAGTGATGTGCCGGCTGTGTTGTCGGAGATAGGGTTTGAAGTGAGCCGGCACGCTTTGTATGCCGGTGGCAGTTTGCAAGTCATTCAAGCGAAAAAGTGAATAGAACATGAACATAGCACTATTATCTTTGATGATAGCGCTATCATAAATAGATGAATCCGTCAAAGGTTAGCTTCATTTTAGGCTACTTTTTGAAAGTTAAAGTTTGATGAAGATTTTGCGAATACTCACACTATCGAATTAAGCCATGAGTGACTTACAAACTAAAATCAAGAGTGAGATTTGGGTGCCGGCAACTTGGGAAGAATACATCCAAATTACCGAAAATCCAGCTTATGAAAAAGCTAAGTGCTACTACCACAATGGACATTTGAGGATTGAAATGACACCACTGGGACATGACCACGGCTGCGATCATACAATTATTACTGTTGCTGTCAACCTGTTTTGCATCGTTAAACACATTCCTATCAAAGGGATAACTAACACAACTTACCGGCAAACGGGGGTTCAAGAGTGCCAGCCTGATATTTCCTATTACATTGGTAATAATTCCCAAGCGATTCCTTGGGGAACATCAATTATTGATTTAGATCGCTATCCGTCTCCTGAATTAGTCATTGAAGTTGCTAATACTTCACTCGCAGATGATCAGGGGGCAAAACGGCTGCTGTATGAAGATTTACAGGTGAAAGAATACTGGATTGTAGACGTGGCAAATGTACGAATGATTGCCTTTGCAATTGAGAATGGAGGAAGCCGGCGCATTTCTGAGTCTCTGGTGTTGCCAGGATTAGGAATGCCGGTTTTGGAAGAAGCACTGCGGCGCTCTCGCACGATAGATCAATCCCAAGTTGGTGCGTGGTTATTACAGCAATTTCAACAGTGAAAAAGCAAGTATTGGCACATCGAGTTCTAATAAACTACTGATCAAAATAAAAAATAAATTGAGAAAAAGTATGCCCAGAAAAGCTTACTTAGTAGATTATCTGGGACGCAGTGAACTGAAGGAATAACTATTTAAAAATTTATGAATATAGAGCCGGCCTGAAACTAATACTGGCTCAGGTCTACAGCTTTCGTGGTAGAAAGACCAACAAAGCCGTAGACCTCCCTTTTTTAGGTCATCCGTAGGTCTTTAATAGGGCGAAGAGAATCGAGGATACCTGCACTCGCTTGCGGCTTTTTGCCCATTGCCGCTCTTCATTGGGTGCGTAGACAATCTTGCAAACTCTGCCAGATGCCAAGTTTCTGCCACAGAGGCAGGTAGCCTCCTCGTAGCACATAGAAAATGGCGTTAACGACATCTCGCAACTTAACAGCTCTGGGGTGGCCAATAACAGATTTAGCCGGCACAATCGCTTCAATCAACTGCCACGCGGCATTGTTAAGGTCACTTGAAACGGATTTGTGCATTACCTAAAGTAGAAAAGCTGACCGTTTCATGCTGATTCAAACGCCCAGTCAGGTTTCTCGACTCTTGTCGAGATTAAATTTTTTCTCAGTCTACTAAGCGAGTAGGCACAATCTACGGTAAAGTCATGGGTAAACCGTAGTTTATCCTTAGGAGTCTCTCTTAATCGTGGACATCATCATTGATAAGGTATCCAAGCATTACGACAGTTTTAAGGCTGTTGACGAAGTTCAGTTAAAAATTAAAAGTGGTTCTCTAGTGGCGTTACTGGGACCCTCAGGCTCTGGCAAATCCACTTTGCTGAGGCTGGTTGCTGGATTAGAAACTCCCGATAGCGGCAGAATTTGGATCGCGGACGAGGAGGCTACTCATAAGAGCGTCCAAGACCGCAAGATCGGCTTTGTGTTTCAGCACTACGCTTTGTTCAAACACTTGACCGTTCGCCAGAATATTGCGTTTGGTCTGGAGATCCGCAACGCTCTCAAGGCTAGAACAAATGCAAGAGTGGAAGAGCTGCTGGAGTTAGTGCAGTTGAAGGGAATGGGTGATCGCTATCCGTCCCAACTCTCTGGGGGTCAGCGGCAACGGGTGGCGCTGGCGCGAGCGCTGGCCGTTGAACCGAAAGTGCTGCTGCTTGATGAACCGTTCGGGGCGTTAGATGCGAAAGTCCGCAAAGATTTACGGGTTTGGTTGCGCCGGCTCCATGCTGAAGTCCACGTCACAACCGTTTTTGTCACCCACGATCAGGAAGAGGCAATGGAAGTTTCTGATGAAATTGTGGTGATGAATAAGGGCAAAGTTGAACAAGTCGGCACGCCGGCTCAAATATATGACCAGCCAGCTACGCCATTTGTGATGAGTTTTATTGGGCCGGTCAATGTTCTGCCCAGTAGTTCGCGCTTTTTCTCTAACAATGAGGTTGATGAAGCCCCTCCAGAAGTTTTTGTGCGCCCTCACGATGTAGTCGTAGCAACCCAGCCAAAAGAGGCCGCTGCTCCTGCAAAGATCAAACGACTGATTAATCTTGGTTGGGAAGTTCAAGCCGAATTAGCTTTAGAGGACGGTCAAGTTGTCAATGCGATTCTCAGCCGAGAACGATTTAATGAGTTAAATTTGGTGCCACAACAACAGGTTTATGTAAAACCGAAATCTGCCAAATCTTTTCCACCCTCATACTCAATTTAATCGACCCACCAGGTCATAGTTGCTAACGTAAAGACTTTTGTTTCAGTAGAGCGATGACTAAACCAAATTTTCAGCAGTTGCTTCAATCATTCTCCAGCTTCCTCAAGCAGCTATTTATTGCCCGCTGGCGTCCTCTGCTGGCGCTATTTGTAGGAGTGTGTTTACCTTTGTTGATCTTTGAGGAGCTTGCAGTCGAGATATGGAAGAATGAAGGTGCCTTTCCGTGGGATGTATCGATCCTATTAGCAATTCACGAAACTACACAGGCGCAATTGGATGCTTTTGCGCTTTTCCTAACTCAATTTGGGGGGTTTCATGGTGTCTTTTTAATTTCGACTGTACTTTCACTGGTGCTATTGGTTCGACGCCGGTGGCGATCTTTAGCCTATTTGCTAACCACGCTTGTGGGAACCGCGATCATCAACCGCACAGCAAAAAGTTTAATGCATCGAATACGTCCTCATCTGTGGGAGTCATCCTATCCACCAGCGCATGACTATGCGTTTCCGAGCGGTCATGCAATGTCCAGCATGGCGCTGATCGCAGTTTTGGTAATTCTGACCTGGGGCAGCCGGTGGTGCTGGTTCGTGGGGATATTTGGCAGCTTTTTTGTATTGGGAATTGCTTGGACACGGCTCTATTTAGGCGTTCACTTTCCCAGCGATATTCTAGCCGGCTGGCTGGTTTCAGTGGCTTGGGCAGTGGGAGTCAGCCTACTAATTAAACCGCATTTAACTAAAGCAAACCCACTGAGCGATCAAACCATCAGTGATTCAAGTTTTTCTTCCTGAATCTCTGGTGAAGTTAACCGGCTGTATTTTTGTGGAAACTGGAGAGCGTGTAAATGGGCGTACCGTCCTTCTTTAGAAAGTAATTCTGCATGAGTTCCAGTTTCTACAATACGCCCATGTTCCATAACGACAATCAAATCTGCCTGCTGGATAGTTGAAAGCCGGTGAGCAATGACTAAGCTAGTCCGACCTTTAAATAGTTTTTCTAAAGACTCTTGAATGAGAGACTCAGACTCAGTATCTAGAGCAGAAGTTGCTTCATCTAGTACAATAAATTGAGGGTTTTTGAGCAAAACTCTCGCAATCGCTAAGCGCTGCTTCTGTCCCCCTGATAAATTCACCCCACGCTCACTAATAAGGGAGTTGTAACCATCAGGAAAGCTGACAATAAAATCGTGAGCATTGGCGGCTTTAGCGGCTTCTTCAATCTCTTGGTCTGTAGCATCTAGCTTTCCATAAGCAATGTTGTCGCGCACAGTGCCATAGAGAAGTAAAGTTTCTTGGGAAACAATCCCCATTTGCTCTCGCAGTGACTCTAAACTCACATCTCGTAGATCGTATTCATCAATCAAGATCCGGCCTTTTTGCGGGTCATAAAAACGAGCCGCTAATTTAGCCACTGTGCTTTTTCCCGCACCCGAAGAACCGACTAAAGCGACCGTCATTCCCGTTTTAATTTCTAGGTTAAAGTTATCGAGAACTGGCTTTTCACTGTTATATGCAAACTCAACATCTTCAAATTTGAGACTTCCCTTCAAAGACGTTAAACTTACAGCTTCTTCCTTTTCAACCACTTCTGGTTTTGTATCAAATATTTCAAAGATTCTATCTAACGCAACGACAACTCTTTGCATCAGGTTGATAACTTTGCTAAACCGCCTGATAGGTTGATTCATTTGATTGATATAGGCGAGAAAAGCCGCAAGTTCACCGATGGTTAAACGCCCAACCATCACTTCCCAAGAACCGAAAACGAGAACAATAACGGTGCTAAGGTTGTTTAAAATGTCAATTAATGGAAAGAATACTGACCAAAGGCGCGTAGCGCGAATATTGGCATCTCTATAATTGCGGCTTTGCTGCGAAAAACGGTTAATTTCATATTGCTCATTCCCAAAAGACTTAATTATATTAATATTAGAAATAGTATCTTGCAGGTGATCATTAACCGCTGCTGCTTGGATTTGAACGTCGAAGTAAGCCTCACGCATAGATTTACCAAAAACTTGGGTCAGATAGATTATCAGAGGCCAAGTAATCAGCAGTAGCAAAGTCAGTTGCCAATCAGCGGTAATCAGATAACTGACAATCACCACAAACGTAAAACTATCTGCCAAAATATCCGCAATGTCAGCCGTCACTAAATTGCCAATAGTATTGACATTTTGAGACAGACGGGTCATTAAATCCCCGGTTCGCTGGCTATTGAAGAAGCCAATTGAAAGTTTCTGAAGGTGTTTGTATAAGTCGTTTCTGATATGATCAATCGTTCTCTGTCCAAACAGAGACATCATGTAACTACGGAAGAAATTAAGAACTCCGATTAAGAAGGAAATGAATAAAATTGAGCCGGCTACCCAAGGCAAGTAATGAAATTTTTTTTCTGGAATAACCGTATCAATCACATAGCGAGTAATCTGAGGCAGGAGAACCTGAAGCAGAGAAAGACAAACAATCGTCCCCAAACCCATGAATAATGGGGACTTATTCTGCCAAATGTAGGTGAAAAGACGCCGGCACAGTATTTTAACCGATACTCTGTCCGGTAAGTCACCGGGGTCATTCGTGGCAACCTTGAGAATTAAATCTGCTTTCACTGAAAATTTCCGTAGTTTACCTATCTTTAATTATATAATTCCTGCTTCCTTTTGCCCTTTGCAGAGCTTTTACTCTTAAACGGATTGTCCAGTGGTTGATTTAAAAATGAACTTAACCTTTCCCAGCCTTCTCCAGTCTCTGCATTCAGTATTAACAAAGATTCCGGGCGGTTCTTAAAGTAGTCAATGACATTTTTACAATGCAAATCATAAACATAAGAAAAACGCTCTTTATTAAAAGTATAAGTGCCATAAGTTGCAACCCGTACTAATCTTCGATACTGCATATTTCTGTCTTGATCTGAGAGTAAATCTTCCCCTGGCTGAAGAGTCCACTGAGCTTCCAGGGACTTGAGCCAAGATTCTTTATCAGATAATAGAGTTAAAATAAACTTACTGTTTGGAAACAGTTGATCTAAATGAGGATAAAAAGGTGCAACTGTTATATCGGTTATTCCATCAAAGTCATCTAATATTGAAAAATTATACTTTCCTGTGAGGAGTTCTTTTAATGTTAAATCGTCATCGGGAGAATGGATGACACTGAATCCTAGCCTTGTCAATGCTTGTGCTAGATATCTTGTCCCTGTTTGGCTAAGCCCAATTCCAAAAATTTTATAATTTTTCCGATTAATTTCGGTTCCGATTTTGAATATTTTTGACAATTTTTCTACTTCTTTTAAAGTTAAATCAGGCTTCTCTAAAATATTTATTTGATTTAATTCGCAAATAGCGTTATTAGGTAACTCTTCAATAAATTTTGCCGTTTCTTTAACAGACGCATCACTGCCGAGGTAATCTCTGGCATAGTTAATTGCCAACTTAGCCACTTGAAAATCTAAGTTTTCATCTTGCATTTCCCAATCTTCTTGAATGAAATTGAGTTTTGCTCGCTGATAATCTGTACGGCTTCTCAGTTCCCTTAGAGCGTATTTGGCAAAAATATCTCGATAATATTGACAGAAGTCATGAAAAATATTGAATCGCTTGAAATCTTTTTTAAAGTTTAATTGGTTCATCGCTAAATCCCGAATTCTAGATTCAGGTCTTAGCACATATTTGGGATCGTCCTTTGGCTCTTTGATATTTTGCATTGCTTTGACGACATCTATTCTCGCAATATGTACGCCGCAATGAATATAGCCTCTGAATTTATCCAAAACGTAACAATCTACATAAGGGGCATTATTTTTCTGAAGAAAAGGCGTTAAATCCTCCACAATCAAACAATCAGCATCCATGAAGACGACAAAATCACAATGATAGTCAATCTTCAGCATTTGTTGAACAGCTAAGGAAAAAGGTTTAACCTGATCAATAATATGCACTTGATCAGGTTGGATATTTTGGATGGCTAAGTCCAAAGAAATATTAGATGTTCTTTCTCCAATGGTTCTAAAAACCAAAGATATTTTTTTCATGACTTAAGCCTCTTTCTTAAAGCCTTTATTCTTGCATTTTTTCCTTCAGTCTGCCCTAATATGAACTGTTTGAAGTTCCCGTCCCTAAAATAAGGAAGGCTGGAAAATTAGCTTTAAACCAGACGCAGTTCAGCTTGAGCGACCGGCTGACTTTTTAAAGCTTTTAACATGGCTTCATATTGATAAGTGACTTCAAGAGTTTCGGGCAATTGTAGTGGGGGCAAAGGCTCTGGTCTTGAGCGTAAATAGTTGGCTAAATCTAAAATTGCCTGACTCGCTGCCTGAGTATTTCCAATCGAAATAAGACGACCTAAAGGCCATTGAGTTGACCATTCAGTAAGAACCTCGCGGGAACCGGCATTATCGTAGGCAACAACTCCCTTACCGGCTGCAATGGCTTCTTGAAGGATGCGAGGCCGGCCTTCATTTTCTGAGCAAAGCAAAACGGTTTCTACGCGATTGAGACAAGAAAGCACTTCCTGCCGGTCAACACGACCTTTAACGAGAATATGTTTTTCTAAGCCGTAGTGATTGATCAGATTTAACATTGCTTTCATGTCAGATCCATCCCCACAAATAGTCAGATGAACATCAACCTGTCGCTCGACCAAAATCCGTATAATTTCAATGGCGTCTAAAGGTCTTTTTCTCGGCTTAATTTGAGCCGCCATCAATAAATGAATCGGCTCACCGGCTGCCGGTATTTTGCTCTCAGCCCGGTTAAACGAAGGCAGTACAATTGGGTTAGGTAAAAAAAAGGTATTGTTGACCCCAACCACACGATTTATAGATTTAGCAAGATGGCGAGCAATGCAAACGATGAGATCGCAACCCCGGTATAGTTTGAGTAGTTGTTCTCTAAGCTTTTCTTCAATCGGATCGCCGCTAGCTAGACGGTTAATATATGCTCCCCGACAGATGAGAACAACCGGCTTATCGTAATGAACACGACGGATAGCCGGCAAATGCCAAAGAAATGACTCGCGACCTAGGATTACATAATCGAAAGGGCCGTGCTTTAGATAAGCAGATTGAGCGTAATTATCGATATCTGATTGAGCTTGCAAACTAATGCCAATATCCGCAGGAAAATCAGCGGGAAACCAGTTTAATCCCTGATATTCGGCTCTGGGAGATACCGATTTATAAGGCGATAGATGAAGAACTTCATGGCCAAGGCAGCGCAATCCACTCGCAAGTTCTTGGCTTGAGTAGGCTGAACCACCCCCTTCTGGTGGGTGAACGCTTAGCAGCAGAATTTTCATAATGTAAAAGTTTGTTGATTTAAAAGTAGCTTTAGCTTGCTTGAAGCAATCCTTAGGTCAACTCATTTGCAACCCATTACTACTTTTTGATTTGAAGTGATATTGACGCGCCTTTTACCGTAATTACTCAGGCACCATAAAACTCATTGGGCTGAGGGGTGCTGTAAAAACATAATAAATCACGCCGGCTCCTAGAAGCGTCACAGCAAGGCTAAACAGGATGACCCAGCGATCTGTTGGTTGATAGGTATCCTGCTCAATGTGCTGGCAAACGGAAAAGTAATGATGGGTGGAGAGTAATACAGTTACCAAGCCAACCAGAGAAAAGAGTAAACCTAGCTTCCAACCATTCCCAGGGTGAGGCAAAATAGGTGGATGAAAGGTGCGAAGGCGGACAATGACAACACCAAACCCCATCAGAGAAATCGCAGTACGCATCCATGCCAGGTAGGTGCGCTCATTCGCTAAATGAGCCTGCACACGCGACGGATTCTTTTGCTGGGGCTTCTGTATCTCGGTTTCTACGGATTTGACCATTAATTGCATCGATAACACCCTTTAGTCTCAGTATAGATGTTTTAATAAAGCAAGCCTTAGAATATTAAAATTCTTTTCAATTAGAACTTCATCTTTAGTTCCGGGCGTCTTCGTCTTCTGGGGAAGGCTACCAGCCAAAATCAAAGATCGTTTTAGAGCCGGTTCGGCGTTGCCTCTGATTTTGACTGTAACCCTATTTAGAAAGACATTTTCACAGGTCAACAACTAGGTGAAGTTCAAGACTTATTGGTAGGTGCGTCTGGAACTCGCGTGTCTATCAGCGCTTGGGACACATTTGGAATAAACCAGTTAACCTCATCGGCTTTTACGACTTTAGCCGTAGGAAGATTAAATTCGACAGCGGCAGTATCGGGATTTGTCTTAACAACTAACTGAGTGCCGTTAGTGATTTGGATAGCAGCCGGCCCTGCCAATGTTTGCTCTTGCTGATTCGCGCTTAAATCAACAGCTTGGGTATCATTGGCTAGATAAACTCCTTCACAGTCCCATTTATTTTTAGTCGTCTGCCCATTCGCTAAGAAATACAGGGTAGCGCCGTAGGCGTTCTCGTAATCGTCATCATCATCCAAGTCCGGTTGTGGCCCATAAACAGCTAGGGTTTTTCCGGTTTCATTACGGCACTGTCCCCAGGTACGCCCGGTTTCCAGAGCGTATTTTTGAAACTCTAATTCATCGATTTTTTTCTGAGTTTCTTCAGGAGAAGCAGTTTGTAATTGAGCTTGAGAGTTCTTCGCATCATTTAGACTGTTGAGAGCTTTGGTTATCTCTATATACTCAGGGTTTTTGACAAACTTCGGCTTGTCTGCAAACGAGGGCTGAGCGAACACTAGATTCGCAAGAATTACTAAAGCGATGACAAGAGATTTGAAGAGTTTCATGGATTTTCTCCTTTCCTAGATGGCAAAATTTTCAACTTCGCAATTGCTTCAAAGAGCAAGCTGATAAGGGTTCTGTTTTCACCGGCTCTAATTTTTTTCCACTTCCGGTGAACCCTCATTATTTCTGCCCACAGTTACCAACCAGACGTAACTAGCAGCGAGAGCGAGTAAAGTTAAAGCAAGACTTTCTTTGACGATGAAAACGCCTAATCCAATCAAGACACAAGGAACCAAACTACTACCGTAACCCGTTAAGAGATGAGTGATTGCCGGCAGTGTTGTTAATTTATAAGCAGCATAGCACCAAGCTCCAACCATTGTCAAAAATATGCCCAAAATTATCAAAAGACTTTCCCATTCGCTACTGGCAAATAGTGGAACGTAAACGCCAATATTGTCACTGCCATTCGCAATTGTAATCGCAGCTACACTGTAAGTCTGAGGAGAAAGAAATCCGGCAACAGAAGAAGATTTAGATTGCTCAATATCTATCTCAGCTTCCGGTGAATCTTCTTCATCGGATGCAAGCAAAGTGTTGATACCGATTGCAAGAGGCACTAAACCAAGGAGTTTAATCCAAGCGTGCGGGACGATAAAGCTGCCAAAAAAACCGGGAAGACTCGCCGCCAATAGTGCGCTGAAGCCTAAATATTGACCGATCACAATGTGCCGCCGGCGGAACGTCGCATTCACTTGGGCGAAAAACAGCGTCAAAATAAGAATGTCATCAATATTGGTCGCCGTGAAGGCTGCTAACCCTGTGGGAATTGCAGTGATTAACTCGCTCATTTCTGCCTGTCCTGATTTTCAAAGTCAAATCTGTACACGTTTAGGCTGTGGGGTTTCCCCGGCTTTTTAAGCCAGCAAGCAACTTTGTTAAAATTTTTCTGGCTCGTTAAATCTGACGTGAATCGCATCAATCGCTTCTTCCATTTCTTCAACTATTTCCGGAGAGCGTAATCTTTGCATAATAAACCACCCACAACCGACAAGTAAGTACATTAGGAACAGAAACGGAAACACGTTGTAAGGGTACTCTGGCACTGGAAAAAGCTCGCTACCAGGGATTCCCACCGTCCCCAAAACGGGAATCATCATAAATCCAACCCCTAACAGTGAGAACACCACATCTAAAGGCCGCAGTTTTCCCAGCCGGTAGAGATAAACAGGTGCAGCGATAGAAATCAGAATGTAAACGAGCAAAAATCCGTAGGTGCAAATTGTCCCCAGATAGCCCATACTTTGAAACAGCTTGAGGCCGAACAGAGACATCGTTGCCGGCACCAGGAATGTAATGAGCGATGACATCGTGATCGCGACGTAAGGCGTTTTATTTGACTTATGCGCTTCACCCAAAGAAGTGTGAAACAAACCGTGACGTGCCATCATAAAGAACACTCTGGCAGCCGGATTAATACTGCCGAGAACACAAGCGAAGAACGACAGCAGTGCGCTGAGGCTAATTAACTCTCCTAAAAGACCAACTCCCGCTTCATTCGCTAAAAAAGTTAGCGGTTCTTCGCTGTCAGCCAGAGACGCGGAACTGCCGCTAAATCCCAGCACTTCCACATAAGCCATCATGATGAAAAACAGACCTGTCAGAATCGTGCTGGACATCACAGCTTTGGGAATCGTTGAAAGCGGTTTTTTTGCTTCATCTCCTAATGAAGTCGCGCTTTCAAACCCTGAAAAACCGAATACAACTAAGACAAGTCCCATCGCCACTCCTCCAGGAGTCGCGCCTTGCAAAGTCAGTTGAGCGGGGTCAAATGCGAAGCCTTTATGCGCCCAAACAATAATCCCTAAGACCAAGATTAAGCCGGCAGAAACGCCCTCGATGATCAGCATGGTTGTGGCGGATAGCTGGATATCTTTACAAGCCATATACCAAGAGAGTCCAGCGCCAATTGCTAATAGCGTGATGCTGGAAATATGAATTCCCAAATGACCCATCAACACTTCGCTAAAGTTGGCAAAACCGCACAAAACGGCCATCCCTGTAAATAGATAAGCCAGAACTAAACCCCACCCGCAAAGGACGCCGGCAGTGGGTCCCAAACCTTTGGCGATGTAAGAGTACAGCGAACCGGGAGAAGCAGAACGGCTGGCAAATTGGTTAATGTTGACACTGACAAAGACTAGCCCCATCATTCCCAGCAGGAAACTCAACCACGTACCGTTTCCTGACATGGCGAAGATTAAACCTAAATTCGCAGCCGGTGTTGTGGTGGGTGCGATGACGGCAAATGATTGTGCCAGGACTTCCTTATAAGGCAGACATTGTGACCTTAAGCCATGAGCACTCTGATTTAATCGGATTTCACTGGTCATACAGCATTTTCTAAACGTACAGGTTTACCTTCAGTGCCGTTGGCGAAGTGTTACGCAGTAACACACTTGCTTGTTCACTGGAATTGAACTTTGCGGAACTACCTCAGCTCAACCCTTTCATAAAGGCTTGAATTTACTCTACGCAAGCCAAGCAATAGAATCAAATGTTCTTTTTTGTCGTTATGATAAATAGAAATGATTGAACAGTGAACCCAAGGTTTTAGGAGTCTCACAGATGGCCGGCATGACGCTAGATCAGTTGCGAATTTTTCTAGCTGTAGTGGAACACCTGCACTTTACCCGTGCTGCGGAGGCGCTTTACATCACCCAGCCGGCTGTCAGCGCGGCGATTCAAAATTTAGAGCAGGAATACGGCGTGAAATTGTTTCATCGAATCGGTCGCCACATAGAGATCGCTGAGGCTGGGCAATTGTTACAGGTGGAAGCACAGAAAATTCTTGACCAAGTTGCTTTAGCAGAGCGCGGTTTAAAAGAATTGAACGATCTGCAACGGGGAGAGTTGAAGTTGGGTTCGAGTCTCACCATTGGTAACTATTGGTTACCCGAAAAAATTAGCCAGTTTAAGCGCCGGTATCCTGGCATTTTCGTTGACTGCACTCTCGCAAATACAGAAGCAATTTGTGAGGGAACGGCGACAGGATTGTTTGATTTGGGTTTGGTAGAAGGAGAGGTCAAACCTTCCCTTAAGATTAGTTTAGAGCAAGAAGTTGTCGCCAGAGATAAGTTAGTAATTGTTGTTGGTAAATCTCATCCTTGGTTTGAACGTACAGAAATCCTTTTAACAGAATTGGTTACAGCAGATTGGGTGATGCGCGAGTCTGGATCGGGAACACAGCAAAGCTTTGAAGAAGTCTTACATAATTGGGGGATTGAGCCAAGCGAACTCAATACAATTATAATTTTGAACAGCGGCGAGATGGTGAAGGCCGTTATTGAACGAGGTGTTGGCGCTGCTGCAATTTCTGAATTAATGGTTAAAAAAGAATTACAGCTTGGCACTCTCCGGGCGATGCGAGTCATCGATAATAGAAACGGCTCTCATGTGAATGCAGAAATAGTCCGGCCATTTTTAAAATTGAAGCATCGGCAGCGCTTTCAAACTCGCCTTTCAAAAGCTTTTGAACAGTTGTTAACATTGCCTTTTCCCGATAATTCTAGCTCAAAGGAAGGAGCGTCTACTTAATAGGCTTTCCTCATCTTTACTACTAAAATGGCATTGAATCATTCTTCCCAATAAAGGAAAATAAAACAGGAGCATCGAGAATTTTTAACTGAATCAATGCCAAAATTGCAATGGTATAAATCGTTGAAGACACCATACCCGTCAGTAACTGTTTTTTCAAATTACGTTCTTCAGGTTGCTTTTGAAAAATATCTACCGTCCCAAATTGCATTAAAAGAATCCCGACAATATTAGAAACCCAGTACCCGATAATCGAGCAGGGTAGTAATAAGTTCGGAGAAAACCAACTGCATACATACCCAAAAAAATAGGCAATGGGCAAATTGAAAAAAAGATCATTCCACCAGCATAGGGGAGACAGCAAATATCCAATGATCAGTAAGAATCCGCCTCTAAGTTTTTTCAACATATATTTGATTCTTCCAGTGTGTGAACGCTTAGGGTCATTTACCGTTGAGGTTGACTAAAACTCACCGGGTTGATTCAAAAGCTATTTTTCTCGGGGAAAAATAGCAGCAAGTTGTGCTGTGAGTCATAAACTAACATTCGCAATCTCTAAATTGTGTCTGTTTCTGAAAACCTATTGACCAAGGGAAAACCAGGCAGAATGCTGAGTTACAACCCTCTTAAGCAGTCTGTTACAACTGCTGCTTGGGGATCGCTTGTCTCATTCTGCTTAAGTTTATGGTACTTTATTAAAGTACACTATTTTGGTAGGATTATCGTAGTTTAATCTTAAAGCCCCGTAAAAGTCTAGTAGGCTGCTAAGAGTGCTTTTCACGAACCTTTCGGGAGCAAGTCGCTCAAAAGCTTGCTGCAACGAGCTTTCACCAGCTCTGTTTTGATGTAAAGCACACCAAGGCAAATGAATGGGACGCTAAATTGTCGCTTTGAGCTGGCATACTCAACTGATGCTGTACCATCCCTCGGCTGACATACCGATTTGCCGGCAGAAGGTGGCGCTGTAAGTTTTGCAGCCTTAATTGTATTGAAAAGCTTTAAACTCAGTTATGACAAAAAAGAAAACTCTATATAATCCCGGTACACTGGCTTTACTTTTATTTCTGGTCGTTATCCTTTTCAACCCTTTTGTAATTGTCAATGCTGGGGAAAGAGGGGTGCTGATGCAGTTTGGTAAAGTGGAAGAAAGAATCCTGGGAGAAGGAATTCACGCAGTTATCCCGCTTGTTAATACTGTCAAAAAGTTAAGTGTTCGAGTGCAAAAACAGGAAAGTTCGGCTGAAGCTTCCTCTAAGGATCTTCAGGAGGTTTTCACTGATGTAGCGCTGAATTGGCATATTGTGCCAGAGGAAGCCAATGCTGTTTTTCAACAAGTTGGAGACGAGAACGCTGTTGTTGAGCGAATTATTAACCCAGCCGTTGAAGAAGTGCTTAAGGCAGTCATGGCAAAATACACGGCTGAAGAAATTATTACCAAGCGAGGTGAAGTCAAAGCTGGGGTAGATAATTCTTTAACTGAACGCCTAACCGGCTATCACATTCGAGTTGATGATATCTCTTTAGTACACGTCCACTTTTCTCAGCGATTTAGCGATGCGGTAGAAGCCAAACAAATTGCCGAACAGGAAGCTAAAAAAGCGGGATTTGTCGTGATGAAAGCATTAAAAGACGCAGAGGTTAAGGTAAATCTAGCAAGAGGAGAGGCTGAGGCGCAAAGTTTGTTGCGCGAGACTTTGACTTCAGAACTCCTGCTTAAGCAAGCAATCGAAAAATGGAATGGTGAGCCACCCCTAATTATTGGTGAAGGTGGGGCAAAATTGCTCAATTTGAGTAAACTTGCTAAAGGCAAAGAAAATTGAGAGGATTTGCCCAGTTAAGTAGAGAGTTTCGAGAGAAATTTACTGAAACAGCGGGATGAGCCGGTAACTACCGCTTTCAATCAAGATAAAAATACCCAAGCCAATCAGCACAAAGGGCGAAATAGCATTGCCGTAACGCGTTAAAATTTTGGCAACAGCCGGCTGGCGAGTTAACAAGTAAGCAACAGCGCACCAAACTCCGATGAGAATATAAAAAATACCGAGAATGACTCCTAAACTAACCAGATTATTACTGGCAAATAACGGGATATAAATACTGATATTATCCCCTCCATTCGCCACGGTGACCGCAGCAACATTGGTAGCTTGGGTGCTTATAAGCTTAGTAAGTGCAGCTACTATCGGGTTGCGATTTGGAACTTGGTTCAACTCATCGGAAACGGCTTGCACTTCCAAAGATTCATTTTCCCGGCTCAGTAACTGTTTAATACCGATAATAATAGGAAGTAATCCCAATAACCCAGTCCACATTTTAGGGATAACTAATCCCCCCAAAATACCGGGCAAAGTGGCAAGAATAAGTACGGTGAAACCTAGGTACTGACCGATAATAATATGTCGGGGACGGAACTTCTCGTTCATTTGGGAAAAAAACAACATCAAAATAATGATGTCATCTATGTTGGTAGCAACAAAGCTTGTTACTCCGGCTGCGAGGGCTGTGAAAAACCAATTCATTGATTAAAAGATGGAGAGAAATCTGAAAATATTTAATGCATCAAACTAGGATTATCGTACTGCAAACAGTCAAAAAGGTAAAACTTGGCTTTTGGCATCTTTGCAACAACGAGCAAAATTGATTACCAAGGACTGCCAATTAAGGTAAAACTTGCCCAGTAGTAGGGATGTGAGAAATCTTGATCTTCTTGCCGGCCTAATTCTGCCGGCACCGGCACGCTTTTGGATTCAGAAACCGACCAATGTAATTGATTTCCCTCAACCCGCACACGACCTTGAATCATGGCAATTTGCGCTTGTTGCAGCGCCTCCGCCTTAATGGGCGCAGTCTTTAAATGCTGGTAAAACTCACTCATCAGTCCTAAAGTTCCTAAGTCTGAAACATACCACAAACTCCCTAGCGCCGACTTCACGCCGGCTGCAACCGCTAAACCCCCAAAGCCTAACTCTGCTTGTTCATCCCCCAATGCGGTGCGGCAGGCACTCAGTACCAATAACTCTACCGGCGGTTCGTTCCATCCGAGCTGACGCAATTGATTTAACCGTAGCTGGGAATTCCATAATTGAATATAAGAATGAGCCGGTGAACGCGGCTGAAATTGCCCGTGTGTTGCTAAGTGAATAATCCCAAAAGGTTCTTTCGCGCGTTCTAACTTAAGATTTTCTAAGGTGAAAGCCTCATTAAGAAAAGATTTTCCTTCCCATAATTGCTTGGTAATCATAGACAATTCCACCGGCACCGATGGCAAGGCTTTTTGGTCGCTAAAGCGTGAGGCTCCCATTGCCAAAACGTGGAAATTCCGAATATCCGCATAACGCGTATCAACCAAATTAATGCTCGGAATTAAGCCAATTGTGTACTTTTCCACTAAAAACTTTTCTCCGTCGTGCAAGGCAGCAACCGGCAGCGAACGCACTCCTGTATCTAAAGAGAAAACCAGTGTGTCTATCCCTTGCGCTGCCAGTTCTGCTTCCAGAGGGGCGATTAGCCACTGATACAGTTTTTGGGATGATGCCAGATACTCAGTTGTCTGACTTTTTTGCGGATTGCTAACTTGTAAGCGAAACGCTTGTACCATTTTGAGTAGCGCCCCACGATTAGCTTCCGGTAAAGTTATGAGAACCGGCTTGCTTTTAGGGCCAACTAATATCAAATAGAGTTGTTCTGGCTGAACAAAAACATAAACAACCGCAGGCGTTCTGCCGGTTTGATCTGTCAGTTCTGTGAGGGTTTTTTGGATTTCTTCAATAGACACTGCTTCTGCGGTGTTTCCAGGGTTTATACCTTGCTCCGACTCGGCTAAAGCAGTGTTGTCGCCAAAGTTTTCCCCAAAGTAATTTTTAAATTCCTCAGCCCTAAGTTGTTCAATCAGCGATACTGCTAGGTCTAATTTTCCAGCTTTGAGCGCCTGCTCTAAATTTTGACGCAGTTGCGGAGTTGTATCAAAAGCGAGTGTTGCTCTTTCTCCAGAGGTATCTACCTTTGTACGAATTTTTGTAGACTCAAAAAATACTTTTTCAGTGTCTCTTGAGTTACCAATGTTGTCTAATTCTGCCTCTGGTTGGTTCGGAAGGAAAGTCAGTGTTGGAGTTGATCCCTGAGATGGAACACCTATCCCGCCTGTCGGTATTGGAGTTGATCCCTGAAATGGAACCGGCGTCAGTGTTGGAGTGGGAACCGATGTTGGCGGTTGCTGTGTTTCTGGTGTTTCTGGTGTTTCTGGTGTTTCTGGGATTTCGGGAATTTCAGGTGTTTCGGGGATTTCTTCTGGAGTTTCGGGTGAAACCGGCCCAGTAATCACTCCCACAATTCCTTGGGTAAACGGCCCGAAATAATCTCCAGGCTGAACCGTTTCTCCAACCTGAGCGCCAGTTGTGATGTTGCCGGCAGTTCCATTTGTCACCCCACCCACCACAACAAAGGGAATATTTGGGCCACCCCCGTGCCGGATCGTGATTTGGC
Source organism: Microcoleus sp. FACHB-68 (assembly GCF_014695715.1). Lineage (NCBI taxonomy): Bacteria > Bacillati > Cyanobacteriota > Cyanophyceae > Oscillatoriales > Microcoleaceae > Microcoleus > Microcoleus sp. FACHB-68. The sequence goes on from NZ_JACJOT010000006.1 coordinate 568,635, forward strand.
CTCCTCCCGCTCCGCCGGCAGTGGAAATGCTGGAAATTATGCCATTTCTATCTATAAACGTCCCACTTGCCCCAAAAAACCTTTGGGTTGTAATGTCAACCACACCGCCGACACCCTGAGTCCCACCTTGCGCGTTAATAAAGCTAACCTGGATATCACCTTCGGGGTCGAGAGTAACATTGCCGGCATTGCCTATGCGAGCACTGGAATTGATCTCTGCGGCAGTAATTTGGATAGGCGAGAGAACTTTGATTTCCCCACCTTGCGTGTTTCCTGACGCATCCAGGTTGCCGCTTACAATCGCACCTCTCTGGCTTTGCAGGGTAATATTACCCCCGGCATTGCTATCAGAATGAGTGGTAATGTTGCCGGTTTTAATCTCGCCCGTCGCGCTTACTTCAACATTACCTCCATCGCCATCTGTAGAACTAGCATTTAACCGTCCTGTGCTGATGCTGCCATTGTTGCTACTGAGTCGAATATCACCGCCGGCACCCACTGCCGGTGAAGAAATAATGTCACCCGATCTAATATTGCCAGCCGCAGTTAGCCTAACTTCATCACCAGAGGAGGTATTAAGCGTGCCGGCACTGGTATCAATTTCGCCACGATTACTTGTGATAAAAATATTTCTAGCCGAAGTAATATTGCCCGTGGTGATATTATTGCCGGCTTCTAGTTCAATTCCTCTGGCGGCAATTGCTCCATTTGCCGTGATAGAACCTGACCCCATTGGAGACTGAACGGTTAGTGGGCTATTGAATGTCACATCATTTAGAATTCTGACAGCGCCGCTGCCATCTTCTCGCCCGATAATAATAGAATTAAACGCATCTTGCAGGCCGTTAATTTCTGCGGCAGTCAAGTCTAAACCATTCGTATCGCTAGACCCGCCGATTGCAATATCTAGATTTAAACTTGTCGGTTGCAGTACAAGATTACCGCTGCCGGTGATTGCTGTAAAGTTAATCTCGTCTGCGGTTAGTGTGAGATCGTTGCTACCCGCCGTTAAAGTGTTTGTAAATCCAACTGTGCCAGTGCCGGCATCAAATCTTGTTTTGCCTCGGAGGGTAACAGCACCGTTAAAAAGGATGTCGCCATTGCTGCTTGTAATAGTAATATCATCGCCCTGTGGCAGCAGCGTATTCTGTGCAGTAACGTCCAGCCGGCTTAGCTGTCCGATAATACCGTTAAACTCGACATTACCAATGCCGGCATTCAAGAATAACTCGCGGCTGCCATTAACTGACCCGTTGAGAATAATGTCACCTGCGCCCAAGCCGGTGTTCAACTCGACATTATTATTGAGGGATATATTGCCGTTAAGGGTAATATTTTGATTTTGGGTGGTAATATTATTTCCGAGATTGATAGTGCCGGCATTAAGGGTGACAGAAGCATTATCAACTGCCCCAATTAACCCATTTATGTTAAGCGTGCCGGCAGGAGAGAGAATGGTCAACGGATCTTTAAATAAATCTGCGGGCGCACCACTTTCAAAGTTAATTGTCCCGCTGCCATCCCTGTGTCCGATAGTAATTGAGCTAAAACCATTGGCTATCGCTGTTAACTCATCTGCTGTCAGATCCAGCGCTGAAGTTAAATTGCTTGTGCCGCCAAGTGTGATATTTTGAGCGGCAGATGCCGGCCTTAGAACTAGCGTACTATTACCCGTCACCGGCCCAGTAAAATCAATTTCACCGGCTGTTAAAGTCAGCGGATTACTGCCGGCTGCCAAGCTAGAACCAAAGGCAATTGTTGCCGTTCCCAGATTAAATGTTACGGTTCCATCTAATGTAACGGGTCCAGTAAATCTGATATCGTCATTGGTTGTCGTAATATTATCTGCGATGGAAACCCCGCCTCTGCCGGTTTGATTGAACGCTCCATCCAAGTTCAGGGGGGCATTACCGACAATATTGAGTGTGCCACTATTGTTAATGCTTAATCCGCCGCCATTAGCAGTCGTAACAGGGCTGTTAATGGTAAAGTTGTTACCTGTTAGATTAATGCCGGCGGCACTAATCGTATCTAATACTCCATTAAAAGTTGTGGTGCCGGTGCCGGAGGATTGGGTAATGCTATTGGTAGTAACTGCCTGTGTTAGTACATTACCGGCGCTATCAATGGTTAGAGCACCTAAGCGATTAATATTACCGACTGAATTATTAAAAGTAATATTTCCGTTGCCGGCTGCTAGAGTCAGGGATTGAATACCAGAACTTGTTGCATTTACAGTATTATTGAAAGTAATATTCCCGTTGCCGGCACTGCTATCTAGGATGAGACTATTCTTAAGAGTCAGGGGGGCGTTAAACAAGATGTCGCCCAATGTTCTGACGTTATTGCTCAGAAAAACATTGCTGCCACTATTGACATTTAGGCTATTTAATGAGGTTGCATCTCCCAATGAATTGTTAAAAAAGATGTTGCCGATACCGGCTGCTAAAGTCAGGCTTTGATTACCATTGACAGTATTGTTGAAGGTAATGTCACCATTGCCGGCACCCGTGTTGAGGGAGAGATCACCTGTTAAATTAACTGGGCCGGTCAATCTGATATTGTCATTGGTTGTCGTAATATTGCCTGCGATGGAAACTAATCCTGTGCCGGTTTGATTGAATGCTCCATCCAAGTTCAGGGGTGCATTGCCGGTAATATTTAGGGTGCCACTATTGTTAATGCTCAATCCGCTACCATTAGCAGTCGTGAGTGGGCTGTTAATGGTAAAGTTGGTGCCTGTCAGGTTAATATCGGCGGCAGAGTTAGTATCTAATACTCCATTGAATGTGGTAGTGCCGGTGCCTGAAGTTTGAGTAATGCTATTGACAGTAATTGCCTGTGTTAGTACATTACCGGCGCTGTTAATGGTTAGCTCACCTAAGCGATTAATATTGCCGACTGAATTATTAAAAGTAATATTGCCGTTGCCGGCTGCTAGAGTCAGGGATTGAACGCCTGGATTTGTCCCATTTACCGTGTTATTGAAGAGGATGCTACCGTTGCCGGCACTGGTATTGAGAGAAATATCATCGGTAAGCGTCAAAGGACTTGTGAATTGAATGCTGCTGCCGGTGATATCTCCCCCAAGGGAAACTGCACCCGCACCATTTTGTAGGAAAGCTCCTGCTAAAGTCATATCAGCATTAGGAGCAATATTCAGGGTGCCAGTATTGTTGATGCCTATACCGCCCCTATTAGCAGTCGTGACAGGACTATTAAAAGTAAAATTGTTGCCTGTCAGGTTAATACCGGCAGCCGAGTTAGTATCTAACACTCCATTGAATAATATACTGGTGCCGGTGTCGGAAGTTTGAGTAATGCTATTGGCAGTAATTGCCTGTGTTAGGACATTATCCGCGCTATCAATGGTTAGAGCGCCTAAGCGATTAATATTACCGACTGAATTATTGAAAGTAATATTGCCCGTGCCGGCTGATAAAATGAGGTCTTGAACACCAGAATTCAAGGCATTTACCGTATTATTGAATACAATATTCCCGTTGCCGACACTGCTATCTAGCATGACACTATTCTGAAGAGTCAGGGGGGCGTTAAACAAGATGTCGCCCAATGTTCTAACGCTACTGCTGAGAAAAACATTGCTAGCAGTATTGACATTTAGACTATTTAATGGAGCTGTTTCTCCCAATGAATTGTTAAAGAAGATGTTGCCTATACCGGCTGCTAAAGTCAGGTTTTGATTACCATTAACAGTATTATTGAAGGTAATGTCCCCATTACCGGCACCCGTATTGAGGGAGAGATCGCTTGTTAAATTAAGTGGGCCGGTAAAGCTAATGTTATTGTTATTTGTGGCAATGCTGCCGCCTGTGGAAACTGCTCCTGTGCCGGTTTGAGAGAAAGCACCGTCTAGGTTTAAGTTAGCACCGGCAGGAATATTTAGTGTGCCACTATTGTTGACGCTCAAGCCGCCACCATTGGCAGTCGTCACAGGACTGTTAATAATAAAATTGTTACCTGTCAGGTTAATGCCGGCAGCAGTATTAGTGTTTAGTGTGCCGTTGAAATTCGTAGTGCCGGTGCCGGAAGTTTGAGTAATGTTATTGGCAGTAATTGCCTGTGTAGTAACGTTGTTAGCGCTGTTGACTGTTAAGTTGCCCAGAGGAGTGTTACTCCCGACAGCACTATCAAAAGTAATATTGCCCGTGCCGGCTGCTAAGGTAAGAGATTGAGCGCCTGGATTTGTCCCATCTACCGTGTTATTGAAGAGGATGCTACCGTTGCCGGCACTGGTATTGAGAGAAATATTATCCGTAAGCGTCAAAGGACTTGTGAATTGAATGCTGCTGCCGGTGATATCTCCACCCGTGGAAACTGCCCCCGCACCATTTTGGAGGAAAGCGCCGGCTAAAGTCATATCAGCAGCGGGAGCAATACTTAGTAAACCGCTGTTGGTGATATTAACGCCACCGGCATTGGTGGTAGTAACGGGACTGTTAAAGGTAAAGTTGGTGCCTGTGAGGTTAATACCGGCAGCAGTATTGGTGTTTAGTGCGCCGGTGAAATTCGTAGTGCCGGTACCTGAAGTTTGAGTAATGCTATTAGCACTAATTGCTTGTGTAATGACATTATTTGCGCTGCTGAATGTCAGATTTCCTAAAGGAGTGAAGCTGCCGGCAGCGCCATTAACGTTAATATCACCAGTGCCGGCTTCTAGGGTTAGGTTGTTGTTGCCATCAACGGTTCCATTAAGGAGGATATTGCCAGCTCCAACTGCGCCTGTGCTGAGTGTGACATTGCTACCAACGGAGGTATTACCGTTAATCGTGATATTTTGGTCGGCGGTAGTGATGCCGGCGTTTAAAATCGTTGGCCCATTGAGCGTGACGGCTGCATTAGCTCCCCCTGTAATGAGTCCATTAACTGCGATTGAACCATTGGAAGACTCAAGGGTTACGCTGTCATTAAATAAGATGGGGTTAGCAATACTCAAGATGCCGGCACTATTTGCCCCTCCAATGGTAATCGAATTAAATCCATCAGTGAGAGAGCCAAGTTCGCCGGCTGTCAGATTCAAAGTATTTGCGGTTAAACCATTGCCTGCAATTTCGATATTCCGCGCTGCTGTGAAAGGTTGCATCAAAATGGAATTGCTGCCGGTGACTGAATTGGCAACGCCTGAAAAGTTAATTTCGTCTGCTGTTAAAGTCAGTGCGTTTGCGCCGGCTGCTAGGGTATTGTTGAATGCAATTGTGCCGGTGCCGGCGTTGAATGTCGCATTATTTGTGACACTCACAGGACTGTTAAAAATGATGTCATTGTTGGCAGTCGTGATATCCTCTGCCACTACAACAGTTCCAGTGGTGGGAATGTTCAACCCACCTAAAGGAGTTATGCCGCCGACAATACCGTTAAATTGAACTGTGCCTGCCGTGCCGGCGTTGAGTGTTAGAACTGAATTTGCGTTGATGTTCCCATCAATTGTGTCATTAAAGGTGATATTACCTGTTTCTGCGCCAGTTGTTAGACTGATGTTGGTTGCCGGCATCGTCACAGGGCCGTTAAGCTGGATATTTCCTCCCTCACCACTTAGTGTTCCTTGCGCGTCAATATTGCCGGGAGTAATTTTGCTAGAGGAAGTGAGTGTGGTATTACCGCCAATTGCATCACCGGCAGATGATAGAGTACCGGCACTGGTGTTAATTTCGCCACTGCTGGTAGTCATGGCGATAGAACCACCAAATGTGGCATTAGCCCTGACATCCCCAGTCGTGATGTTGCTATTGGCAGTTAGTTCAATAGGGCCGGCGTTAACATCAACCCCAGTATTGAGAAGCCCCGCAGTTGTATTTATGTCGCCATTAATGCTATTGAGGGTAATACTTTGTCCAGTAATATTGCCGGTTGTAATATTCCTATCAGCAGACACTTGAATTAAGCCACTATCACCGGCAAGTCCAGCATTTATAAAACCGCCAGTCGTGTTAATTGCACCACGATTGCTAGTAAGGGTGATACCTTGAGCAGTTCCGGTAATGTTGCCGGTGTCGATATTATTTGTGGCTTGTAGCTCGATGGATGCGCCGTTTGTGCCGGTAATTGCCCCATTTGCTAGAATCGAACCCAAATCTGCTAGCGCTTGAATATTTACTGGATTGGTGAATGTCACATCATTAACAACCGTAATCGGGCCGGCTGTAGCCCCTCCGATATTAATGGTGCTAAAACCGGGCTGTAAGGCTGCAAGGTCGGCTAATGTCAGATTCAAAGTATTTGCTGTTGCGCCACCCCCAGCAATTTCGATAGGCCAATTTGGCGTGAAAGGCTGTAGCGTAACGCTGCCAGTGCCAGTGACTGAATTAGCGCCTCCTAAGAGGTTAATTTCATTTGCTAAAAGCGTTAGTGCGTTAGTATCTGCCGTCAGAGTATTGTTAAATGCAATTGTGCCTGCACCGGCATTAAAAATTGCATTGCCGGTGAGAGTAACCGGACTATTAAACGTTTGGTTGCTGTTGGCAGTAATAACGCCACCAGACACTAAAATATTCCCGGCGCTGGTAATATCTAGTCCACCCAAGGGCATAAGGTTGCCGGCAAAATCGTTAAATTGAATCGTGCCTGTTGTGCCGGCAGTGAGTGTTAGCGCTGAATTACCATTAACCGTATTATTAAAAGTGATATTGCCGATGTTTGGGCCGGTTATAATTTCTAAGTTATTTGCTGGAAGAATGACCGGGCCGGTGAAGCTAATATTTCCACCCCCTTCGGTGCCATTGACGCCAACGGTGCCACTGGCGTTGATGTTTCCTGTCGTAATTCCATTGGGGGCGCTAAGGGCAATCGCCCCACCTTGCCCACCCCCCTCAGAAAAGGTATTTAGAGAGCCGGCAGTCGTGTTAATTGTGCCCCCGGTGCTGGTGAGGGTAATATTGCCCATATTGAACCCAAAGTCACAACATGTGTTTGTACTTATTGCACCAGTGGTAATATTGCCAGCAGCCTGAAGACGAATCCCCGGTTCGTTTGGAACAGTGCCGGGATTGCCGGTAGATAGACTACCTACATTGACATCACCACCACTAATCAGCGTGATATTTCCACCCACATCACCATCAGCAGCTATGCCTCCATTAATAATGATGTTGTTACGTGCATCAATGGTGACATTACTACCGGGGAATGGCCCCGCTTGTGCAAAACTTGCATTAATTGTCCCCGTAGTAATTGTTCCACTTAATGCCAATGGGTTGGGAGCATACTGATTGGTTAAAAAGATAGCTCCTATATTATTCGTGATACTGCCGATTGTAATATTTGCACTTGTTGCAGTGCCATTTGTATCAGGTGGCCCTGGTGCTATTCCAGAAGGATCGCCTGTAATTCCAGGCAGTCCAAATGCCGTAGTTCCTGCTCGAATATCGAGGGTTGCTTCAGCGTTACCATTGATAGTAATGGGGGTTCCATCTGATAGATTGAAAGTTTCGTTAATAGAGTTCGCCGCAGTGTCTGGGCCGGTAATTGTGACATCTCCTGTAATCGTGACACTACCTCCTGCGAAAATGTGCAGAGAGGCACCTGTATAACTGTCAAACGTGACATCCCCACCGGCTCGAATTACAGGGTCATAAGGACTGAATAATTTTCCGAGTTTTCCATCTAATGTTTCAATTTTAAAATTGCCGCCTGCGGAATAGTGAGCATCACCTCCGACAGTTTGATTTGAACGCAGCACCAGATCGCCACCGGCATACAAACCACTGCCAGAATTATTTAATGCAAAAATATCAACATTTTGATTGCCTTGAACCAGCAGCCGGCCTCCAGCGCTGGCAACAAAGGGATTTGAGACGCTATCGCGTGCTCGCAATGTATCACCGGCAAGCAAATTTAAGTCTCCCGTCGTAGAAAGCCGGCTCTCGACTAACGTTAAATTGTGACCGGCTGCTAAAGTTGCGGTGCCGGCTGTTACCTGTCGCGCCACAACATCATTACTATCTACCCGGATACCCGACCCGACTAGCTGCACGGTTCCATCATTGTTAACGACAAAATCGTTGGCATGATTGATATCGCCGCCTCCTGTCAGTAGCTGCGGCAAAGAAGCCACCGGCAGCGTCCAATTACCCGGTTGATTGCCTATTGCATTCAACGGTTGCACATCTAACCCCAGCAGCATCCCGGTTTCCGAGATTCGCACTAAACTTTCACCGGGAACTGCCGCAACCGTAATATTGCCGCCAGGTGCGGAAAGCGTGCCGGTGCTGAGGGTGGTGCCGGCTAACAAAGTGAGATTTTGCCCCGGTTGAACCGCCAAATCGCCAAAGTTGAGAACTGCACCCGGTTGCGACATGGTGAACGCAAACGTGCTGGGAGTCCCGACGAGGGCGGCATAATTATTAGCACCCTCAGCATTAAACCAATTTGAGCCAAACCCAATTCCACTGGCGGTTGTGGCTAAAAAGGAGGCCGGCACGTCTAATCGGGCATTTGAGCCAAAGACGATGCCGGCAGGGTTCATTAGGAAAAGGTTAGAGTGACCCCCTGTAACTGAAATTAAGCCGTTAATAAAAGAGGCGTCTCCCCCATTAATTCGGCTGAAAATATTACGAATTGCAGGGTTCGATTGAAAGTTGGCAATCTGATTTTGAGTGAGGCCAAATTTCTCAAAACTATGAAAAAGATTGGCCCCATCTCTCGATTTAGATCCGCCGGTGATGTTGAAGCGGTTGCCTTCGGGAAGAACAAACGTATTCGTCCCGTCTGCTGCGGGAACAATCGATTGTGCGAGTGCCCGACTGGTGCCGGTGATGGCGATTAAACTTCCAGCGACCACCAATTCAATCAGACTTGTTAGATGCAACCGCATACTTTTTTCCATCACAGATTTATTGATTTCAACTGTTCCTCAAGTTCCCTTGCCCGTTCCATATTTCCCATCGCTTTATAGCTATTGTGTGCCTCTGTTAGCCAGCGGACGGCCTCTTGATTTTTACCCAGTTCAGCACTAATTTCCCCTAACTTAGCTTTCACGATGGCTTGCTGTTCCTGAGCGCTAGATGCTGCCCCCAATTCAACCGCTTTTAGCAAACTTGACTCAGCTTTAAGAAGCAGTCCAATTCCCATATATTGCTCACCCAGCCAGCGGTAAACTTCTGCTTGTTGAGTTCCACCGGCTCCTAGTTCTTCTAGGGTATCAATTGCTTCAGCTTTCAGGTTGTGTTTAATGTAAACTTTAGCTAAAGCTAGGGCTTTTTCTGTGCCGGCTAACCCCTGTGTTTCGAGTTGTGCGATCTCGGTTTGCACCGGCAGGCGTTCAGTTTCATCTAGCAACCTGAATTGCAATTCGCTGACATCTTCCTCTTCCTCCTCAGACGAGCGATCATTATCGGCGCTAACCGTGACTAAATAATTCACGCCCGATTTCAGAGGCAGTTCCCCAGGATAAACAACCTCAGTTGCCTCCACCTGTGTTTCCCAAATCAGCTCACCTTTATCAGTCTTGACACTTACCAGATAACTTGTCGCACCGGGAGAGGCATTCCAGCGCAACACCGGCTTGTCTGTCAGCAAAAGCGTATCGCGAGGGCTGATAATGTAGGGAATTAAGGCATTCGTATCCCCACGAGGAGGAATTGTCGAACCTCCCCGGCGCTGCGGTTGTTCGGGCGCGGCGCTTTGGGCCAAATATTGGGTTTCGCCCCCAGACGGTTCGCCAACGCTAGCGATTCCCCGTAGTGCCGGTGTCAGCACCAAGCCGAGAACGAGGATAAAATATAATTTCCACCGATGTGTCATTTTTTCTTTCCTGCTTGTTTAATTCGTTGGTCTGCCATTCCTTTCCAAGTATCCTCGTCTGAGCTATCTTTTAAAGCATAACGCTGACAGCTTTTCCACTCCTGAAGCGAACTTTTGTGATCGCCCTGAGCTTCCAGAACCTGTGCCAACAGGCAATGAGCAGCAGCGCGTTTGGGCGATAACTTCATCGCAATCAGAAGTTCTTCTTGAGCCTCTGCGTAACGTTGTTGCCCTAGTCTCGCCCAGCCTAGGTTTTTGTGCAAAACATATTTCTTTTGTTGGCTGGGATTTGGCTGCTTCATTCCTTGCCCAATGAGATCGACGGCTGCTGTATAGTCTTTGTTTAAAATATAGAGACGAGCAAGGTTATTGTAAGCTTCAGGAATCCCAGCTTTTGCCGCAATTTGGTATTCGGTGCGAGCGCGGTCAAAATCTCGCAAATCTTCATAAATTACCCCTCGATTGTAATAAACTTCTGCATAGTATGGGTCAAGTTTTAGGGCGAAATTAAAGTTTGAAAGCGCCTGAACCGGCTCCTTGGCAAGGTAATGCTCAACTCCGCGCTCGTTGTATTCAAAAGCAAGTTTCTCCAGTCCAAACCGGATGCTAAATAACCCTAATAGCAGCAAAGCGGTAACTTTAAAGTATTTCCCTTTGTGAATAAAACGCAACCAGGGAGATTGACAAGCTTTCAACTCTTGCAAAATTACTTGCGTATTTCGAGGACGTTCCTGTGGAGAGGGAGCTATTAGATGATCAATTAAGTCTGCCAGCGCTTTGGAGACCGCCGGCGCATGATTTCGCCAATTGAACTCACCTGTTTGTGGGTCTTTTAGCGTCGGATCGCAGGGATGTTTGCCGGTTAATAAATGGATGAGAGTGCGACCGAGTGCATAGAAATCAGATTGAAATACCGCTGCACCTTCGTACTGTTCGGGTGGGGTGTAACCGCGTGAAACTAGCTGTGTAACATCCTGTCCTTCTACCTTTATCAAATAAGTATCTGTAACTTCTCGAACAGCCCCAAAATCGATTAATGCTAATTGCCCATTTGGGGTGAGCATAATGTTTGCCGGCTTGATATCCCGATGCAAACACTGTCGTTGATGAACTTGACCCAATATTCCTACTAATTGTTTTAACCAGTTAATTGCGAGATCCGTTGTAATCGGGTTATTTCCCCGATCTCGCAGCCATTTTTCCAAGTTCTCGCCGGCAATTTTTTCCATGACTAAACAGTGCACCGGATCTAACCTATTTTTGGGTTTCCAAGTGAAATATCCCTCAGACTCCACTTTCGGAATTCCCGGATGATCTAAGTGCCTCAGAACCTCGGCTTCCCGCTTAAACAATACAACAGCCTTGGGATAACTTGTAAGCAGCAATTTCAAAACTTTTGGTGTGCCGGCATCATCAATTTCAAACGTCTTGCCGAAACCCCCTTTTCCTAACAGCCTAATCCCCCGATAACGCCCCAAAAGCAACAACTCTGACCCACAGCTTTGACAGGTCTTTTCCTTATAGTTTAATGGATCATCGGGATTTTCACAGTCGGGATTGAAACAATAACTCACAAAAATCACACCCTTAATTCAGGCTGCAAGATTATCAACCTTTACTTCTCTAGTTTGTAACCTTGAAGATGCCCCTACTCTCAGCGATAGACTCTTTTTGTTGTTGCTCAGTTCCGTACACTTTGACTAAACTGCGTATAAAGCGTTACTTCTCTACATTTACTTGTATTTTCTCGTAACATACTTCGCCAGTGCCGGTTGTAAGGTGAAAAACGTTCCATTTTCATTATTTATTTTTTCAACAAGACACCTTCGGTTCAAGGATTCCAAAGCTTTTAGTAGTTCTGTAACGGATATTTCTGAACAGAAAAAATCTTGTAATTGAGAACGCGAAATAGGTTCCGCATAATTCCCCAGATAAACTAAAAACTTTTTCTCTAATTGGGATAATCGCTCAAATTGTTCAGATAATAAATATTCAAAATCCCCTAAAAAAAGAGTTCCATTTAAAAAATCAGAAACACTGCCATCAAATAAATCTTGAATGGTTGTCGCAACAATTTTTAAAGCAAAAGGATTTCCTTTATAAAGTTGAATGAGTTCTTCCCAAAGAGATTCTTCTTGCAAACCTTTTTCCTTAAGAATATTTTTAGCATCTGACCCTAAACCCTTCAGTTTCCAAGAGCGAACCGGCAGGTTTGGGCCTTCGATTGCGGCAACTTCTTTTGGTTTTTCCCAGCTTGTGAGTACGAAGCAGCTATTGTGTTGAGATTCTCCCACTCGTTTTAATAGCTCACCATAACCTTCATATCCCTGGCGTGGATGACCGGCTAGTGAGCCGGTGTCGAGCACGGTTTCCCAATTATCTAATACCACCAGACATCTCTGAGAGCGCAAGCACTCCATCAGTTGAGAAAGTCTTCCTTCTAAAGTATTGGATAAATCAGTTTTTTGTTGGTTAGACAAGAAAAGGATCAGCTCGCCTAAAAGGTCTTGAAGAGGTGGATCGCCCCTCAAACTTCGCCAAATTAAAGATTTAAAATCATCCTGAATTTGGTGGGCTAGCTTGACTGATAAAGTTGTTTTACCAATTCCTCCCATTCCCAACAGCGCGACAACGCGGCAGCGATCTTTAACAATCCATTCTTCTAGCCGGTCAAGCTCCTCCGTGCGACCATAAAAAACTGAGACATCGGGTGCGCTGTCCCAATCTTGGCGTTCTAGGGGGTTAGCCACTTCTTCCCAGTTGATTGTGAGTACCTGACAGTAGGCTTTGAAGGCGGGAGTGTTGATGCCTTCTTTGCCGGCCAAAAAGCGGCTCCAAGTCCCTTCGGAAATGCCATCGGCTAAATAGCCTTTTTCTTCCCAACTCACGCCCAAAATTGAACTGGCTTCCTCTAGCCATCTGTGATCCCCGATTGGCCAGCCCAGTTCTTTCCTTTTTTGCTTAATTTTGGCGAGTCCTTGCTTAGATGCTTTGAGAGCTGCCATAGAACACACTTACTAACCGTTTGTCAAGATCAATTATATGCTGGCTGTTTTCTGATCTGAAGCTGATCTGGTGTTATCCCACCCAATCAACGATTTTAAATATATGAGGTTTTAACCCGGCAGGGTTGCTTTATCGGTCAAGTCAGACACGGTAAGTTCACAGACTGCCTCTCAAATATGCCTCATTTTTGTAACAACTCTTTACACCCTCAACTCTCCTTAACTCTTTTCAAAATAGCAGTTTTTTTGTAATCAATGGCTCAATTCCTGAAAAAGTGAGCCGGTAATCAGCAAAATCAGGGTAAACAAGTTAAGTCATCTAAAAACAGAGAGAAAGAAGCAAACTCAAACAACTTTTGTACGGACGGAGATAAGTCTTATGACTACATTATTTAACGAACAATTTTCACCTTTTCGGAATGTTCTTGAGCCGCTGGTGACAAATGAAGTCATCCGACAAATGCAAAATCAACCGCTCAAATTAGTAAGATATCTTGACCCGAATCAAGTGATTGCTTACGCGCTCAATCGTTTGCCGGCACTCTATGCCACCAGTGTAGAAGGCTGGAACTGGCAACAGCAACGAGCCAAAGATCAGTTAGCCGGTCAGATTTGTCTGGCAGTCCGTCAGGGATTGGCTGCGGTGCAACGAGATCCTTTAAAACTGTCAACGCCACTGATGTTTTCTGAAGACGAAAACTCTGAATTGAGAACAGCGACACTAGCCTCAATTGGGCATTGAAAAACTTTTACCCTAAAAAAATGGGTGTACTACTACTCCATTGTCGTCGATTTTGCTCTAGCAATTGCAATTGTTTTTAGTTAAATCAAAAGTTAAGAATCTTTGCAAACCACCTGAGCAAATTCATCATCTCGAATTTAATATCTTTTAATTCATTCCTGAGAAAATCGGAGTTTTAATCAGGGACTTCTATCTACAGCAGCTCACAAATTTAAAAATAGGAAATTGCCACGATGGAAAATTTAGTGAGTATTGTCTTTATCGACAGCACGATTGAAGACAAAGAAAGTTTGATTGCTGGAGTGGTAGCCGGCACAGAAGTTGTGATCTTGAACTCCAACCTTGATGGAGTTAAGCAAATCACTTATTTCCTAGCAGATCGCGCCGGCATTTCGCACATTCACATTGTCTCCCACGGTACACCGGGAAGCTTGCAGTTGGGATCGGCTAGCCTAAATTTGACCAATCTCGATAATTACACCCATGAGTTACAGCAGTGGGGAAGTGCTTTAACAAATGAGGGAAATATTTTCCTCTATGGTTGCGCTGTGGCAGCCGGCGAGAGGGGTGCCGATTTCGTGAACCAACTGAGTCAGCTAACCGGCGCTGTTATTGCCGCATCGATTAACCCAACAGGTAATGCGGAAAAGGGCGGGAATTGGGAACTCGAATATACCACCGGCAATGCTAACACTTATTTAGCATTTGAGCCGGCAGTTTTAGCAGCCTACAGCTTTATCTTTTCTGAAACAAATGAAACCGGCTTGCCGCATTAACTGGATGCAAAATCAAACGTAATCACGCGGCGAATTTCATCAGTTTTAAATCCCAACGCCATCGGACGCCGCACACCAGGAATAATCGCCACGTCGTATAATTCCTCAATCATCCCCTCAATTCGCAGCCAGTGCACAATATCGCCGGTGCGTAAGTCAATAACTTGCAAACCGCAACGCGCTTCCGCATCTTTAGCCGCGAGGGCTTCATCAAGAGGCAAGCCGGTAAAGGTTTTGTTATGCCTGGGTTTCGATAACCCCACGACTGCGAAATCACCGATAAATGCCAATCCTCGTAGATATCCGGGGCAAAACGTCACCGGCTCAAAACTTCCCCGTTGCAAATCTACATAGCCGAAATAACCGGCACCAGAATTAAGCACCCACAGTTTATTTTGGTAAACACGAGGACTGTGAGGCATCGACAAACCACTTAAAATTACTTCGTTACTCACCACATCGATCACACAACCCCCATTGTGCCGGCGATCTCGCCAGCCATCCGCTACATCCGTTGAGGAAACGGCGGTAACATAACGGGGTTGATTGTTTTCCATTGCCAATCCATTCAAGTGGCATCGATCTTCAGCAGCCAGCTTGGAAATAAACGGCGGTTGCCACAAGGCGACAAAACTGTATCGTTCGCTTACCGTTCCTAGACAACTAAATAAAGTATTGACAAAAACAACGCGATTTGATTCATCGATTGCAATATCGTGCGTATCAATATCGCCGGTGGTGTAACCGATCTGGGGCACATAAAGCCGGTCATAACCTTGATGAATTTGGCCGGCATCAAGGGCATTTTCAAACTGCCACAGTTGATATAGCGAACTCATATACAAGCGATCTGGGGTGGCATACAGCCCCATCGCCCGGTTAAACGTGCGCTCAAAAATAGAAAGACGCCCATTCGGCTGCAAGCCTATTAGAAAAAGTTTGCCGGTTTGATAAGTCGTGAAAGCAAGGCTAACACCTTGTTCCGCCAGCCATTCTGGGAACTGGCGGGAACCTGTTAATTCAAGTTGGGGGGTATCTTGTTGTGGGGGATTGGGCATGGGGATTGGGCATGGGGGATTGGGCATTGGGCATGGGGGATTGGGCAAGGCTTCGCCAACCTAAAGGTAGGCGCATGGGGAATATTAAGTATTCTCCTACTCTGTTTCTCCCACTCTCAGGACTCAGCACTCAGGACTCAGCACTCCCTTTCCTAGCCTGTGTACTGAATGCGGTAAATGCGACCGTTCTCTTCTTCAGTAAACAATAAACTACCATCTGGGTGAACTTGCAAGCCGGTGGGGCGTCCCCAAGTTGCTGGTTTTGCAGGATCGAGTAAGAAGCCGGTGAGAAAATCTTGATAGTCGCCACCGGCATTGCCACCGGCATGGAAAGGAGCATACACCAATTTATAGCCGGTGCCTTGATCCCGGTTCCAACTGCCGCGAAATGCTACAAATGCGCCATTGCGGTATTCTTCCGGGAAAGTTTGCCCGTCGTAAAATTGCAGTCCTAAAGGTGCGGAATGCGCTTGAAACAGAACATCAGGGGTTTGGGTACGGCTGACTAAGTCTGGGCGCTCACTTTGGCCATTTTGCGTGCGGCGGGGATCGAGTTGATCAGGTGTCAGATAAGCATAAGGCCATCCGTAGAAATCATCCTGACTCAAGCCGGTAAGATAGTCTGGCACCAAGTCGTTGCCGAGTCCATCCCGTTCATTAACCGTTGTGTAAAGCTGACCTGTAACCGGGTTAAAATCTAGTCCTGTGGGGTTCCGCAAACCGGAGGCGAAGGTTTGTCGGTTGGAACCATCCAAGTTCATTACCTGTACCGATGCCCGTGGTAGTTCTTCTGGTTCGGCATTCGAGGCTGAACCGATTGCAACGTAAAGCTTCTGCCCGTCGGGCGACACAGCAAGGTTGCGCGTCCAGTGTCCACCGGCAGGCAGATCGGTAATTTTTTCACCGCTACCGGCAATCTGTTCTTGACCATTTATATAGGGGAAACGCAGCACCGCATCCTCGTTACCCACATAAAAATAACCGCCGGCGAATGCCATGCCAAAGGGCATATTTAACCCATTTTCTGCGCCGGCAAACGTCTGCTGCACATCCGTCACGCCATCGCCGTTGGTGTCGCGCAGCAAGCGAATGCGATTTTGGGGCGTTTCGGTTACGAGTACATCTCCAGTGGGTGTGACAGCCAACCAGCGCGGGCGATCTAAGGCTTCGGCAAATACGTTTACGCTAAAGCCTGCCGGCACATTCAGCAGGGGATTTTCTGGCACCGGCAGCACTTGGGCGGGGTTGGAAACGCTGTTGCTGGCAAAGGGTGCCGGTAAATCCTCCGGGGTAATGCGTGTCTGCATGGGCACGATTTCCTGTACCGGCACCAAATCAATGGCAACAGGACTCACAGACAGGTGGAGATTGTACAAAGTCTCGCCGGCACCCTCTGCTGGATCAACTGAGAGGTAATAGGTGCCGGCATTTAACAGCGTTTTGATCGATTCATCTGCGACGCCATCCGCCTCCGACGAACGAATACCGGCACCCGCAGCATCCAGCAGTTGCACATCAACATCCTCACTGATGCCGGTTAAGGATAGGTTGAAATTACTCTGCGTTCCCAAGTTGAAGCGATACACGTCGGCAGCATCTCCACCTCCCACTGCATCCCGGTAAGTCACGGTGTCGGTGCCCAGTGCGATATTTCGGGCACTAGCGAGAGTATTACCTGCGGGATCTGGAGGCGTACTGTTGCTGCCGGCCCGCCCTTCTAGTAAGCCATAGCGGACAAAGTGTTGCAACGCTTGCCGGTAATTAAAGCCTTGTGCCGCCAAATCGGCATGATTGTTCAGGTAGTCACCGGCATCAAACCATCCAGAGCCGGCGCGTCCCTCTGCTAAACCGTGAATTTGGAAATGTTCATACAATTGCCGGTTATCCATCCCCTCAGCCGCCAAGTCTGGGGAGTTAGTGCGGTAGAAATTGGCATCAAAGACTTGAGAAGCGCTGCGTCCCTCAGCCAAACCGTTAGTTTTCAGGTGTTCTAGCAGTTGCCGGCGATCCATGCCGGTTAAGTCACTGTTGCTAGATTGGTAAAATGCTAGGTCAATCAACGGCGAAAACATCCGTCCCTCAGATACGCCGTAGGTTTCCAGATGTTCTAGTAGTTGCCGGTGATCCATGCCGGTTAAGTCACTGTTGCCCGATTGGTAAAATTCTAAGTCAACCAACGGCGAAAACGCCCGTCCTTGGGGCAACCCAGAGGTTCCCAAGTGTTCTAAAAGCTGCGGGTTGTTCAAGTTGGCTAGCTCAGCATTGCTCGACTGGTAGAAGTCGAGGTCAACAAATAGGGAGGATTCAAGATTAAAAACCACGATTGAGTTTTTGATGATTGCCGCATTAACACTGTAGCGCTAGAATGCCGGCATTCTGACTTGAAAGCTTTTAGCAAGCAGCGCAGTTCCAGACTGCCGCTTCTGCCGGTGCTGTATTTTGGATTTAGTTAGGGAATCCTCCTATAAGATGATGTCAAATTGACTGAACTCGCCTAAAAGGAGACATTACCGGCAATCCATCACCCAACGCACACATTTTTCAACCATTTAGCGGCTTTATTACTTTAAAATTGCCAATGTCTATCAACCTGACAGCCTATCTCTCATTTGCCTTTACTCGCTTTTTGTCTTGCCGGCTAGAGAGTGATATCGAGCGTCTCGGTTGCCAAGCCTCGCCGCACGGTTATTTGATAGCAAGCTCGGTAAAAATTGCTAAATCAACTTAAATTAAGATTGATAGAAATATTCCGCAATATTTTTTACGATCTAGTTAGCCAAATTTGCCGACTTTTGTTCAAAAATACCCATTTATTTGAAGGTTAAATCTTGATTTCTTAAAGTCTTGGGAGCGCCGTTACCAGAAACGGCGGTTGGGAATGAAAATAGAAACACTCAGTCGTCTTAAATTTTTTGGGATGTGACAATTGTGAGAGGGGGTAACAGGGCAGTCCAACATGGAAGACAATCCACGACACCGGCCACCTTTAAGCTGCCGGCAGTCAAAAGTTCTCGCCGCCGCCCCAATTCTCCATACCAAAGCGATCCAAATCCTCTAATCCCCTAATGCCGGCCTATTCCCAAAAATTTACAGATTGAATTTGTATATCAGAACGCGTGCATCTTCTACCACCAGACATTTGTCATTACTGAGTCCCAGATTACCCGAAATCATTCTCACAACTACTAACTAAAAAATGAGTGGGTTATTGAATAGCAAAGATTTAAATAGCCAGGACTTATATACCGCCAACCTCCTGCCGGCAAACCTGAAGCAAGAAAACCTCAGTGGCGCTAACCTAAAAGGTTCAAACCTCAGAAGCACCGATCTCAGTGGCACAGACTTAAGTGAAGCCAACCTCAGTTACACAGACTTGGTTGATGCAGATTTAAGTCAGGCAAACCTGAATGGAGCCAACTTGATGAAAGCCTGCTTGAACTTGGCCAATCTTAATGAGTCAACCCTCAAAGGAGTTAACTTAAGTGGCAGCACCTTAGTTGGAACCAACTTTTCTAAAGCAGACTTGAGTGGGGCTAATCTGAGAGAGGCCAAAATCATTGGAGCCAACTTGAGTGGGGCCAACTTGAGCGGGGCCAACTTGAGCGCAACGGATCTCAGCGAGGCAGATTTAACCGGCGCAACCCTAGAAAGAGCAATTTACGATGCCAGGACTCGGTTTTCAAAAGAAATCGATCCCGTTGAAAGAGGCGCTTACTGCATTAATGCAAATGTGTCCCTACCCGGAGTTAATCTTAGTGGCGTAGATTTGAGTGGCTCAACACTAAAGCGAGCCGATCTTAGAGGTGCGAACCTAAGAGGGGCGAAATTGATGGGCGCTTACCTAGAAAATGCGAATTTATTTAGAGCGAACTTAAGTGGAGCCGACCTCAGAGGCGCAGTTTTAACCGGCGCGACCCTGCAAAAAGCTGTCTACGATATTAAAACTCGGTTTTCTGAAGAAATTGACCTAACAGAGGCGGGGGCTTATTGGATCGCGCCTAACGTGTCGCTGGCTGAAGTTAATTTGAGTGAAATTGATCTCAGTGGTGCCGATTTGAGTGGGGCTAATTTAAGTGGCGCTAATTTCAGTAAAGCTAACTTGATAGGAGTAGATTTCACAAAAGCAAATTTGAGGAAAGCTTACTTAGAAAAAGCAAATTTGCAAGATGCAGAAATGAGAGGAGCCGATTTAGTTTCAGCTTGTTTAAATTGGGCTAATTTAACTCAAGCTGACCTTAGAGAAGTAGACATGACGAGAGCAGAGTTAAGAGGAGCCAATATCACGGGAGCAGATTTAAGAAAAGCGGATCTCAGCGGCGCTTTTTTAAATCAAGCAAACCTTAGTGAAGCTGACTTGAGAGAAGCCGATTTAACGAAAGCAGATTTGCGGGGCGTTAATTTTAAGGGGGCTGATTTAAGAAAGGCGGATTTAACGCGGGCAAACTTGGAAGGCGCTTTGTTCGATGGCGCGATTATGACTGAGGCAGATTTGAAGCCGGTGGATAATCATTCTTCTTTCTCGCACCGCCATGTGTAAGGCTTTGTAACAAATTTAATCTGGGCAATGTGCTAAGGAAAAATAAAAATGTCGTCAACCTGCCATGAATTGGGCAATCGACAGCATCCTCATCCCTAGCGTACCGAGGACATAAATTTGTCACAACTTACTCAACGACAAGATTATGTCAGCGAAGACCATTAATTTGTGACTGTAGACAACTATTTAGTTGGGTAATGGGGGCGGAGGGACTTGAACCCACACGACTTTTTATAGTCAACGGATTTTCATTCTCTTGCAGCTTTCGCTACTGCCAATCGGCTTTGAGAATTGGACTCTCCCTTTACCCTCGGCTTTACGTTAGGGTAGCTCCCGTCGAGTCTCTGCACCTTCCAAATCGTTACTCGTTTTGGCTTGGCTCAGGATTGCCTTATCTGTTGCCAGCTTTAGGTTTCCCTGAATTTGAGAGCGGTCACTTGAGGGATTTCTCCTTCAAGGCTCAGTTTTCTAAGTCCGCAGCGTCTACCATTCCGCCACGCCCCCTAGTCGGCTGCCTGTAGATTTATGTTATCTAAAGTACAACCTGACTTGCTTCATTATTTGAACACGAGTTGGGCGATCTATGCAACGGGTTGACGTTAACCAATTTAAGTGCATAGCACCGACACCCCCTCAATCTGGGAATTTTTGGATGCCGGCATAAGCACTTCAACTCATTCTTGTCGTAAAAAAACAAGCTCTACAACTGCCTAGGCGGTAAAATAAGGAAGTCTGCAACACCGGCACGCATTCGATCAACGGCGTGTCTGACAGCGATGGCGTGGCTTCTGCCCATGTCAAGCTCGCTAGTACAGTTGTTTTAGCTGGGGGAAAAAAGCATGATGATTGCGCTACTGTATCTGATTTTGGGAGGAGCTTACCTGGTGGTAGTTCCTTTTGCTCTCTATATTTACCTGCAAAAACGCTGGCACGTGGTAAGCTCCTTTGAGCGAGCTTTCATGTACTTCTTAGTGTTCTTTTTCTTTCCTGGGTTAATCTTACTCGGCCCATTTTTAAACTTTCGGCCCCATCGCCGGCAGATAGAAGTTTGAAAAGTGTTACTTTCTTCCTAACTTAAAGAATGAAGGGGAGAGGGGGAGAAAGAACAACGGAGATCGTTAATCTGATTCCGGGAAGGGAGTAACAGGGAATTGAGTTTCTGACGTAAGCCGAAAGTACAGTAATCTACTCCAGCCGAGAAATGCGGCTTAAAGCTATTAAAAATCGGTGAGTTGCTTCCTCTCTACCCTTATATTCACGATTCACTTTTCAAATGAAAACAGTCCTAAATGCGACGAATTGATATCATCGGTATTGGCTTCGGCATCTTTGCCGCAGGCGGCTTAGCTTATCTCATTTTGCAGGCAGCCGGTTTAAATAGTCTGGAAGCCGGCATCTGGAGTCAAGTCTTTTTAGTGGGGGGATTAGTCGGCTGGCTATTGACCTATTTATTTCGCGCCCTCACTAAAAATCTGACCTATAACCAACAGGTTAAAGATTACGAAGACGCAGTCTTCCAAAAGCGCTTAGAAGAAATGACATCAGAAGAACTCGCACAGCTCCAAGCTGAGATAGAACAGGAAAAAGGCAATGGATAATTGTGTGCTGTTGACAGTTTTGTGTGAGAAACGCTCAACTGCAAATAATAATCCATCAGTCACTTACCCCTGTACCGCTGGGTTTACGATAGAAGCCGGCCCTGACAACTGACAACTGACAAAGATGAATTCTGTATCTCATTGCTTTAAATCTCTGCGCGAACGCGGCCAATGCGCCTTAATTCCATTTATTACAGCCGGCGATCCAGACTTAGAAACAACAGCCGAAGCCTTGCGGATCTTAGATCGCGCCGGCGCTGATTTAATCGAACTTGGAGTCCCCTACTCAGATCCCCTCGCAGATGGGCCGGTGATTCAAGCTGCGGCTACCCGCGCCCTGCAACGCGGAACCCGCTTGGAACAGGTGTTAGAAATGGTTGCCGATGTCAGCCCCACCCTACAAGCGCCAATTATTTTATTTACCTACTACAACCCAATTTTGTACCGGGGTATTGATAAATTCTTGCAGCAGATTAGTGGGGCCGGCATCCGAGGATTAGTTGTCCCGGATTTGCCCCTAGAAGAGGCTGAGATTCTCTTAAAACCGGCAGCGAAATATTCTATTGAGTTGATTTTACTGGTCGCGCCCACCACGCCACAAGACCGGATTGAAGCGATCGCCCGTCAATCCCAAGGATTTATTTATCTAGTTAGTGTCACCGGCGTTACCGGCGTGCGAACTGAGTTGCAATCTCGCGTTCAGGATTTACTCCACCAGATGCAGGAAGCCACCGACAAACCCATCGGCATCGGTTTTGGCATCTCTGGGCCGGAACAAGCCCGTCAGGTCAAAGATTGGGGTGCAGATGCCGTCATTGTGGGCAGCGCCTTTGTTAAACGCTTAGCAGATTGCCCACCAGCCGAAGGATTGCAGGCAATAGAAACGTTTTGTCAGAGTCTCAAGACAGCCATCACAACTGCCTAGATTGCAATCGCTGCCGGCCCAAATTGTCCCCTTGAAATAGCAAAGTAAAAACAAAAGCGCAAATCATTGCCAGCTAGGCATCACGGGGCCGGCGCACAACCGCAGTGGTTTGTGCCATTTGCCTGCCGCTCTTTATAGTTCAGTTTCCAGTAAAACCGTGATTTTTTTGGAAAGACTTAAGAATCTGCTTATAATCTGTACAGGAATCTTTGTATCCTCTTAACGGTTCTTATTGAACCTTAAAAGAAACACAGTAGTAAAAATTTTTAATGATGCCCCGGATACTTGTCATCGACGACGACCCAGCAATCTCAGAACTTGTGGCTGTCAACCTGGAAATGGCCGGCTATGAAGTCAGCCAAGCCGAAGATGGCATCAAAGGTCAAGCCCTAGCCATGCAACTGATTCCAGATTTGATCATGCTGGATTTGATGCTGCCTAGGGTAGATGGATTTACGGTATGCCAACGCCTGCGTCGAGATGATCGCACTGCAGATATTCCTGTGCTAATGCTGACGGCTTTAGGTCAAACGCAGGATAAGGTGGAAGGCTTCAATGCCGGTGCCGATGATTACCTGACTAAACCCTTTGAAGTTGAGGAAATGCTGGCGAGAGTGCGGGCTTTGCTGCGCCGTACAGACCGCATTCCCCAAGCGGCCAAACACGCTGAAATCCTCAACTATGGCCCTTTAACCCTTGTACCAGAACGCTTTGAAGCTATCTGGTTCGATCACACGGTTAAGCTAACCCATCTGGAGTTTGAACTCCTGCACTGCTTACTACAGCGTCATGGCCAAACTGTCTCGCCCAGCGAAATTCTTAAGGAAGTCTGGGGTTACGATCCAGACGATGATATCGAAACTATCCGGGTGCACGTGAGACACTTAAGAACCAAACTGGAACCTGATCCGCGCCATCCTCGTTACATTAAAACCGTCTACGGTGCCGGCTACTGTTTGGAGTTGCCTAGCAATGGGCCGACTAACGACTTCGGCGAACTGGCAAGTGTGGTAGATCAAGAAGCTAAGCCTGTACAAGAGTCTTAAACCGCTCTTTAAAATATCTGTTAGTCGGCATTCTTTGTGACTTCATGCTAGAGAGTGCCGGCTTATATTATTTGAATTTAAATTTTTTAGAACCGCCCCTATCGTCTTGCCGGCGGAAATAACTTTATCTTGCCGTTTTCTTTTTTTGTGAATCAATTTAATCGCCCAACTTATTTTTAGCGCGGCGACGCACAAAATAAAGCCCTAACAGAGTCAGCCCAACTCCACTTGCCGGTTCAGGAACAGAAGTGGTGTCAGCCGCTTGAACAGCAGTAATTTGTCCGTATAACGATGCGTTGGCCGCACTGCCTTCAGGAGAGTTGAATTCACTTAAAATAGTCTTGCCGCCATCAGTAGAAAAGCCACTTAGTTGCAGCGTGTAATCTACACCGGCATAGTTAAAGCTTTGACTGGATAAACCGGCACTTGCAAAACGCAGCTTATCACCGTCCAAAACGGGATCGCCGGTTAAATTCGTTGTATTGAGAATGTTAAATCCAAAGTCAAACGTCTGTGTCTGAGTGAAGGGATGGTTCAGAGACAAACTCACCATCAGCCCGAAATCACCGTTGAAACCGTCCCAGGTTGAGCCATTGCGGTAAGTTAAATTGCCAAGATTAAACAAGGTATTTGTATTAACATTAAAACTCACTCCGTCATACTGAACATAATTGTTAAATGAGGTGCAGTTCGTACAGTAACCAGTCTGCCCCCATTCCAGATGATTGTTGATCCCGCTATCCTGGTTGGAAAGAAGCGTACTCCCAGATGGCAGGGCCGGCATTGTCCATTCACCGCATGAAGTGCCGGTGAAGCTCAAAGCCTGGGCGATACCGGACGTAGCCAGCAATAGGGTAGCGGAGAGAGTCGCCGTAGCGGATAATTGAGTCGCCCAAAAGCTAAGTGGTCTCACAAACAAGCACCCTTGACTGAATGCTATCAATTTATAAATTTATAACCATTTTTTTAATTAGCAAAAACACTGAACTTTGGCAAATCTGTACAGAATTTCTAATGAAAGCTCAGGAGATCCCCTGATCTTTATCGCCAGGGAGTAGAAATTTTCGCTTTATTGAAAAAGCCAGCCTTAGATATCTCAAAATATCTAAGCACTGGCTCAATAAAACGGCATTGTAAACGAGCAGCTTCTTTTAGGGAGCGAGGGCGTTGCCCCGCAGTAAGCTACCAATTGTCTTGGCAGTAATTTTCATCTGAATCAGAGGGTTAGCCGGCACCACCGTTTTGTACAAATAGCTATCAAACGTCATCTTCTGCACATCGCGATCAGCGCACATTTCCACGAACGCTTCGCGGGTGGCGTCAGAACGATAAAAGACGGTTTGCAGAATGTCGAGCACCTTGTAGGTGAGTCCGTACTTCTTATCCCACTGCTTCAGGTACTGCTTGAGATCGTCTTCCGTCGGAATGCGAGTGCCACCGTTGGAAGCTTGCACAATGGTTTCAGCACACATCCGGGCAGACTTGGCGGCAAAATAAATGCCTTCGCCCGAAGACTTGGTCACCGTACCGGCAGCATCGCCAACGAGGGCAACGCGACCCCGGACGCGACGAGGACGGGGGTGTTCAGGGATGGGGTGAGCTTCCACCTTGATAATTTCACCACCGACAAGACGATGTGCGGCGCGGGCGCGAATACCGGCTTGTAACTTTTTAATTTGGGCTTGGTTAACTTTCATCGTGCCGGTGCCAACGGCAACGTGGTCGTATTTGGGGAACACCCAAGCGTAAAAGTCGGGGGAGACATCGTTCCCCACATACATTTCCGCCCGATCTTGGTAGTAGTCCATCATGTGATCTGGAAGGCGAATGCGTTCTTGGAACGCGATCGCATAGTTATAATCTCCAGCATCGATGGCCTTGGCAACACGGGAATTTGCCCCATCAGCGCCGATCACAAGATCCGCTTTCAGGGATTTCATTGTCCCTTCCAAGCTACCATCCGAGTGATCGGCATAGTGCAGGGTATAGGGATCGGTATTGTTAGTGGGGATATCAAGTTTATGAACCGTACCGTTGATCAGTTTTGCCCCCAAAGTGGCAGCCCGATCGCGCATAAATCCATCCATGATTTCGCGCCGGCACATCCCGATATATTCTTCTTCTTTTTCTATGTTGATATCGACCTCTATATTCGATGGTGAGATCATCTTCATTTTTCTCACCCGCCGGTCAATGATATGCGGCGGCAGGTCAAACTCACTCACCATACACAGCGGAATCGCACCGCCGCAGGGCTTAGCATTGTCTAGCTTGCGCTCAAATAGAAAAGTTTCAATCCCAGCTTTTGCAAGCGTTTCAGCGGCAGAGGAACCCGCTGGCCCAGATCCAACAATAGCAACCCGTAATACCAAAGGTCGTCTCCCAATCTATTACGATTACAAGGTGTGATGGTATCACGGACTTTTGGTTCGATTACCCACCTTGCCCCAGAATTGCGCCAATTTGAAACACTGCTTAACAAACACCGGCAACAAAGCTTCATATCTCGCGGTTAACCCGGTGAGTTGTTATAGTCTTTTTACTCTAAGCAGTCCATTTATGATATAAATCTACAGTAAGTACATGGTTAAACCGTAGTATGGCAATTCGGGCCATTCTTTGGATGTTAGATTTAAGCGCCCAGACTCAAAGCGATGCGCCCGTCTGTCGGGAAAATGCGCCCGCGCCCGCCCGGACAAAGGGGAAACCAAGAGCGATCTCGCATATTAGCAACTGACCGCATTGAAAAGTTTACACTTTTCCTATCCAACTTTTCGTATCCAAAGGTGATAACAAGTGGGCATTTTCGTTGAAAACGTATCCAAACATTTTGGTAGCTTTCAAGCAGTTGACCAAGTCAGTTTAGAAATCAAAACCGGCTCGTTAGTCGCCTTACTAGGGCCGTCGGGATCTGGGAAATCAACGCTGCTGCGGCTGATTGCCGGTTTAGAAACCCCCGATGCCGGTAAAATTTGGCTCACCGGCACCGATGCCACCCATCAAAGCGTTCAAGAACGTAACATTGGGTTTGTCTTCCAGCACTACGCCCTGTTTAAACACCTCACCGTGCGGCAGAATATTGCCTTTGGTTTAGAAATCCAAAAAATAGCCAAAGCCAAAGTGAAAGCGCGAGTTGAAGAACTGCTCGAACTGATTCAATTAAAAGGTTTGGGAGATCGTTATCCTTCCCAACTCTCTGGAGGTCAGCGACAGCGAGTTGCCTTAGCCAGGGCTTTGGCGGTGCAACCGAAAGTTTTATTACTAGATGAACCGTTTGGTGCTTTAGACGCGAAAGTTCGCAAAGACTTGCGGGCTTGGCTGCGCCGGCTGCATGATGAAGTTCACGTCACAACCGTTTTTGTTACCCACGACCAAGAAGAAGCAATGGAAGTGGCTGATGAAATTGTTATTACCAATAAAGGGCGGATTGAGCAAGTTGGCACGCCGGCAGAAATTTATGACAACCCAGCCACTGCCTTTGTCATGAGCTTTATCGGGCCGGTGAACGTCCTGCCGAGCACGTCTGGGATTTTTCACAGCAGCCGGATCGACTCGGCCCAACCCCAAATTTTTCTGCGTCCCCACGACGTATTGGTGCAAACCAAACCCCATACCGACACCGCGCCGGCGAGAATCAAGCGTCTGGTTCATTTAGGCTGGGAAATTCAGGCAGAATTAGCTTTGGATGATGGGCAAGTCGTCACCGCCCATCTCAGCCGCGAACGATTTGACGAACTACAGTTAGAACCGCAACAGCGGGTTTATGTGAAACCCAAAGAAGCAAAATCTTTTCCGATCTACTACTCAATTTAAAAAGAATGAAAAATCACACGACTTTCACTAAAAATTAAGTTTCTGACCAAAGAAAAATAGAACAAGCGATGGAGGAATCCCGAACAAAAAGACAGATTCCAGGCTTTAATCAGGCGGCAATTATGGGATCAGGAAACTGTTGAGTCTGGTTTTCTTGAGTTTGAACTCGATGCGATTACCCATCTAAAAGTTTCCTGACCTTCACAAAAATATAACTGAAGTGTCAGCGCGAATTCCTCGGAACTATTAAAGTCCGAAGTGTGGAGATATCTTATGCGGAGGCTTAATCGCTTAATATATAGTGGGTAAGGCTAAAAAAAGACCTTAGGCCGCGATTGCTGAATGGGCAGCTAAATGAACTTATCTCCGCGCTTCTTGCTCATTGACGAAAATCTAAATGACAGTGTTTTAACACTGCGCCTGCTGGAAGAGGAATTTGCGAACCTTCAGGTAAAACAACTTAGCAATGCAGAAGACTTTTACCAAGTGCTGGAGGAATTTGACTTTGACTTGGTAGTTACCGAGTGCCGGCTGGGCGAGATCGAGGGCCGGCAAATTCTCAAAGCCGTGAAAAATCGCTATCCCAACAGTCCGGCAATTGTGTTCACCGGCAGTGGTAGCGAAGTAATCGCCGTAGAGGTCATGAAAGCCGGAGCCGATGACTATATCATAAAATCGCCCAATTGCAACAGCGGTTTAACAAAAGCAGTTCGTTCAGCGTTAGAGGACTCAAAACAGCAACGGGCGGAACAAGAAGCTGAAAGCGTATATCGCAGCTTATTTGACCGCGTGCCGGTGGGACTGTATCGCACTGCCCCATGTGGGCAAATCCTCGACGCCAACCCAGCAATGGTGCAGATGCTAGGCTATCCCAACCGGGAAACCCTGCTAGCAGTTAACGCCGGCAATTTCCTGATCAACACCAAAACCCTCGGACGCTGGCAAGTTTTGATGGAACGCGAGGGAATCGTCCGGGATTTTGAAGCCCAAGTGCGCCGGTATGATGGCACACAAATTTGGATAAAAAACAGTGTGCGAGCCGTTAAAGATCCTCAAGAGCAACTCCTCTACTATGAAGGATCTATTGAGGATGTGACTTCACGCGTGCAAGCGCAAGACGCCCTCAAATTGAGCGAACAGCGATTCCGGCTCGCCATCCAACACTCACCCATTGTCGTCTTCAATCAAGACCAAAACTTGCGCTACACCTGGATTGACAACCCGCAGATGGGGTACTCTGTCGGGGAATTTTTGGGACAGACGGATATCGATTTGTTTGCACCACCCGACGGCCAGCGCCTCCATGAAATGAAGCGCCAAGTTGTGGAAACCGGCATCGGGTTACGAGAAGAAGTCCGTGCCTCTCTCCTCAACGGACAGGCTTTTTACTATGACTTAATCGTTGAACCCCTGCGCGATTATCACGGCAAGATCGTCGGCATCACCGGCGCAGCAATGGAAATTACCCAGCGCAAGCAGGTAGCCGAAGAACGAGAGCAACTGCTGCAAGAAATTGATCAACAGCGCCGGCTGTTTCAAATGGTCGTCGATAACGTACCTGCCGGCATCGCTGTACTTGATGGCAAAGATTTGCGGGTCAAGTGGGCCAACCAGACTTACGGGCAATTTTTAGAAGAACCTTTTTGCAGCGCAGATATCACCGGAGTGCGTCTGCAAGATTACCTCCCCGGTTCCGAAGAGAATGGCTTAGCCGATATTTTCCGCCGCACAGCCGCCACAGGGGAAGCCCACATAGACCCAGAATACGAAATGGTGGGCTTTGCGCGGGGCGTCACCTACTGGCGCTGGTCGCTGCTGCCCTTGTTTTCATCAGGGCAAGTGAACCCTGATCTGATGGTCTTGGCCATAGAAATTACCGAACAGGTCTTGGCCCGCAAACAACTCGAAGAACTGGCCATACAAACTGAAGCCAACCTCGCTCAACTCCAAGCGATCCTCATCGGCATGACAGATGGGTTAGTCATCGCCGATCTCAACGGGAAGGTTTTAGACATGAACCCCGCCGCGTTGCAACTGCATGGTTTTGCTCGGCTAGAAGAGTGCCTACAGCACCTGCACGAGTTTGACCAAATCTTTGAAGTGCGTGACTTGGAAGGGAAAACACTGCCGGTTGAAGAGTGGCCCTTAGGACGGGTGGTGCGGGGAGAAACCTTTTCCAAACTAGAAGTGCAAGTGCGGCACAAAGACACCGACAGCGTCTGGATCGCTTCCTACGCAGGCACACAGGTGCGGAACTATGCCGGTGAGAGCATTTTGGCAATTTTGACAGTGCGAGACATCACAACCCAAAAACAAATAGAGGCAGAACGCTCCAGGCTGCTGAGCGAACAGCGCCGGCAGCGCGAGTTTTTGGAAACGTTGGTGGAAAACGCCCCCATTGGCATCGCGGCAGTCAAAGGTGCCGACCATCGCTACATTTTGGCAAACCCAACCTATAATGCCATTCCCGGTGTGGTGAATCGCTCAGTCGTGGGTCAGACTGTGGCTGAAGTTTTCCCACTGTCTGCCGCTAGAAGCGCCGGGGTGTTCATCGAAGACGTTTACCGTACCGGCAAGAGCGTAATCGTCCGCAATTATCAAGTTTGTGCCGGTTCGGGAGGCAAGCAAACCTACTGGAACATCGATCACGTGCCTCTGTTCGGGCTTGAGGATCAAGTCGATTGTGTGCTGATTTTGGCTCAAGAAGTCACAGAGACGGTGTTGATCCAAAGGAGACTTGCCTTTCTGTCTGATGCGAGTGCCCTTCTCGCTGCCTCCCTAGATTGTGAATTCACCCTCGCCAATGTCGCCCGCCTTGCGGTACTCCATCTTGCTGACTGGTGTGAGGTTGATCTGCTGGATGAAAACCAGTCGATCCGGCGCGTAGCGATGGTGCATCAGAACCCAGACAAGGAGCAGTTGCTTCAAGACTATGCCAGCGATTTGCAGGCAACCCTCGGTGTCGCCCAAGTATTAAGCACCGGCAAGGCGCGGATCTGGGCGGAGGCGACAGACTGGGCGTGCCAACCAGAAATTAGTGAGGCAGGCCGCGCCTTGCCAATTGAGCAATTGAGCATCAAATCTGCGATGTGCGTCCCCTTAACGGCCCGTGGGCGAACCCTAGGTGCGATCTGCTTTGTTTCAGCAGAATCAGGCCGGCAATACGGTACGGCTGAGTTGACGCTGGCTGAAGAGTTGGGCCGCCGTGCTGCCTTTGCGGTGGATAATGCAAGGCTTTACCGCGAGGCAGAGGAAGCGAACCGGATGAAAGATGAGTTTCTAGCCACGCTTTCCCACGAGTTGCGGACACCCCTGAGTGCGATTTTTGGTTGGGCACGGCTGCTGCGGGGCGGACAGTTGGACGCGGCAACCAGCGCCCGCGCTTTTGAGGCAATTGAGCGTAATGCACGGGCGCAAACCCAGCTGATTGAGGATTTGCTGGATGTGTCGCGGATCATTCGCGGTCAACTTCAGCTGAATGTTGAGCCGGTGAATCTCGCTACCGTCATTGCAGCCGCCACCGATGCAGTGCTGCTAGCGGCGGAGGCTAAAGGAATTGAACTTTCCTCAGCCATTGATCCTAGGGTTGAGATTTTCTTTGGCGATCCAGACCGGCTCCAGCAAGTTGTTTGGAATCTGCTATCTAATGCGATCAAGTTTACCCCCAGAGGCGGGCGTGTCAGGGTGATGCTTGAGTGTACTGCGGACTCCCGGACGGGTCGCCCTTATGTTCAGATTCAAGTCAGCGACACCGGCAAGGGCATTCCTCCGGCGTTTCTGCCGTTTGTTTTTGAACGCTTCAGACAGGCAGACAGCACCAGCATCCGGCTTCACGGGGGTTTGGGTTTGGGTTTGGCAATTGTGCGTCATTTGGTGGAATTGCATGGCGGGACGGTTAGCGTAGACAGTGCCGGTGAGGGAGAGGGGGCAACGTTTACGGTGCAGTTGCCACTGATGGGCAGTTATGGTGCAGCAGAGGTTAGCAAAACCGGCAATTGGGGCAGTGAAGGCGACAATGAGTGCCAAGTTCCACTCACTGCTTCCCCTGCTTCCGAAGCGCCTCTGCCTCTCGATGGCTTGCGAGCACTGGTTGTGGATGATGAAGCGGATGCCCTTGAGGTTGTAACAGCGGCGCTGGAACAGTACGGTGCTCAGGTGAGTGCGGTTAGCAGTGCCGGTGAGGCGCTAGTTGAGATTGAGCGGTTGTGGCCTGATATCCTGATCAGTGATATTGCGATGCCGAGACAGGATGGTTATGCGCTGATTCAAAAAGTGAGAGTGCTTGAGGAAGAACGTGCTTTGAAGGGTGAGGAAATTGCCTCGGTGCCGGCGGTGGCACTGACTGCCTACGCCCGCGAACAAGACCGGCAACAAGCGCTTTCAGCCGGCTATCAAATTCACTTAGCGAAGCCAATTGAGCCGGCCAAGTTAGTGGCAATTGTTGCTCAGCTAACCGGACGAACTTTATAAAATTGAACCCTTACTTTAACCAAAATGTCACCATCTGGTTCACAACCCAGCGAGTTGCCGCCAACTTCCCCATCTGGGGCTAAATATTCTCCTTGGTTTTTATTAATTGTTACGGTTTTTGTCACTTGTTTAATTACTTCCAATATTATCGCTGTCAAGCTGATTAATGTGTTTGGATTTGTGCTAACGGCAGGGATTGTAATTTTCCCAATTAGCTACATTTGCGGGGATGTTCTCACTGAAGTTTACGGCTACCGGCAAGCGCGACGGGTGATTTGGCTAGGCTTTTTCTGCAATCTGATCGCCACCGGCACGATTTGGATCACTTTGTTGTTGCCATCGGCATCATTTTGGGATGGACAAGATGCCTATGCACGCATTTTAGGTTACACGCCTCGACTGTTGCTAGCGTCATTCTTTGCTTATTTAATCGGTGAGTTTGCCAATTCTTTTATCTTAGCCAAAATGAAAATAGCAACCAGAGGGCGGTTTTTGTGGGCGCGAACCATTGGCTCAACACTGGTGGGGCAGGCATTAGACTCGCTGGTGTTTGTAACGCTGGCTTTTGCCGGCACAATCCCGCCTTCTGAGCTAATTTCGGCCATTGTTACCCAGTGGCTTGCTAAATCGATTTATGAGGCTGCTGCAACGCCTTTAACTTACTGGGTGGTGAATTTCCTCAAGCGGCAAGAGCGGGTAGATACCTATGATTACAATACGCGATTTAATCCACTGTCATTGTCGGAATAACCGTTAAAGGATAGCGTCTCAATTCTTTTTACCTAGCTGATTAAAAAAATGCTGAAAATCTCGGAAGCGCCGACTGAACCGATTATTGCTCAAAACAGTTTTTCTGTTTCTGGAACTGCCCATCTTGGTGATGCCGGTAAGACAGTGTTTTTAACCGTTGATCGCCAATTTAAAATTGCCGGTTCTGCCGTCACATCTGCAGGAACTTGGCAAATTGAGATAGCCTTCCTGCAACCGGGCAATCACCATCTGGAAATTACCCTTGATGCTGATAAAGTTGAGTTAGCGATTCGGGTTATTGCCGAAGTTCTTGTGGGGTTTTATCTCGGCCAACAACCCGACTCAGAAGGGCGAACGATTCAAGAAATTTGGTCATGGAATTACCAAAAGCTTGAAAATAAACATGATTACATTCAATGGCTTTTTCCCCTGCAAGAGAGAAGCCGGTATAACCGAAAAGCACCCATATTAAATGATGAAATTATTCAAGAATTCAGAACCAATACCGTTTTAAGAATTCATTTGCTTAAATCGCTAAAAGTTATGTTGAGTTTCTACGGGTTAGAGTGTCTTAATCCTGATAGTGAGAATCTAGAAATAACCCGGTCTGAGGCTTACAGCGAAAGAAAACAAGAATGGATTAATCTGGGGAATCACAATTACCTACGCTTAACTAGAATTTTAACTTGTCTAAAACTTCTGGGATTGGAAAACTACGCACAAGCTCTTTTTGAATGTTTAGAAAAAATTTACAAACAAGAGGGCAAAAAAATTGGAAGTGAAAGTTTTAATTACTGGAGAAATGCCATTAGATGATTGGAGTTATACCAATTCTCTAGGAAGCTTCCTTGTTACCCCCCCTAGCGGAAATGGTAACTATAGCGTGCCGGCATCCTATTCTGGGTGGCTTGGAACTTTCTTTTTAATTATATTATCGTCTTAACTTTAATGCGTAGTGCTATAGAAAGATGGAAAAAACAAAATTAAGAAGCCGGCTTTCTTCTGGGAGAATCGGCTTCTTAAATAGCTTTTAGGATAAAGTTTCCCGGAAAGCTGGGAATTGTTCGCTCACCCTTGGTGCATCGTAGAGATGCTATCGTGTGGGGTTTCAACGACGGCTATGTGGCCATTTGTCTCTTCGTCAGCGAGTTCAGCTTTTGCTTCTGCCACTAAATCCTCAAAAACTTCACCGGCTTCGGCAAGAGCACCTTTACTCTTTTCATAAACGGCAAGGCCACCTTTGATCGCTGCTTTGGCTAGCGGTTTCCCAAAACCGGCTACGACTGGAAGCAAAATCACCGCACCGATGCCTGCTGCAATGCCGGCTGGGCCAAAATCTTCAAACAGATCGCCGATCTTTATTGCCATAAAACCTTTCCTCCTGTACTCTACAGAATCCAATTTAGGATAGCTTACTCAACTCGGAGATCCAACTCAGGTGAGTTGTCCATCTGAAGCGAAGCGATCGCTTTTAAGCGAATCATGCCGGCCTCTCTCCAGCCTAAAGCTAAGGCGTTGTATAGGGGTTGTCCCTTGTTTAAGAACTGGAATGTGGATCGAGCGGTTTGCTTAAGGCAATAAAACAAGCTAGCTTTTTCTTTAATTGATGCTTCAGGCACCGGCATTGAATTGCTTGTCTCTTCAAGATTGGCTTCTAAGGCTGGTGGCGAAAGTGCCGGCTCATCAACAACCTCGGACATTTGTATTGCAGTTTCTAAAAGAGGTGGCGGAAGTGCCGGCTCATCCACAACTTCGGACATTTGTATTGCAGTTTCTAAAAGAGGTGGCGGAAGTGCCGGCTCATCCACAACCTGGGACATTTGTATTGCAGTTTCTAAGACAGGTGGCGAAAGTGCCGGCTCATGCATCGTCTCTTCAGTCACAATCTGATCGGGTGCAGCAACTGCGTGAAATTCTTCATGAACAACTTCTAAAGCTGATTGAAATTTTGCCGGCTTATTCGGTGCCTTTTTTGGTTTACTGCCGCCTCCTTTAGAAACGGGTTTAACCTGTGCCGGCTCATCGCTTGCTGCTTCTGCCTGTTTGTCAGCTTCTAAAGCAACAGGTTCAACCGGCTCATCAGTTGCCAGTTCTATTTCTTTATCAGCTTCTAAAACAACAGGTTCAACCTGTGCCGACTCATCGGTTGCCTCTTGCGTGTCGTCACTCGATCCTTCTAAATCATCAGGTGGAGAGTCTGCCGGCTCATCTGTTTCGACGTTTGCTGGGGGTGCCGGTTGTGACACAGGCATCTCGCTTGTCAGAGTAGGTTCCGGCGGTGGGGGTGGTGTTGAGGGTTCCGGTTGCGGGATAGGCGGGACGACTGTAAGAGTGGGTGCCGGTGCTGTAGCGACGTAGCTTACACCTTTTGTCTCATCGGCAGATTGAATCAGTTCGGCAAGATGGGAACGCATTTCCACATCGGTAACGGCACGAATATCATAAGTAATCGCAATAGACGCTGCCTGCGAGTTGATACGAATGCCGGTGACACCCTGTGCGGATTCTATTAACTTTTCCAGACGCCGCGCATATTGAGGATCTTCGGCGATGCGAGGCACCCCAAACCGCACTCGTCCGGGGATTGCGTGGATCATTTTATAGGTGATCGCTGAAGCAGACGCAACCGAGGGCGTTTCTACAGGTGCCGGTGCTGATTTTCCATTCGATTTTGGAGTGGGAATGGTAGCGGCGGCTTTGGGACTGGCTGCCGGCACTATAACTGGCGTTTCCGTGTCCAGTTGGTCGATAATCTGGCGAGTGGTATTGGCCGTAATAATATAGGCAAACAGCGCTCTCCAGCCTAACAGCCCGAACCCTCTTGTCACCATTAGTCCTGCAATAATGGGGAGGAATGACCGGCCCTGCTTTTTCCAGTAAGCGGGTGACTTCCACGCCGCAAACGGATCTTTCTGGTTCGCCGTCTGTTGTTGCGTGTTGCTTGCAGTAACTGTGTTACCACTTTCGATGTTTGTCATACTGACATTTACTCCCCAATGCTGAAGTCCTTCTAACAAGTGTGCCAAGGGTAGCCGGTTGGCATCAAAGGCAATCACTGCGCTGCCGGTTGCCTCATTTGTGCCCACTTCATAAACACCGTCTTCCTGCCGTAGCTGTTGCGCTAGGATATCCAATGCCGGCTCCATATCCTTGCCGGTGACGCGCAGCCGCACACGACCCGGAATCGCGTGCACCACTTGGATTTTGCTTTGTTCGGTTTGCGCTGTCTGCTCAGCCATGACCATTCTCCATTCCAACTTGGTGACACCTGTGTTTTTTAAGGGTTTTTCCTTTTTTGCGGCAAACCCTTGCTTTCTCGCTAGTCTCTGCGGTTCATTTCCTGGCAAAGGACATCCAACGCTTCAACGACTGCTAAGCCGGTGGCTAAGACTGCGGTGATTAGAAATAGTATAAATCCTGCCATTTCTGCATTGCAGATTAACCAAATCCCGTAAAGAAAAGTTAAAAAACCGGGCACCAGTAGCGCTAGCTTGATTCTGTACAATCGGTTGCCGGCTTGTGCCGTAACTTTTTTTGATGTTAATGTTTTGAAAAACGTTGGAATCAGTTTTGCCGTATCCGGTAGGTGGATTTGATTTCGATTAGATTTCTTGGTCAAATGATTTGCATTAATTTCAATGACCTGCTGCCATTCGGGATAATTTTGGTGAGTGCTTCTCCCAAAAATTTTAAGCTTTTTAATTCCCTCTAACTGCCACTCGATTAACTGAGTTTCAACAATTCGCGTAACATTTTCATAATTAATAGGCTTGCGTCTTGAGCGATTTAGCACAATAATTAATTCATCTTTGGTTAAATATGTCTTAACCGTTATCGGGTGTTCAGCCAGAACATTTTGCAAATTTTTTTGAATTTCAAATGTACTTACCATTTTTATTTAACCCCCTGTAAACTACAAAGACAAGTTAAGTGGCGACAGTATTAAATGCCCTGTCGCTAGAGCGGCATAATACTCCTAATAAAAGGACATCGAACTGTACTGCTTAAGAATTAATTAAATTCGTAGTCCGACAGTCCGACAGGGACTCAAGTCCCTGTCTCATAATGAAAGTCGTCTAAAGACGACTATAAATTAACAGCCGGTTTTAACCGGCTTAGGCTATTAGCCGAGGGTTTTAACCCTTGGCGGGTTCCTGCCTCATAGCGAAAGTCGTTTGAAGACGAGTAGAAATTAAAATTAGATGCTGTTAAAACCGGCTTGAGTTACAAGCAAGGGATAATCCCAAAATTCGACAGTCCGACAGGGACTTAAGTCCCTGTCTCATAGCGAAAGTCGTCTTCAGACGACTTGAAATTATTAGTTCAGCCGGCTTTAACCGGCTTTTGCTATCAGCCAGAGATTTCAACACCACGCAGGTTTGAGGAGAATCTACTTTGCAGCCATCAAACGTGGTGTCAAAAATAGCTAATTAACGTCCGGTAGGCTGATAGTTATTCTTCTTGTGCGGATCAGCCGTGTAGTGCAATTTGATGAAACTATCAAACGAATACCAAGCCAATACATACCAGGGAATAATATCAAATTGCAACCCTTTCGCCATCAACTGCCGCACGGCGAGTGTTCCAAATCCCACAGGTAACAAGAACCGCAAATCTACTACCCCATGTGTTAGGGATGAGACTCGCTGATTCAAATCACTAACGGCATCCGTGACTCCGTTTGCGGCGACCGATTTTCTGAGAACGATATCGCCAAAAATTATGCCCACATCTCGCAAACTGGCGAAGACATTTTCAACGGTGTCGTGATAATTGTCGTGATGGACGACAATGCTGCCAGTTTGGGGATTCATCCGCACTTCGGAAACATTGGGATGCGCGTTTAAAGCATTGACAATTTCTGCCATTTCGCCCTGTTTCCGGTGGGGTTCAGACACTTTTAACCGCAGCCGGCCTGGTGTTTGACTCACAACGCGAGTGTGGATCAGTTGAGTCAGGGGTTTAAAAGTCGAGCCATTCATCGTCGGTAAAAATTTAGTATGATTTCCAGCAGCCATATTCATAATTTTACAATTTTCTCCTAGATAACTTGAACGGTGAAAAAGGTTAAAAGTGAGAACCCTTAAACTTTTGGGAAAAGTGGGTTGGGGGAATTAAGAAGTGTTGTTCTTACCCATCCCCCGCCCCATTTTTCTAGCTGCCGGGATAATCGGTTGTCGGCTCAGAATGGGTTTCCACGTTTACGATGTTTTGCGCTTGTTTTTCAGCCATTTCTGCCCTGGCTTCAGCGACGAGATCCTCAACAGATTCGCCTACTTCGGCAAATGCGCCTTTGGTTTTTTCAAAGATAGCAATGCCGCCTTTGATTGCTGCTTTAGCGATGGGTTTGCCAATACCGGCAACAAAAGGAATTAAAACAGGTGCAAGCAATACAGCACCCAAACCAACCGCCAAACCAGGTGCGCCGGCTTCTTCTAATAAAACGCCCGGTTCTTCAAAAAATTCTCCGATTGCCATGTCTTTGTTCTCCTATTTAATGCAAACTTTGAAAGTGGAAATTTGGGAAGGCGGGATTAGGGAACTAGAGAAAAAAGTTGCTCCCTTCTCCCGATTTCCAGGCTCATTCAGTTACGGGATGGGCTTGAGTTGGAATTGCGGCTGATTTCAAATCTTGTTGATTTTGGGCGTCAGCAAGTTCTGCTTTAGATTCAGCGACGAGATCCTCAAAAGCTTCTCCAACTTCTGCAAATACACCCTTGCTTTTTTCATAAAGGGCAATACTCCCTTTAATGGCTGATTTTGCTAAGGGCTTACCAACCGGAATCAACACAGGGGCTAAAATTGCCGCCCCGACACCGACAACAAGTGCAGGAAGACCAAAATCTTCAAACAAATCGTCTAAACCAAATAACATGATTCATTTCCTCCATTGAAAGTAGAAAAACTTAATTTGGGGATGGGGCATGGGGCATGGGGCAAGGCTTCGCCAACCTAAAGGTATGGGCATTGGATGAGGGATCAGGTGCTTTTTTTCCTCTCTCCCTCTCTCCGTCGTAGGGGCGTTAGGCTGCGCCAACGTGAAGGTATGCCCCATGCCCTATGCCCCATTCCCCATGCCCCATGCCCCTTCAACTGCCGGTTTTCGAGTTCAGCAGGGGGCGCAAACCGTTGACGCCGGCAATCACACTGGAACCGTTGTTCACCACGGTTGCCGCCATTGGGTTGAGTCCCACAGTGCCGGCTAACAGTAAGCCAGCCAGGTTGGGGATGGCCACAATGCCGGTGTTTTGATGAATCAGCCCCATTGCCTGACGGGCAATTGCGATCGCTTCCACAAGTCCTCGCAAATCATTCGTCATTAGCACCACATCAGCGGTTTCGCGGGCGACATCGGAACCATCGCCAAAGGAGATGGACAGATCCGCATACGCCAAGGCGGCAGAATCATTGATGCCGTCGCCGATGAACGCCACCGTTTGACCGGCTTCGTGCAATTGGCGCACAACTGTTGCCTTCATTTCGGGAAATGCTTCGGCATGAGTGCACTCGTCTGGAATGCCCAACTCAGCCGCTACAGCCTTGGCGCGGTTCCAGTTATCGCCAGTGAGCAGATGAATTTCCATACCGGCTTGGTTCTGGAGGGCGTCGATCACTTCCAGGGTTTCCGGACGCAGGGGATCGGTGTACTGAATGACGCCGCGTAACTTGCCGTCGCTGGCAACATAAATCAGTGAGCCGGTTTGCAAGTCTGGATGTTCTTCATACAGGCAAGTCATGCAGATGCCTTCCTGCTTCAGGTAGCGCTTGCTTCCCACCAAAACCGTCTGGCCGTCAATATCAGCACGCACACCCAAACCAACTTCATAATTCCACTCACCGCGTGGCAGCAGGGCAACACCTTGCTGTTCGGCATAGCGCACTAAAGCGGAGGCGACGGGGTGTGTCAAGCGCTGTTCGGCGGCGGCGGCGAGTTCCAGCACCCGCTCAGCAGTCATGCCATTCACGGTTTTTACGCCACAGATAGCAATATCGCCTTGAGTCAGGGTGCCGGTTTTGTCAAAGACGAAGGTATCGACTTTGGCGAATTGCTCTAAGGCGCGTCCGCTGCGGATCAGGATGCCGCGCCGCGCTGCCGAGGTGAGTGCAGCGAGAACGGTTGTGGGGACAGAAACGCGAATGCCGGTGGCAAAGTCGAGGGTGAGAACGGCGGCGGCGCGTGCCAGGTTACGGGTTGCGCCAAACACAATGCCGGCCAGCAGGATCGTTGGCAAAACCGCCCGATCTGCAATTTTGGCGGCGTAGTTTTCAATCCGAGTATCGTGCACCGGCGCATCTTGCATTAACTTAATGCTCTGGCCGGCACGGGTATCACTTCCGACTCGTTCCGCGACGATGTAAATTTGTCCTTCGCGCACGAGGGTAGAAGCATACACTTCTTGTCCCGGTTCTTTAATCACCGGCATCGACTCGCCAGTCAGTTTTTGTTGGTCAATCGTGGCTTTGCCGCGCAGCACCCGTCCATCCACCGGCACTTGTTCGCCTGGATAAACGATCACCGTATCGCCGCGCTGCACGTCGTGGATCGAAATCTCCACTTTTTCGCCGTCGCGCTCAACCCAGACAAAATCAGCGAGGGAATCGAGTAAATCCAGCGTTTGTCGCTCAGAGGAACGTGCGGTGCGTTCCCGAATCGCATCTCCCGCTTCAATCAGGCACAACATCAACGATGGGGCCATGAAGTGACCTTGAAGCGTGGTGATCGCAATTGCTGAGAAATCGAGGAAGTCAATATTCAGTTTGCGGTCGTTGCGGACGCTATCCCAAGCCCGTTTCGCCACTGGTAGGCTTGTCATCGCGATTGTGCTACCCACCAACACGGCGGGGATCGGTAAGCCGAATGGGCCACCCAATATCGCTAAGGTGGTTGCCAACACCGGCAGTTTCAGTCCAGACCAGGAGCTACTCTCGGCTTTCTCTGGTTCCTGCTTCGAGGTTTTTGACAACTCTTGTGGTAAAATCGCGGTGCTAGCCTGCTGAATTAAGCTGACCAGTGCAGAGCGCATCTTCGCTTCTGAAATCCCTTGCGGGTTGTATGAGATCGCAACAGAGGCCGCTGAGGGCTTGATGCGGACACTGGTGACGCCGGCAGCAGACGAAGCCAACACTTCCAGACGATGCGCGTATTCGGGATCGTTGATCAGCCGAGGCACCCGAAACCGCAACCGTCCCGGAACCGCGTGAACCACACTACAAGCTACCCCAAGTAGCTCAGATTTTTTATTGCCATTACTTTTTACGGAATGGCCGATTTTTGCGTGGTTATTTCCGTTCACTAGAGCAGATTTCTCATTCTCAGCCGCAGATATCACCCTGGATATTGTGTTTGCCTGCGGTGCCAGTTTTACCATTGCTTGTGTCATTTCTCTATCTCATGCAACTCCATCTAAGGTGTGCGGTTTGGGGGTTGGAGGTTCGGCGCTGAATCTTAGAGCTTTGGTATAAAGAGTAAAAATTTATACTTTAGGCTACTTAATTTAGCTTTAACCTTACTAGCCTCAATCCTCCGTAAGGTTAAAACTTGAAAGCGGCTCGTATTCCTTAGTGAGTAATCTTTTTTTAGTAAAGATTAGCTAAGAAGGCGAGGGAGGCTTTGAGCGCCGGCGGCTTGTAGCTATCCCAAAAACTAGGTTTTTTACGTGTCGAGGATGTATTCGTTAATACTAACCTTTGAGGTATTTTCACGGATACAGGACTGACTGCCTTTGAGCGCGGCGGCAAAGTTTGAACTCGCCCGTTTGACACTGCGAGTGTCGGTTCGGGTGCCGGCTGCGAGGAGTGCTGAACTCGCCCGTTATAAGGCACAGCAGCGTTCGCCAATTCCGATGCCGGCATAGGGACAGGTGTACTGTCTGCCGGTTGAGGAATCTTCGGCAATCCCGCAACCTTTGCTTGCTCAATCAGCGCTTCTAGACGCGATTGCATTTGCAAGAGTGATACCGAGCCGGCTTTGTAGCTCACAACCAGTGATGCTGTTGTCTGATTCACCCGCACGCTGGTGACACCGGCAGCCGATTCAATTAACCGCTCGAGCCGGCGAGTGTAAACGGCATCATCCGCCAGCCGGGGAACGTGAAAGCGCAACCGTCCCGGAACTGCATGAACCAGCCGGTGTTGAATTTCTGAGGTTGAATTTTGGGTGGAAGACTCAGCGGTGAGTGGTTGCTGGATCAATCCTCCCATTCCTTGCTCGTCAATCACCTGACGGGTTGTGCCGGCAGCGATCAGATACAAAGGAATTGCCGGCAAACCCTGGATTCCCAAGCGTTGCGTGATTAGCATCCCCACAATTAACGGGATCGCAGAATCCAGTTGTGTGGCTGAAAGAGCTGCTGAAACTGGCTCCCACAGTTCCGGCACCGGCAAATCTTCCGACGGGGAAGGAGCCACTGAAACGCCTTGTTGCTTTAGCATCCCCAGCAACTTTTGCAACGGCAGCCGGTTCTCGTCAAAAGTGGCGAGCAAACTTCCCGTTTGGGGATTGATATTAACTTTGTATATTCCTTCTTGTTGCCGCAGCAGTTCCGCTACCGTTTCCAGTGCCGATTCCGATGCGCTACCTACAGCACGAAGCCGCAAGCGCCCAGGAATTGCGTGCACAATTTGTAGCCCCGTTTGCGGGCATTGCACATTTAATTCAGTCATTCAATTGTCTCCGATTTCGTTTCCTATACAAACGTGCCGATGTCTGGCGTTTGTACAGCTTTTCAGCCCGTGCGTTGCATTGTGGGAGGGCTTTTGCGCCTCCTATCCCATCAACGCCTCATACGCACAACGCTTATCCCTGTGCTGCGGCGCAAAAAGTAACTGAAATATTTTGAAGTGTTTGTGGTGTGTGACACCAGCACAGATACGTGTGACATAAGAGTTGCCCCCCCTTACCCCAGGCTAGAGATTAAGAGATGAAAGCAGCCTCCCCATACTGGAATTACCGTTGTTGCAAGTCTGTCTGCACTAAGTTCTAGGAGACATCCTCGGCTGGCGGCTTACCCCCCCCTCTCTATCCGAATCATGGCGCTTGTTATGTGCGACGCCACCGGCTACGGATTTCAGGGAAACAGCAGGTTAAGCTTGTGATTAAGACTAGGTTAATATAACACGATTTTTGGATTAAGACAGGGATTTAAGAAAATTTTCTTGATTTGCCTTTAAATCGCGCTCTCGTTCAAAGCTGCCTCTTCGGTTGAAGATTAGCTGCGGTAGGATTGACAGCTTTTTTGGCGACTTTTAAACTCCAGACTTTCGATTATAGATTGAGAATTTATTGAGCGCAAGTGGCAAAACTGAAGAGTTATTAAGAGAGATCGAGCTAAGCGGTTCTTCGCTCAAATTTAGCAAAATGTTTTAAGTGAATATGCTGAAAATCTCTCGAAGTTACTTAAAGTATGCGGGTTTTGTTTCAGTGCTTATCCCTGATTATTTGCAATGCAATTGCCTAAATTTTTCCTTGCTTAGGCACACTTCACACGCTCTGAACTCCTTGCCGGCATCTCTGCCGGTGTAAAAGTCGCAATAACTTTTAATTCATTTGTCACGCCTGACTCTGGGAAAATTGTCAGGAATAGATGACAAAAGGGAAAATTGCGGATTATGGCACACCATGAACATTTTGAAAAGCAGACTAATCCTAAAATCGATTCCCATAATTTAGAGAGAGAAAAACTTGACAAGCAATCGGCAGTCTGTCTATTTTGCAAATCGATTTCTTGTGGGACAGGAGGACAGGAGGCAAGAGGTATCACCTTTGTGCCGGCAGACAAAGCAGATAAGACGCCGGCTCCACAAACTATTAATCTTTTTCCAAAAGTGGGATACTTCCAAGCAATCTCGATGAGTAATTTAAAAGTTTTCCTCGGCAATCTTACTTACCAAGGGTTCGCTAGAGTTACTCAGATAAAACTTATTAGATTAAAGCTAAATTGTTACGAATGAATCATTAATATAACTTTAAATCATTTTTTGCTAATTTTTTCTCAAGCCGGTGCTGATAAAAGAATTGATGAAAAAGTTATAAATGTTTAAATAATTCTATTTTTCATAAAGAGTATTTAAGCTTAATTCATAACATTAAGTTTAAATTAAGAATTGAATAAATGATAGGACTTTAAGTATATTTACCGCTGATTGATACAGCGTTAGTTATTATAATTGAATAGTTTTAGCAGTTAATTAACTGTCACCCTTTGTGAGCACCAAGTCAAGCTAATTAAACTAAAGTCCTAACCTAGGTTCGGCTGAGAGACAAAACTTTACAAGCGCAAGGTGCAGCCCATTTTGGTCAATTTGTCCGATGTCTGCCATCTCAGGGAGCAAGATGCTCCCACTCCTAATATTTTTGCCAATGTGGGATGCACCAGGCCAACTCCTGTTCAAACTCTATAAATGCAACCTAAAGCTTAATAAAATTTAACGACTTTTTCATAAAACCTTATTAAGTGTAAACCATCAATTACAGACAGGCTGTACAAATAAATGAAACGACGTAATTTTGTCAGTTACTCCTTATTATTTCTCACAGGATGCACAACATCCAAGTTAGCCGAAACCCAACGTTCAAAAAGCAGCGTTCAGGAAACAGCCGGCCAGGCTGAGAATGAACTGGCAACCATCAATATGGCACTCATTCCCTGGCAGGTTTCCGTAG
Source organism: Microcoleus sp. FACHB-68 (assembly GCF_014695715.1). Taxonomy (NCBI): domain Bacteria; kingdom Bacillati; phylum Cyanobacteriota; class Cyanophyceae; order Oscillatoriales; family Microcoleaceae; genus Microcoleus; species Microcoleus sp. FACHB-68. Next base: position 612,776 of record NZ_JACJOT010000006.1, read on the forward strand.
AACAGGAAGAGAAATTAAAGCCCTTGACTGATTACCTCACACAAAAACTTAACCGGCCATTCAAATTTCAAATAGCCCCAAATTACAAAACAGCGGTTGATTTACTCGTAGAGGGAAAAGTTGAACTCGCCTACCTCGGTGCAAGCACATATATCGAGGCGCGTCTTCGCGATCCCAATGTTGAGGCACTTGCCGCTCCTATTAACAAACACACAGGACGACCTTGGTACACAGCCGTAATTATTGCTAACAGCGCTCAGGGAATTAAAACTATTGCAGATGTGAAAGGCAAGCGATTTGCCTTTGTGAACAAATTATCAACATCAGGCTATCTCGTACCAATGGCTCACTTCCTAGACAAGGGTATTGATCCCGAACGCGAGTTTGCTGAAGTCATTTTTGCGGGTAGCCATGACAAGGCAAAAGCGATGCTTCTAGAGGGGAAAGTGGATGCGATTGCCGAGGATAAGCAGTCATACACGGAACAACAAAAAGAAGGAAGGTTAGATCCTGAAAAGTACAAAATTATTTGGGAATCTGCCCCAATTCCTAGCTTGCCAATAGTAGCTTCTAGTAAGCTTTCACCTGAATTAAAAAATACTTTAAAAAAGGCACTTATCGACGCCCCAGATGGACTTGTAGATCCTACCGGGGCTGTGGGTGCTGGATACACGTCTGTACAGGATTCTGACTACGACATTATCCGAAAGCTGCAAAAGCGCATTAACACGAGGTGAAATTAAGTGAAATATGAGAATAACAACTAAGTGTATTGGTTCTTCGGCAATTGTAGTCAGCCTGGTTGCTTCTTTGTTAATTGGTGGTGATATTTTCATTAGACAAGCCGAAGAAACCGCACAAGCAAGCCGAGCAAGAACTACTCAGGCTTTAAATACGATCCTTCAGCTCAACGCGTCTTTGAGTGACCAAGTAAAGGCGCTGAAGGATCTGATTCTCTTGAGCCGTGATGCTGCGAACGTGGGGGCATACAAGCAAGCTTTGTCTGAATTTACGAAGGCACTGGATAAACTAGAAAATATAATGCCCCAGGCCGCTTCAGAAGTGCAACTGGTTCGCCGCCGGCACAAGTTTCTCTTAGATTTAGCTAACGGACTTATCGATAGACCGCCTTCGGAAAAACCGCTTGGCCTCACTCAATCACAGCAGGACTTTAGAACGATCAATTCTTTTGAAAAAGACATTAACCTATATTTAGATTTCTTGGCTGATCAGCTTCTAGAACAAGATGCTCTAGAAGAGGAAGAATTCGACCACTTCAAGCAAACAACCCGCTCCAAAAGACAAATTATTATTGTAATTATTCTTTTAATTTTTATCGCTCAGCTAGTATTGATATTACTGCCGGTTATTCGTTCAATCCAACAGCTTCAGCTAGGGGCGGCACAAATTGGCACCGGCAATTTAGATTATCGCTTAGATATTCAGACAAAAGATGAGATTGAACAGCTAGCAAATGCCTTCAACCAAATGGCAGCAACGCTTGCCGAATCTTATCGCTCCTTGGAGGTAAAAAAAGAAGCAGCGGATGCGGCTAACCGGGCAAAAAGCGAGTTTTTGGCTAATATGAGCCACGAATTGCGAACGCCTCTCAACGGCATCTTGGGTTATGCCCAAATTCTCCAACGCAGTAAAAACTTAGCAGGCAAACAACGCGATGGCGTAGATATTATTTATCAGTGCGGTTCACACTTACTAACCCTGATCAATGACATTTTAGACTTGTCTAAAATTGAAGCCCGAAAAATGGAACTGGACAACAGCGATTTTCATTTTCCGTCTTTTTTGCAAGGAGTAGAGGAAATTTGCCGAATTAGAGCTGAACAAAAAGAGATTGCCTTTGTTTATCAAACCACGACAAAACTGCCCATTGCCATCCATGCTGACGAAAAACGCTTACGACAAGTTTTAATTAATTTACTGGGCAATGCCATTAAATTTACAAGCGTAGGTGGAGTAAATTTTCAAGTGAGTGTGATTGAGCGTTACCCCACCGGCATCAGTCAAGAAAATGAAGCGCTTGGTGTCTTAAAAAATAATAAAAGAGAAAAGATAAATTATAAAATTCGGTTTCAAATCACCGACACCGGCATTGGCATGAGTCCAGAGCAATTAGAAAATATATTTTTGCCTTTTGAACAAGTGGGAGATCGCGAAAAGCAAGCAGAAGGCACCGGCTTGGGTTTAGCAATTAGCCAAAAGATTGTTCAGATGATGGACAGTAGCATTCAAGTCCAAAGTGAGCTGGGGAAGGGAAGCGTTTTTTGGATAGATTTAGATTTGCCGGCTCTTACAAACTGGACAGAGACAGCCAAAGTAGCTGAAGAAGGAAAAATTATTAGCTTCACTGGCAATCAGCGAAAAATTCTGGTGGTGGATGATAAATGGGAAAATCGCTCTGTGATTGTGAATTTGCTAGAACCGATTGGCTTTGAAGTAGCAGAGGCAAGCAATGGTGAGGAAGGTTTAGAAAAAGCGCTGCAATTTCAGCCTGATTTGATGATTACCGACTTAGTGATGCCGGTACTTGATGGGTTTGAAATGATGCGTCGGCTGCGACTGTCTCCACAGCTTAAAAATTTAGTTGTGATTGTTTCATCTGCTAGTGTGTTTGCTAAAGATCAGCACAAAAGTTCAGAAGCCGGTGGCAATGATTTTATTCCCAAGCCAATTCAAGGGGAGCAGTTACTTGAGAAATTACAAAAGTATTTACAAATTGAATGGATTTATGAGACCTTCCAAAAACAGCCGGCGCAACAGCAAGAAATAATTCCCTCCAACAACTTTACACCCAACCTTCCCTCAGTCCCTGAAGCAGAAATTACCGGCAGCAAGCGAAAAATTCTCATCGTGGATGATCAATGGGAAAATCGCTCGGTTATTATCAATTTGCTAGAACCCATTGGGTTTGAAATAGCAGAAGCCGGTAACGGTCAAGAAGGGTTAGAAAAAGCGGCTCAGTTTCAGCCCGATGTCATTATCACCGATTTGGCGATGCCAGGGATGGACGGATTGGAATTAACCCAGCAAATTCGCCGAGTCCCACAGTTGAAGGATGCGGTGATTATTGTTTCATCTGCCAGCGTGTTTAAAACTGACCAGCACCAAAGTTTAGAAGCCGGCGCTAATGATTTTTTGGCAAAGCCGGTACAGGCAAAGGATTTGTTAGAAAAGTTACAGCGCCATTTAGGACAGAAATTGTTTTATAAAGAATTAAGGCTTCCCGCTCAAGTGCCCGCTGCGGATTGTAAAGAAGTATTGACAAAAACTAAATTGATTTCCCCCTCGCCTGAGCAAATAGAAACTTTGTTTCAGCTAGCAGTGCGAGGCAATATGAAAGGGGTTCTCAAGGAGGCGGCTTTGCTAGAACAGTCGGATGAAAAATTTCTCCCCTTTCTGGCTCAGGTACGCCTATATGCGAAAAGTTTTCAGGAGCAAGAGCTAAGTGAATTTCTCAGCCGGTACAGAAATGAAAAGATAGAAGTGTCTGGCTGATTGGGAACTTTCCTCTCCTTGCAAAGAATCTATAATTAAATTAAAGTGAGGGTTAATGTAAAAAAGTATATCAACTCACACGCTTAAAAATTTGTCTTTCAAAAGCTGGCAAAAAATGAAAGAGAGAGTTCTATGATTCTTAGCAATTTTGCCTCAATAGCTGATATGAGCAATGAATCCAGCCAAGAACCCGGAATTGTACTGATCGTTGATGATAATCCAGCAAATTTAGGCGTACTTTCCGATTTTCTAGATGAAGCCGGCCTTGAAGTCTGGGTGGCGCGAGATGGCGAAAGCGCACTTCGGAAAGTAGAATACGATCCGCCCGATATCATCTTGTTAGATGTGATGATGCCGGGAATTGATGGGTTTGAAACGTGCCGCAGGCTGCAATCTTCTCCATCAACTAAAGACATTCCCGTAATTTTTATGACAGCCCTTTCGGATACAGTAGATAAGGTCAAAGGGCTTTCTCTAGGGGCAGTCGATTACATTACCAAGCCGCTTCAGCAGGAAGAAGTGTTAGCTAGAGTGAGGCTGCACCTGAAACTGCGAAACATGACCAAAACACTTGCAGCGCAAAACGCACAACTGATTCGGGAAGTAGAAGCGCGTGCGGCAGCAGAAGTCGCCCTAATTGAACTCACACAGCAGTTAGAACAACGGGTAGACGAGCGGACGCTAGAACTGAAAAACGCGTTGCAAAACCTTCAAAAAACACAAATCCAGCTCATTCAAAGCGAGAAACTTGCAACACTCGGTCAGTTGTTAGCCGGTGTGGCTCATGAAATCAATAACCCTGTTAGCTCGATTTCTGGCAATCTTTCACACATGGTAACCGCGAGTACAGACTTAATTAATCACTTGCAACTCTACCAGCGCCAGTACCCAAATTCATTGCCAGAAATTGCAGAACACGCAGAAAACATTGAGTTAGAGTATCTAGTAGAAGACATTCCTCAAATCCTCAATTCAATGAAATTTGGGACTGAGCGTATCCGTTCTTTAAGTGTCTCCTTACGAAACTTTTACCGAACGGATACCTCATCAAAGGTGCCGGTAAATATTCACGAAGGGTTAGACAGTACGCTATTAATTTTGCAACACCGGCTTAAAGCCTGTAGCAATCACCCGGCGATTGAAGTCATTAAAGAATATGGCAACTTGCCGGCAGTGAACTGCTACCCCGGCCAGCTCAATCAAGTGTTTATGAATCTTCTCGCCAATGCGATTGATGCCTTGGAAGAAGCAGTAGTTAACGGCCAACTTTCAGTCATTGAAGGAACTGCAAAGAACACCCCGACGATTTGGATTTCCACAGAAGTTTTAGAAGGAAACTATGTCGATATCCGGGTAAAAGACAATGCTGCCGGCATCACTCAAGAAACTCAAAAGCATCTATTTGAGCCAATGTTTACCACGAAACCTGTTGGCAAAGGCACCGGCTTGGGTTTGTCTATTAGTCGTGAAATTGTCGAAGAAAAACATGGAGGCCGGATCAAATGTATTTCTTCACCCGGACAAGGAACACAATTCGTACTAGAAATTCCCATCAATCAGCCAGAATAATCATTACAACTCAGTCTTTTTAACTAAACAATTGTCCCCCAAATCTTAATGGTTTTATCCGCACCGGCACTCACCAGCGTCTTCCCATCAGGCGCGATTGCTACCGAATAAACGACATCCAAATGACCTGCAAGCGTATGGTATTCTTTGCCAGTTTGTAGGTTCCAAATCTTAATGGTTTTATCCGCACCGGCACTCACCAACGTCTCCCCATCTGGAGCAATCGCCACCGAATAAACCGCTCCCGAATGACCGCTGAGCGTGCGTACTAGCTGGCCGGTTTGTAGATTCCAAATTTTAATCGTTTTATCCGCGCCGGCACTCACCAACGTCTCCCCATCTGGAGCAATCGCCACTGAATAAACCGACCCTGAATGACCTCTCAATGTATGGCGCAACTGTTCAGTTTTCGGGTGCCAAATTTTAATCGTTTTATCCGCGCTGGCACTCACCAGCGTCTCGCCATCGGAACTAATTGCTATAGAATAAACCCACTCTTTATGGCCGAATAACGTCCGCACCGGCTCCCCGGTTTGTAGGTTCCAAATTTTGACTTTGTGAGAGCCACTAGCTAAAGTTTCGCCATCCGGACTAAGTGCGAGAGCGTGAATTGACTTTTTATGTCCGAACAGAGTGCGAAGCAATTTGCCAGAGTGCAGATCCCAGATATAAATATGACTTCTCTGCTCAGTTTTATCACTACTGGCGAGAATTTTACCGTCTGGGCTGATCGTGAGGGTCAACACTTGGCCGGCATGACTTGTAAACTGATAAGTCTGCTGGCCGGTTTTTAGATGCCAAAGTCCAATTATATTTTTCTCAACCCCACCGCCAAACACTTGACCATCTGGACTAATAGCGATGCCGGTGGGCCGGCCTGAAACCCCGCTGACACTGTGCGACAGAACAAGTTTTTCCAGGTTGAATTTCCCCGTGAAACTGGCCATCCCGCTCAGCAGGTTCTCCACTTGGGCAACCGCCTGATCATCCCCCAAAGCCTCCAAACATTCCTTCAGCTGCTCCAAATACTCCCGATCTTCTTTCGCCACAGCAGACTTCATCGCCTCTAAGGCTTTCACGCCTGCCGGCTGGGGTAGCTGCCGCTGTTCCAGCCAAGACGTTAGGGAATATTCCACTTGCTCCTTCGCCCAAGATTTATCGGGCAGTTGCGTGAGACTTTTCGCTAATTTCACAGCCATTTCTGGCACCCAATAAGGGCGCTCGTACGCCAACGTTTTCAAGACATCTTGATAGCTAGAAACAGCAGCTTGCATTACCTGTTTCAGCAGTTGTTGGTTAGCGCCTTCTTGAAATACATGGGGTAACAGTTCTGGCAATCGCGGGGAAACGTCATGATAAACCAAATGATGAACATCTGCCATCCAGCCGGCAACTAAACAGTGACAACTGGTTAATAACTGACTAACTGCTTCAAAATCTTTGCTATTAATTTGATAAGCAAACGATAGTTCGCTCACATCTATGCCGGCTTGTTTCAATTCCTCTTCTTCTTCTAAAATTTTTAGGTTAATCGCATTTTGTCCACCCAATTTATCGATCTCTACAAAAGTTTTTCCCATCGCCAGCAGTTTATCTCGCGTTGCTTTCCATTTCAAAGCTCGCGTTTTTGCCGACTCATAAATCAGGTGCCGGTAAGGAAGCTTAACAATCGTTTCATAACAGTAATTGTCTTGGGATAAACCCCAGTAAGCCATGCGGAAATTTAAGAAATCTCCCTCAATTTCTGACTCCAATATTAAAGTTGGTTCAGATTTAAGCATCCCAAATAGTGCTTTAATGCTAGATTCACCTTGAAACCGCCGGCTGTCCCAAGCACCACCTAAAAATTCTGTGGGTCTAATTTGGCTGTGTAGCGGATAATGTTCACTGAGAAATTCTCGCAGTCCTTGAGCTAAATTTGGCTCAATGTTGGGAATCACCGGCCCTTGTCCCAACTGATCCTCAAACGTTGCTGCCAATCTTTCTAAGTTGGGAGGTGCGACAATAATTCGTAACGGAATCGGGCCGCTGCCGGTGTGGGATTTGAGAATTTGCGAAGGCAGTAGTCGCAGAGGCCAGCTATCAAGAATTTTCTCAACTTCAGGCAATTTGAGTGCGATCTCTCGTCTTTCGGTTGCCAGTTGGATTTGTGTCTCGCGGTTGTAAGTCGCTAGCTGCTGCTGAAAGGCTTTCTCTTGCGCGAAACGCCATTGCTGATACTCCTGGCTGTTTTGCTGAATTGCCCAGCTAGCACTCTGGATGAATTCTTGAATTTCTCCACTATATTCAAGTCCCAGTTTCGCTAGATTTTTCGCAAAAGATTGCCCATTTTTATCTTCTACATGGGAATCATTTCCTAAATATTCCAGCATGAGCTGCGCTTGCCGGTGTTTCTCATCCAGTTCAATATGTATAGTGCTTAACGGTTGACCGTTCCTCATATACATTAAAGTGTTAAAAATAGGCACCGCATATTCGATGAGTAACTTAATCCATTGCTCCATAACTACCTTTATGATGAGTAATCGGCTTTCGTTGCGTTGCTAAATTGCCTTAAGATTTGGTTAAAGCGTTGGTGCCGGCACCTTACCCTGCAATTTTAGTGCCACCCCAAACAGATATAGTAATCCTAAACGTGTAAATACCGCAGTCAGCCAGATTACTCTAGCCAATTCGTTACACCTTTATTTTGTGCCGGCTTAATCGCAAACAATTTCTTGTCTCAATTGTTCTGAAGTCGCCGCGATTGGGTAATTTAGGATATTTCACCCATCATTGCCGGAAAAATTGACACCCTGAAAAGTTGAGGACAAGTTTAGCCGGCTCATCCTTTAAACTAAACCATCCTCGCCACTATCAGCTTGGTTTAAAAACAGACTTTGTTGACCTAGTTAGGCATTTTCGGCAATTTATTGCAAGTATTTAGCAATTAAATACAATCTATATGCTGAACTTATTGCTAGTTTGGTTCAGTCATCAATTTTTATATTAAAAACAAAAATTAGATTATTGTCTATAAGTCAAGCAATTATTACAAATCTTTGTGCCCACATCAATAGGCTTTAACCTCTCTGTGTTTCTGTGACATGGACAGAGGAAGGCACACGAATAGTTTTGAGTTAGGGCCGGCAGATGTTCTGGACAAGACCCTGTTTCGGGTTCAACTCGTTTCAATTTAATGCTTAACATCTGTCGAACTCAGCCAGTTTCCCTTTCATCTCATTCATCAAGTCTGAGAATCGGGAGTATTGAATCTTCAATAGGCGCTAGGGCTGCACTGTATGGCCATCAGCCCTAGCTGAATGGAACACCAGCCAATATGCGTACGTCATCACATTTGGCTGAATCTCCCCACAGCAGTGCTTCTCAGCCCCCAGTCCTGTCCCCTTAAAACTTCAGCTTCTTCCCATCACCCAGTAGCACAGCACCTGCCGGCACCCTCAATGACAAGTTGTTGAGCCAACTAGGTAATGCGAAGCATTATCAATTAGCCTCTTTTCTTGAAAATTAGATGCAAAAATCGCTATGATTTTCAATAAAGAGACCTATTTGGGAAGATAATTATGGCTCTCTACACAGCAACTTCATTGAAAGCCGAACTCAATTCGAGGGGGTGGCGTCTGACGCCCCAGCGAGAGACTATTTTGCACGTCTTTCAAAATCTTCCCAGGGGCAACCACCTGAGTGCGGAGGATCTCTACAATCTGCTGCAACGTCGTGGGGAAGCAATTAGCCTGTCCACCATCTACCGGACACTGAAGTTGATGGCACGGATGGGGCTTTTGCGTGAACTGGAGCTTGCTGAAGGCCATAAACATTATGAACTCAATCAGCCATATCCGCATCACCACCATCATTTGGTGTGCATTCAGTGCAACAAAACGATTGAATTCAAAAATGACACGATTTTAAAAAGTGGCTTAAAACAAGCAGAAAAATCCGGCTTGCAGATGATTGACTGTCAGCTAACCATTCATACCATTTGTCCGGAAGCATTGCGCCAGGGATGGCCTTCTTTGCTGCCGAGTAATTGGTCATGCCCACGCTCTCAAATGGAAGCACATCCCTGGGATGAAAGCGAACTCCACACCCATGAACTCCATGCGGAGGAGGTTGCACACTAAGCCAACGTCAAAAGTCATGCCGGTGATAAACTCCGTTAAAAAACTCCCCTTTTTAGACAAAAAAGCGCAAAGGAACGCTTAGTTGGCTCCTCTGCGCTTTTTTAGTTGACAATTTCCTTACACACCGGCATTAGGGCCAAAATACTCAGGCGTGAAACTGCCATGCAAGCCATAAGGCACATGATGCTTCAAATGCAGACGCGCCACCGGCCCTTTATTTAAGTCACGCGCATCTAAAATGACCACATCAGAACGATGGTGAGCGCTATCATAAACCAACATGATCAGCCAGCCATCATCCTCAGCCGTACTACCCGGACGCGGTACAAACACCGGCTCACCGGCAAACCCCCGTGGTGCGGCACTCCACATTTGGCGATTTCCCGTGACTAAATCAATTTTCAGCACAGCTTGCAATGGCGCATTGCCGGTGGGGGCATCCGCCGCACCAATATATAAGTATCGGTAAGAGCGTCCCACATTATCGGGATGCAACGTGGGAAACTCACAACACCGGCTTTCTACCACCTGATGCCGTACGGTTTTCTCCTGCAAATTCACCCGCAACCGCCACAATTCGCCGGCAGGAATCGCCTCAAAATCAACGTCGCGGAAGTCTCCATCTGGCTCAACACTGGGGAAAGACTCATAACAAACCGAGTCCACAAAAATGTTATCCCCTTCTTCCCAAGCATTCGCGTGGTGGAAGACAAAACAAGGCTCAGTGTCTAAAATTTGAACCTCACGCTTACCATCACGGGGAATAATAATGACTCGCGTTGGTTGATTCGGGTTAAATTGCAAACATTGGCCGGCGCTCCGCAATCCTAACAAGAAAGGCAGAGGATTGAGCGAAACAGGATTTTGGAAAAAGATGCAATAATTCGGCGTAATCGCCATATCATGCAGGAAAGCAAAACCCGGAACCGAGTGAGCATGACGCTCTACAACTTTGCCATCCACATCTAATTCGTAAATCGTAATCGTGGTGGAAAGTCCGGGTTTGACAGAGAAATTAACTAATCTCTGCTCCCCATTTTCCTGCCTATTTTCAATTCGGGGATGAGCCGCAAAAGCGTCACCGGCTTTTAAAACACCATCAAGCGAATCTAACCCAATCGTTTCTAAGGTGTGAGGATCAAGCCGGTGGGGTTCAGCCGCTTCCCATAATGCCAGAAGTTTGCCACCCCAATAAATAATATGAGTGTTGGCAATATTTTTCATCTTGATATCAAAAATATTAGCCAACCAACCGCCCGCTTTTTGTGTGCCAAATACACCGCGATGGAGAATTTTCCCGGCTTTCTTTTCGGCTAAATAACCCTCAGTGTGGACAAAGCGGTTGCGGAAGTGGGCGCGACCATTAGAGAAACCGACCGAACACACCATGCCATCCCCATCAAACGGGTGATGGATGCGTTCGCCATTCACATCCAGCAAACCAGGGCCATTCCGAAAGAAAGTGCCGTGAAGTTCCGGCGGAATTTGACCCTCTATGTCATCAATCCAGTAGTCATGTTCATTCGGTTGAGATTCATAACCGCGCTGCCAGTCATTGCGGTTGTAGGGCACCTTTTCAGATGTTGGTGCCGGCCCCGCAATCTGTAGATTCTGCATGATGGTAAAACCTCTTGTTTTGTAATTTTTGAAAAGCAGAAATAGGCAGATTAAGTCAATAAAAATCTGCGTTAGCCTGTGGCAGGCTGCGCTATTATCTGCGGTTAATTCGTAAACTCCAAAGACACAAACCTTTAGCAGATTATCTGCCTATGCCTCACGGCACGCTGCGCTATCATCAGTCGGGTGCTTATCAGACAAACCCCCCGCCGGCAACAATTCCGGCATAAAATCCGGGACAAGATGCTGCCCCACCGGCTTAGCACTGCTAAACCCAGGTTCAAGAGCCGGTAATGATTCTGCAGTCGCACCTTCTCCATCACTTTGAGCACTACTTGCCGGCAGCAAACCCAGAAAAGGAAGCGGCAGAAGCGTCGAAAGATTCGTAATCAAAACCAACAACCAAAGTTTGTCAAAATTAGTCTGAGTGATACCAAACCAGTGCATCAACAGCGCACCAAATTGATAAGAAAGCAGCCCAGCCAAATTCGTTACAGACATTAGCAAAGCAAATAAAGTTGCTTCAACACCGGGTGGACAAAGACGTGCAGCTAACACCAACACCGGCATATAAGCAATTTGCCCCATCACCGTCAGTACCAGGCTGTCGCCCAAACTAAACCAGTGATCATCAATTCCCAATGCACGGTTAGCATGAGTAACCAACAATAGAGTTGTCATCCCCAAAACGGCTGAAATTAAAGTTGACCAGCCGAAAATGGTGCGAAAGGGGACAGATTTAAAGAAGCGCTGAAATAACCAGACGCCGGCAAGAGAGGCGATGCTGGTGACAAGGCGCACACGACCCAGAAATTCCGGTTCAAAGCCTAATTCATTGGTGGTGAAGTAGAAAAAGGCAGCGTCAGCCGTTGGCGTAACTTGCAAGATGAAAAGAAAAGCAGTCGGCATCCAGATCGCTTTCTGGGTAATCGCTTGACGCAGCTGCCCAATTTGCTGCTTGACTGTGTCGAAGTTGGGTTGCTCAGTCACCGGCGACTCGGCAATTAACCAAGCGACGGCTGAGACGATGAGGGGGAAGGATGCCGTGATCAGAAAGATCGTGTGGGTGCTGAAGTGTTGGAGTAAAGCACCGCTAAAGTACGCTGTGATTAATGCGCCTAGAGAAGAAGCGCCCCAGCAGACTGATTGCAGCGAGCCGGCAGTGCTAGCAGATTCTTGCCGCGCCCGTTCCACCACGAGGGAGTCTACAATCACGTCACTGACAGCGACAGCGAGAGAACTCAAAGCGATCGCAGCGGTAGCAGCCCAGGCGTTATGAACGACGGTGGCCAGGGCTACCCAAGCGGATGTCCCTAACAGCCCTGATAGAATGAGGTAGGGACGCCGGCGGTAGTTTAGAATCGGCAAGCCATCGGAAATAAAGCCAAACAAAGGTTTGATTATCCAGGGCAAAGCGACAACCCCAAACAAAGCCGACACTTCGGCAGGACTCAACCCCAGTTCGTCTTTGAGAAAGAAACTGACGGCGAGACGCGCTAACCCCAGAATTCCTTGAACGAAATAAACAAGTAAGATTGCGATTAATTCTGGGGTTGGCTCATTGCCAAAAAACACTTTTTCTGTTATTGATTCTTTGAACTTGGCTAGGCCAGAGGAAGAAATCAACATTTGATTAAAATTCATTAAGAAGCTTCAACTTTTATATCATACCGTTCTCAGTGAGTGGCTGCCGACTAGGGAGGATGTGAAGAAGGGGCCACAATCAAGAAATATCGGTCTGTGGTAAGAAGACAACAATCGGATAAATACTGTGCCGGTGCTATCTCATCAAAGAGTTATTTGGATCAGAAAATTTGAAAATTCCATCAATTTAGCCGGTACTACCCAGTATAAGAGCGTCTTCAAGCGGTTTATCAGATACCAGATGCCGAACTTAGAGCCAACAAAGCCGGTTCAACAAAGAAGCAATAATCTGTATAAATTGGAGGATATTTCCCAGGAAGTTTTAAACTTTACGAGTATTTTCAGGAAAATCAGGCATTGTCCTCGCATTTGTCCATCAGCATCAGCGCAATATCGATCAGGCAGAGCATTAAGTTCTCAAGTTTTGATGAGGCTGAGAAATTTTTTTGCCGGCAGCCACGAATCAGGATTCATGGGCGGTAGTGATGCCGGCAACTTTATTGATTAGTCCGTTTATGGAGAAAAGACCAAATATTTTTGTGGGGAATGTAATCAACACGATATCAGCCACGCCAGACTTTTTACTTAAAATCGAGAGTCGTCACACCTTCCCACCCTTGGGAAACACCATAATGCAGATATTCCTGGCATCGTTTTACATAAAGCATGGCAGCTTTATCGTGGGCATTTATCGCTAATATTTCTTGAAACTGTTTTTTTGCCTTAGGAAAATCTTGCCGGCTATAAGCTGAAAACGCTTGTTCAAAAAGCCCTCGCGTTTCGCTCTTTAACAAGTTTGACGAGTCCAACTTTTCATCATACACTTCATAGACTGCAACCGCTTCACTCTTCCCTTTCACCCGAACCCGATCTAGAAAGCGATACTGAATGCTCGATACATTTTTCAGTTGGGCAATGGTCTGTTCGCTCACCAAAATACCGGCTCCATAAACCTTAGTTAATCCTTCCAACCGAGATGCTAGATTGACGGCATCAGAAATTACGGTTGTGTCCATCCGTTCCGATTCACCAACGGTTCCGAGCATTAAATTGCCTGTATGCAAGCCTATGCCAATTTTAATGGGAGCGTAACCGACTTTCTGACGATGTTGGTTATAGAGTCTCACTTCTTTTTGCATAGCCAGTGCCGCCAAGATAGCGTCCGAAGCTGACTCAGGAAACAAAGCCATAATTGCATCGCCGATGTATTTATCAATAAATCCCTTGTGCTGACGAATTAAGGGGCTAACGCGGCTTAAATAAGAGTTGATAAAACTAAAAGTTTCCTGGGTCGTCATAGACTCTGACAGCGTTGTAAATGATCGAATATCAGAAAACATGACGGTCATTTCTTGTTGCATTTGATCTCCAAAATTGACATCAATAATGCTTTCTTTCTCTAAGAACTTGAGAAAATTATGCGGAACAAATCGCCCATAAGCAGAAGTTAATTTAGCTAAATACAAATGCGTTTTAATTCGAGCTAGCATTTCTTGTTTTTGAATCGGCTTGCAGAGATAATCATTGGCTCCCGATTCAAATCCTGCCACAATATCTGCGACTTGATTTTTTGCCGTTAGCATGACAATCGGGAGTTCGTGTGCGGGAAAGCGTTCGCGAATTTGTTGGCACACTTCATACCCCGTCATTTTCGGCATCATCACATCCAGTAAAATGAGGTCGGGAATAAAACCTTCTTGAATAATTTCCAGAGCTTCTTGTCCGTTACTGGCTTTGGTAATCGCATAATTGTATAGAGAGAGAATGTTTACAAGTACCTGAAGGTTAACGGGTTCATCATCTACTATCAAGACTTTGAATTGCTTTTGATTTAGGATTGTTTCATTTTCTGGCCGTGCTAAAGGAAGCACTAACTCTAAAGGAACACTATCAGAAATAGCAGTAGGGGCTTTCGTAGATTTAACTTGAGCCTGAGAAATGGGTAAGGTAAATGTAAATTGCGAACCTTGTCCCAGTTGAGATTTAACGCTAATTTCTCCTCCGTGCAATTCCACCAGTTTTTTTGTAACAGCAAGTCCCAGTCCTGTACCTCCATATTCTCTAGCGGTGGAACCTTCGGCTTGTTCAAAGGATTCAAAGATGCTCTCAAATTTATCTTCAGGAATCCCAATTCCTGTGTCGGAGATAGTAATCGCTATTTTTTCATTCTCATTCGTCACTGACGGCTGAGTGTTGAGGATTTCGGCTGAGAGAGTGATGGTTCCATAGGGAGTGAATTTAATGGCGTTGCCGACGAGGTTGTGCAAAATTTGTTGCAGACGATCTTCGTCAGCTTCTACAAGGGGTAAAGCAACGGGAATGGCGTTCACGAGTTGCAAGTTTTTATTGGCAATTAAGGGGTTACTTAGGGTTAAAACTACCTGGGTCACTGCTCGTAAGTCTACGGGTTTGAGTTGTAGTTCTAAGTTTTTATGCCGGAGTTTGGAGAAGTCGAGAACATCATTGATTAGCCTTGACAAACGACGACCACTAGAGGCAATTAAGTTAAGGTTTGCTGCGGTGGCTGCCGGCAATTGGCCGGTTGCGCCATCTACCAAGGATTCGGCAATGCCAATGATGCCATTGAGGGGAGTGCGGAGTTCGTGAGAGGTATTTGCTAAAAACTCATCTTTGAGTTGATCTAGGCGCTTTAATTCTTCGTTTTGTGCTTCTAATCTGACAAATGATGCTTTCAATTGTCCAGCCATGCCGGCGAAGGACTGGGCTAGGGTTTTTAGTTCGCTAATCCCTTTGACGGCAACGAGACGATCAAATTCTCCTCTGGCAATGGCTTGTGAGGCTTGGTTTAATTGGTGAACTGGTCGGGTTATCCAGCGGGCTGTGAGAATTCCGATGCCGGTTGCCAAGCATAAGGAAACAATACACAGCACAATTGTAGTGCGGGTATTCTGGTTTATCTGTTCCATGAAGTCTGCTTCAGGAACCACCACAACTATCAACCAATCCAGACCTCGATTGTCACGCAACGGAGTTATCTGAAGAAATTCCTGCTGGTCATTTAGCTCGAAGGTCAGAAACTGGCTACTATTAATTTCGCTAAGATTGCCAAAGCGCTCGATTAAATACTTTGCAGTGGAGCGAATTAAAATATCTTTGCTTTCGGTCGCTTTCATCCGTTCTGCCTGACCGTTTCGCATGACAAACGGCTTATCAAGCGTGGAAGAAGCAATCAATAATCCCGAACGTTCAACGATAAAGCTCTGTGCGGAAGGACTAATTTTTAAGTTGCGGAGAAAGTCACCAATTTGTGAGAGAAATAAAGTCGTTCCTAAAACGCCTAACTTCTTGCCGTTTTTGTCGTAGACAGGAACAATGGCATCGGTTACAACTTCCGCTGTGCCATAGCCGAGATAAACTGGACTCCAGCCCGGTTTCCCTTGTTGCATCGCGGCTTTATACCAAGGCCGTTTTCGAGGATCGTAGGGTCCATTATCTCTTAAAAGTTTGTCTCGGTGACCTTTGCTGTTTACCGTGTAGGTATAGTAGTGATTTCGGGTGGAGGCGTCGGCGGCTTCAATGTTAAGAGTGCCATCATCACGAACTCGCACCACTCCAATAAATTCTCCAAACTCATTGCCCCATTCAATATAGCCCACCGCTTGAAACAAGTTGAGCTGTTTCAACAAGTAGCTCTCGATGCTGCTCAAGTCTCGCGGGCGCAATAAACCCTGCTCGATAGCATCGAGGTTTATCTGATTGACAATGTGGGGGGTTTCTAAGTAGGGACGAAAGCGTTCTTCAATGCGGGCTGTGGCGGCGGTTTGCAACTGAGCAGTCAGCTCGTTTACTGCCTTTTGCCCGTTGCGAAACGACAGCCAGCCGGTCAGTCCCACTGCGGCAAAGATTTGCAGGATAAAAGGAACAATGAGAACGGCTTGCAAAGAAATCTGCTTAGGAAATCGGGCAACTAAACGGTTCAAAAATTCGGTTGACATGGGGGTGAGCCGAGTATGCTGTAAAAAAAGTATAAGGGAGTTGCACAAGCCTTATATGGGTTATCCCAGATCATTAGAAAATAAAAGACAATGTAAAAAAATGTAATAATTCATATTTATTTAAGTTTTTATAATACTTACTGTTTTTTTGTAATGATTAAATTACTGCTCAAAACTAATAAATGCCTGTTTTTTTGTTTATAAAGCTAGCATTTTCACTGAAACCTAAAATTAAAGGTTTTTATAAATATCTGAAATAACCTTGTTTCTTCATTTTTTTATTGGAGGATTTGATAACTGATACATGGGCGATTGCAGCAACACAAGATGCCGTAAAAATTAGCACAAATACTTAAACAAAAAAGTGTTCTGTTAGTCACTTTTATGGCCGGCAAGTGATGGGTGGGCTGGTTTGGGCAACTGCCGATATGTTAATCCTGAAATTGGCTTGTTTTGGATAGGTGACTAGGCGCTGTAAGCAATCTATAAAACATCTCAAAGCAAGCGAAACAACATTACTGTAAGATAGATGGCCGGCACACCCACTCCAGAATTCGGTAAAATCCAAACAAAGACAGTGGGCTGGGTTCTGGCAACCAAAAAACTTGGATCGCCATCATAAAAAATATTATCGGTCAGCGTGTAATTTTATAGAGGTGGTAAAAATGGGCAGATGGCAAACAGGCTCGGCATTCCTTGCAGCCTTGGGACTGACAACCGGCAGCCTTGCTCCCTTGGCAATTCACAGCCCAGCCTTAGCCCGCACAACCTTTGAAGATGTGCAGGGGCATTGGGCGCAATTGTGCATTGAACGATTGGCACAGCAGGGTGTTGTCACCGGCTATCTCGATGGTACATTCCGTCCGAATGCGCTAATGTCGCGGGGGGAATTTGCCACAGTTGTCGCTCAAGCGTTTTTCAGTGCACCGGCAGTCGGCAACGACGTCCCATTTTTTGATGTTCCCACCCGTACCCGCACCGGCACCGCAGTTCGCACTGCCCGTCAAACCGGCTTTCTTGCCGGCTTTCCCAGTGGCGTCTTCCAACCCGATGAACCCCTGACTCGTGTTCAAGCAATCGTTTCCTTAACCAATGGATTAAACTTGGCACCGACTAACTTTGCCGTCAGCGAGTTAGGGCTGGTTTATGATGATGCGAAATCGATTCCCGATTATGCCCTCAATTCAATCGTTGCCGCAACAGAAAGAGGGTTAATTGTCAACTATCCCGAAATCCGCTTCCTTCAACCCAACCAGCCGGCAACACGGGCAGAAGTCGCAGCCTTTGTCTGTCAAGCACTTGCTAGTTCCGGGAAAGCTTCGCCGGTCGCGCAGCAGTATGTCGTCGCCCCCCCAAGTTCTGGAGGCATCCAAACCAATGTTCAAACCTCTCCCAACGGACAAGTGCGGGCGCAGCTGACTTATCAGAAAGAAAATTATGTGTTCAGCAACCTGCGTGTCAAAGTTGAACAAGCCGGGCAAACGTTGCTAGACTCTCCGTTGCCGGTTGGTGGCGGCGTCAGTTCTTCCTTAGCATTTCGATTGCTTGATTTAGATGGCGATACGGAACCGGAACTGTTAATCGATTTATTTCCACGCGGGGAAGGCTGCTGTACTTATTCTTTGATTTATCGCTATCTTCCCGCATCTGGACAGTATACTTATCTGCAACAACCGTGGGGATATGCCGGCTACAATCTCAGAGATTTCAATCAGGATGGTGTGCCAGAATTTGAAAGTCAAGATCCGCGATTTGGCTTGCGATTTGCTTCGACTTATGAGGAAGCGGCAGCTCCTCTTCAAATTTGGCAATACCGGCAAGGGCAGATGTTTGATGTTACTCGTCAATATCCGATTTTAGTCGCAGATAATTCTAGTAAATTATTGCAAGATTATGAATCTCGGCTCATTCAAGGTCAGGATGTCAGATCAGTCTTAGCGGCATATCTTGCGAATCAATTCTTGCTGGGTCAAGGTCGCGAAGCCTGGAGTGAAGTGCAGAGTAATTATGCCGGCAGTGATCGCACGCAATATTTGGAAAATTTACGGGGATTCCTTCGCAGTATCGGCTATTCTCAGTAAAGAAAGTAAGAAGAAAAAAGGCAATCGTTTTATTAGTGGAAATTTTCTAAATCATGAAACCGCCAGTAACGCTCCCTCACAAAAAAATGAATTCTCTGGCTAATAGCAGAAATAAAAAGTCACCCCTTGAAAATGTCCCTGAAAGGAAAAAATATTCCTCTTCAGTCGGATTCATCCGACTTTCGTTATTAGCTGGGGATTTTAAGTTTAAGTGGGTGAGCCGGCATCGAGAAAATGTCACGAAAACAAAGGATTGCGGAAAAAATTTCAGGTATAAAGATATCTTCCTGATTGCAGTTTCCATCTTACTTTTACCGGCACCGGCACCGGCAGCGTTTGTGCAACCGGAACGCAGTCAAAAAGGCATGGTTGTCTCTGCTCATCCTTCGGGAAGTGATGCCGGTGTGGCGATGTTGGAACAGGGTGGCAATGCCGTTGATGCAGCAGTGGCGACGGCTTTTGCAATTTCTGTGGTTGAGCCATTTTCCGCCGGCATTGGGGGTGGTGGGTTTTTGCTGCTGCACCAAGCCGGTACAAAAGATGTGAAGGCGTTGGACTTTCGGGAACGCGCACCCCTGGCGGCAACGCGAGATATGTACCTGGATCAAGCGGGTAAGGTGCGCCCAAATTCTAGCCTAAACGGACATCTGGCGGCGGGTGTACCGGGAACGGTTGCCGGGTTATATGAAGTTCACCGGCAGTATGGAAAATTGCCCTGGTCATCAGTGGTGCAGCCGGCAATTCGTCTGGCAAATCAAGGTTTTTTAGTAGGCCGGAAGTACGTGACCTATGCAGAATATCGCAAAGAGATGCTGCTGAGTAACCCAGCCGCCCGCGAGATTTTCACCGTTGATGGGAGGATGTACGCCGTGGGAGAGCGTTTGCAGCAGTGGAGTTTGGCCCAAACCTTGCAGAATATTGCCGCAGATCCCCAAAGTTTTTACACCGGCGTCACTGCCCAGGCGATCGCTGCAGATATGGCGAAAAATGGCGGTTTAATCACCCTGGAAGACCTGAAAGCTTACAAACCGATCTGGCGTGAACCGCTGTGTGGGGTGGCGCTGCAAGTGGAAATTTGCTCCATGCCGCCGCCTTCTTCGGGTGGGGTTCACCTGTTAGAAATTTTAAATATTATCGGGGATACAAATTTAAAATCTTTGGGTTGGCACCATCCAGACGCACTGCACCTAATCGCGGAAGCCATGAAAATTGCTTATGCGGATCGTTCTAAACATTTGGGAGATCCGGATTTTGTGAAGGTGCCGGTGGCGTCGCTGATTAGCCCAGATTATGCTAAATTACGGCGTCAGGAAATCGAGATGGGACGAGCCAGACCGGCAACTGAAGTGAAGCCGGTAGATGCCGAGACACTAAGCCGATTTGCCAAGGGTGAATCCCAAGATACCACGCATTTAACAGTGGTGGATGCAGAGCACAATGTTGTCAGCTTAACCTTTACCGTGAACGGTCCCTTTGGTGCCGGCGTCGTGGCGGAGGGAACCGGCATTCTGCTTAACAACGAGATGGATGATTTTGCGATCGCACTGAATACACCGAATCTATTCGGGTTGGTAGGCAGCGAAGCCAATGCGATCGCACCGGGAAAAACGCCGCTTTCCAGTATGACGCCGGTGATTGTCAGGGAAAATGGCAAATTGCGGATGGCTGCCGGTGCTCCGGGTGGCAGTACCATTATCACCACCGTGCTGCAAATTGTGCTGAATGTGCTGGTTTATGAGATGGATGCCGGTGCTGCGGTTTCTGCGCCGCGTTTGCACCATCAATGGTTGCCTGATCAACTGCGGGTGGAACCTTGGGGGTTTGATCCGGCAACGCTAGAAGAATTGCGCCGGCGGGGTCATCAGATTGATGTGCAACCCGTTTGGGGCAATGGCAATGTGGTTGTGGTAACACCGGATGGGACATTAGAAGGAGCAGCCGATCCGCGTGGGGAAGGTGCGGCGCGAGGCTTTTTTGAGGCAATGCCAATGCCAATGTGGTCGTGGTAACGCCGGATGGGACGTTAGAAGGAGCAGCTGATGGGGAAGTTGCGGCGCGAGGGTTTTAAAAACCATTGATAAAAAAGGCAAAAGACAAGTTTTTACGCACATCTGGGAAGATGGAATGTAATTGCCCTTGAGTATCCATTCTGGTTACAAAGGTACAAGGCTTGTCGAAGTTGGGAATCTGGGAGTAAAGAGTCATGCAATTCGTGTCCGACCCATCGATCACTGTTAAAATCCGCAAGATGAATGAGCGGGTGCGGTGGCGGCACTCCATGATTGCCGAACGTTCTATCGATCAAACCCGAATGGTTGTGGACGATGGCAAAGACGACTCTCCAGAGTTTTCATTTTTGGTTGTCGGAGATAGCGGATCGGGCCGGCATGGCAGTCAAAACCCACAACGGCAAATTGCAGAACAAATGGCGCTACAGCGAGACAGTTGCCGGTTTGTGCTGCACACCGGCGACGTGATTTATCTCGTGGGATCGAGCGAATATTACCCCGAAAACTTTATCAAGCCTTATCGAGAGTTTCTTGCCGGCGGCGAGCATCCTGACCGCATTGATTATGACAAGATGGTGTTTAACTTGCCGTTTCTGCCGGTGTTGGGCAATCACGATTACTATGACTTGCCTTTAGTCTACGGTGTGATGTCTTTAGTCGCGCTGCCACTTCGCCGGTTGCTGCGATCTCGGCTGGATCTTGATATAGGTTTGCATGGTTCAGGGCAAGGCAAAGCGTATGCGAAAGCGTTCCTCGATTACCTTCAAGGCGTTAACGATTGGGAGCTGGGAAATCATTTAGACCGGCATTACACCGCCACAACAGAAACCGGGCGATGTCTGCGTTACGAACCCGGACGTTTTACTCGCTTACCTAACCGTTATTATAGCTTTCGTTACGGTGGAATTGACTTTTTTGCCCTCGATTCAAATACTTTTAATGCACCCCCACCGTTGCCGGCAACCAAAGAAGGGGATGCTTACCGCCGTCTGTTAGAAAAGCGCCGGGATGAGTTAGACCAACAACAAGTTGAAATTGCCGAAACTTCGTCTCGTCTTAACCCCAATGTCCCCGATGAAGCAGAACATCTCGACGATTTGCGGACTAAGTTAGAGCAACTTGAAGAGTTAACGATTGATATTAATAAACAACTGGCAGCCGACGCAACAACGGTTACTGATTTTGAACAACTTGATTGGCTCAAACAACAACTCATCGAATCATGGAATACTGAAGGAGTGCGCGGACGGGTGATTTATTTTCACCATCCCCCCTATGTGACTGAGGCAACAAAATGGCAGCAGGCGCAAACTTTAACCGTTCGCCGGCATCTCCGCTGGGTGTTGGATGGGGTGTCTGTGGTAGTTGGAGATCAGGCGCAAGGGCGTCCGCTTGTGGATTTAATTTTAAACGGTCACGCTCACTGCTTGGAATATCTTCGCAGCGATGATACCGGCCATGCGGATTCTAACCTTAATTGGATTGTTTGCGGTGGCAGTGGTTACAGTCTGCGCCGGCAGCGGGAAGAAGGGCCGGATTTGATGGAAACTTTCTGGGAAACTGAAGGCAAGGATCTACTAAAAGTCGCCCAGTCCCAGCTTTTTATCGGTCGTAAGGGACACGGTTCTAAAAAACGCCGGCCTTATTCTTTTCTGCGAATTGATGTTAAGGATGGTTTTCCGCCTAAATTTATCGTCCGTCCGTTTATCTCCGAACGCTTTCAGCGGCAATGGACACATCACGAAAGCGAATCCTTTGAGATTTAAGTTTGAGCCGGCGAAGGAGAGACAGAACACCATAATCGTGAAAAATCTCAACTTCTAATCCCGGCTTCAATCTCCAAACTTCATGACTTACTAACAGCTTCTCGGTGGTTGTCGATTGCCGGCATTGATGCGACTAAAAT
Organism: Microcoleus sp. FACHB-68; assembly: GCF_014695715.1. Classification (NCBI taxonomy): domain Bacteria; kingdom Bacillati; phylum Cyanobacteriota; class Cyanophyceae; order Oscillatoriales; family Microcoleaceae; genus Microcoleus; species Microcoleus sp. FACHB-68. Next base: position 635,195 of record NZ_JACJOT010000006.1, read on the forward strand.
CCTTAAGATTCAACAAAGCACTCCTATACCGAATCTTATTGCCTACCTTTTGACCTCGACGAACATCCAAGTTTCTCGCCAGATCCCACTTCACAAATTGTTCGCCGGTGCTAATTACGGTTTCCTTCGTGTTGAAAGGTGGTTCAGAAGTTTCTACAGCTTGGCCGGCTACAGTATTTCCATTCACTTTGCCATCAATGCAAATCGTGTTTCCTGAATCAATTTGATTGTAATAACCAAGAATCTGATTTCCTTTCTTACGGAATAAAAAGTAAAAACCTCCCGCTTTCACTAATTCTTCGTCACTCACAACTTTTGACGAGAGTTGAGCGGTAACATAGCGATAATTTCCATCGGGGAGCGTTCCAACTGGAGAATTATTATTGGGTGTCTTTGCGGGATCAAAATCATTGAGTTGAGTCAGATACTTTTGTAAATCTTCCGTGCGCTCTTTCGTCAGTTTTTCAAAACATCCATTCCGAAATATTGGATATTCCCGTCCATCTGGCGAAGCAGGTATTTCAAAACCGCAACTGCTATCACGAAACTTAATCCATGTATTCTCCACCTCTATGAGCCGGTCTTTTTGCTCCCCACTTACCACCGCAAGAACTTTTTGATAAACCTCATTTAACTGTTTATCTGCGGCTTGATAAGACTGAGTGGAACAAGTTATCATTTCAGGCGTGGTTGTGGCATTTTTGCAATCAACATTTTGGGCAATAATGTCCCCTGATGCCGCAATGCTTAAACTTGCGAAGAATGATAAGAGTGCAATGACTGCCAGAATAGCAGAAGTTCTGAATTTTCTAAGCATAGTTTTCTCTATTTTTCAAGATTACAATAATTTTCGAGCATCACCTTTTCGTTAGCGTTGCACTTATCTCAAGCAAAAAATTAGTGCAATAGCTCTGATTTTGCTAAGAAAAAGGTGGAAGTTAACTGAGGACAAGCAATACCTAAACTGCCAAATTGACAGCATCTCACGAGCCTTTCGACTCGTTGAATAAAGTTTGTTGCTTTTTAATATTGTCCCCTTTTGTCAAAAGGTTTAAAGTTTTCGGTAGATTTTGGCCGCCTCTAAAAGATAGATACTCTTCTAAAGCAGCCGTGCGTCGTCTTGTTAGTCGTTCAAGGCATTGGAGGAGTGCAGTTCCATATCCTGTTGAGGTTCGGTAAAGATAAGTTTCAAACTCGCAGCTACCGTCTCGCAATTTAATCCAAGTTTGCTGAATCTCAATGAGTTGATTTTTTTTATCGGGGCTTAAGGTTAAAAGGACTTGCTGATAAATCTCATTTAAACGTTTGTCTGCGGCTTCATAAGACAAGCCGGCGCAATATTTGAGTTCGACTTCCGATGTGGGTTTAGAGCAATTGATGTTTTCCGGTGCCGCTAGGCTGGGAGTAGAGAGGAGTGATAAAAGCCCAATTGCGATTAGAATAACGGAAATTATCTGTTTTCTGACTACACTTATCCGATGGCTATCAAGTTTTGAGATATTCTTAAGCATTTCTTCTCCTTTAGTGTTACACCGGCAGCGAATTCCCTTACCAGGGTTCAGGTGATCTGGTAATAAGCTTTCTGTGTCTCTCCTCAATTAAACATGATAAATTGGCTAATTTTCATAAGATTTATTAAAACTTTAAAGCTTCTAGTGATAGTTGTAAATCAAGGGTGACTTGGGTTAGGGTACGACAAAGCCGGCAGGGCGCTAGAGAGGGACTTAACTCAGTTAAACTGGTGAGAATCAAGAGCCGGTATCAACTCCTCCTCAATCTTTAACTTTATTTAAACTTTTTTAAAAATCCGTTCTGACTCAACGGGCATTTGCCGTTTAAAATAATTGCTATAGATAACCCTGAAAGAAACTTGAGCGAATATGTTAAAAACAAAACAGATTTTAGGCATGGTATCCTTAACATCACTGCTTTTGTTTGGCCTACAGTCATACACAACAGCACAGTGGCAGGATGAAGAAGGTGTCCCTGCCGGTTTAATCGAACAAGCCATTTCTGAAAATGCTTCCAGTGAGGTTGAACCCGATAAAACCACCATCCAAACTGTGCGGGAAGCCGGTCAACAAGTTCCACTTTATCTTATTGAATTCAAAAGTGCGAATCTTTGTGGTGCAACGGGATGCCTTCATGTGGGATATATTCCTGCCGGCCAAAATTATCAGCGAGTGTTAGGAGTCTATCTCACTGAATCTAATATTACCGTATCTAACCGGGTACAAAATGGACTGCCTTGCCTGAATTTTCCGGTTCCACCTGATGCTGTGGCAACCTGGTGTTATGACGGATCGAAGTATGCACTTTCAAGGTAATTCGTTGCCGGTTAAGCACTGACTGTAGCGGTTGCAATGGGGTGAAATTTAGATGATGCCGGTTTTGCCGTTGAAACCTTAACCTGACCAATTACGGCCCTTATCGCCCTAAAAATCGCTATCGCGTTTACGGATATTCTTGCATTCTGGCTATAGTTTGCTACACTCGTCTTACCACTGGCGCACTCAGGGTTCATTCTGCATATTAATTCAAGCAACCTATAGCATCAACCCTATTTAAAAATAGAGTTGTATCAATTATTAATTCCTAAAAGTTATTTCCCCTAAAACGAGCAGTCGCTTGAAGTTATGTTATTTACAACTTACCAATTTTTACTATTTTTCATTATAACTTTCATAATTGCAATTTTCTTAAAAAGAAAAGTCGTTCCGTATAAAATATTTTTATTGTTAATAAGTTTGATTTTTTATTCATTTTGGAATTTTTCTTTTTTAGCGTTGCTGGTGACGAGTACGATAGTTAATTATTTGCTTCTTCAAAGTCTGTTTGTAACTAACGACAGGCAGATATTTTTAATAATGGGTTTGACTTTTAATATTGGATTTTTAGGAGTTTTTAAATACTATAATTTCTTTACAGACACTTTGTTCAATCTTTTAAATACCCTTAATATACAATCAAATTTACAACTATTGCAAATTATCGCTCCCGTTGGCGTCTCATTCTATACTTTTAGAATAATATCCCATTTAGTAGATTGCTATAATCAAAAACTTGAATGCCCTAGTTTTCTGGATTATACCGTCTACATTACCTATTTCCCCCAAATTGCTTCAGGGCCAATTGCCAGAGCCAAAGAATTTTATTCTCAACTCAATAGCCCCAATAAATATGATTATCAAATCGAAGAAGTGACGACTTTAATTTTATCGGGATTATTTAAAAAATACACTTTATCTAGTTTTTTATTTAATTTTACTCAACTTCCTTTCCTCTCGCCTCAGCAATATTCCAGCATCGATCTGAGCTTGGCTGCAATTTCCTATTCTTGCTTAATTTATGTAGATTTTAGCGGATATTCAGATTTAGCCAATGGAATTTCCTGTTTGCTGGGTTTTAAACCTATCCCAAACTTTAATATGCCTTACCGAGCTTTAAGCCTGCAAGAGTTTTGGAGAAGATGGCATATTAGCCTTTCTGAATGGTTGAGAGATTATGTCTATATTCCTTTAGGGGGTAATAAAAATGGTAAATTTAGCAAATATATAAATTTGTTGTTGACAATGCTAATCGGTGGTTTTTGGCATGGTGCCGGCTTGAATTTTATTGTCTGGGGTGCGATTCACGGCTTAGGATTAATTGTCAATCATCTGTGGCAAGATTTATCAAAATTTGTTCGCTTTACTAAAATCCCTTTTCTTTCTTCACTTGCTCCTATATTTTTCTGGGTTATCACATTTTGCTTCATCACCTGTAGCTGGATATTTTTTAACAGTAGCAGTTCGGAAAGCGCTATGATTTTTTTATACGGAATTATTCACTCAGAAGTTAACACCTTTCAATTTAATTTTTGGCAGCTATACTTGGTTATTGCAATTGTTGCCCTAATCAACTTTTACGGAAATCAGTTAAATAAGCTGTTTTTAACTGTACTTTCAGTTAAAAGCTTATTATTTCAAGTTGTTTTAGTTTCCCTGCTTGTATATTCTATCCTAATGCTTGGCCCAAACACGGTTCCGCCTTTTATTTACTTTAATTTTTAAAATATATGAAAGATCGCGACTTTTTACTGATTGTTATTTCAGTTACCCTAATTTTGATTTTTTCTAATTTTACTTTATTTATCAAAAGCTTGGCATCTAGTAAATTTGCCAATCCTCAACTTAAACAAGCCGCCGAACATCTAAAAATAGAGAGTTATAGAAAAAATGAACAAGCGTTTTGGAGCAAAATAAAAGAAGTTAATATTGATGAAATTAATATAACTTCAGAAAATGTCGCTGTAGAAAAACCGCTGGAAGACAAACCCAAACAAGTCCCGGATAATAAGCCTAAACAAGAAATAAAAAAACCAAATAAACAGCCAACAACCTCAAAAAGCAAAGCGGAAAAACCTTATTCTCGCTTTTTAGTTGTAGGAGACTCAATAGTGTTGGATATTGGAGTTCAGCTTCAGTCCACTCTGCAAAAATCTTATAAAATCACTCAGATAAAAATTGACTATAAAATATCTACCGGCTTAAATAGAATAGATTATTACGACTGGTATGCTAGAACAACCCAACTAATCAAAGCTTATAAACCAGATGTGCTTGTGGTTATGTTTGGCGGAAATGACGATCAAGACATAACAGACTTTCAAGGTAAATACAGACGCATTCTTACAACTGAATGGAAACAAGCCTATCGAGAAAGAGTAGAAAAGTATGCGAAATTAGTTTCCTCACCCCCAGTTAGAAAAGTTTACTGGATCGGACAACCCATATCTAGCAAGCCTCGCTATAGCAAATTTTTCTTAATTTTTAATGAAATTTACAGAGACGTGAGTAAAAATTATCCGAAAATTGAATATATCTCTTCTTGGGAAAAATTTTCTGTTGGAGGCAAGTTTGCTCCAATCCTTGCCGATAAAGCAGGTAAGCGAGGCTATGTAAAAGCCAATGATGGTGTGCATTTGACTCCACATGGCGCTAAGATTTTAAGTAATTTAGTGATTGAAAAAATGCTTCAAGATAAAATTTTAAAAAAATTAGAATCAAAGCCGGCACTTCCTAAAGTGAAACCAACCACAGAAAAAGTGAAGTGAGAAAAGATAAAGTCATAACTTGAGAGTTTAACGTTCCTCGGCTTATGTTTTACTCAAAAAAAACGTTAACGTAGGAAAAATTACTATTAAGGACAAATTCGATCTTTACCCCAGCTTGCCCTTAATAGTGTTCAAGAAAATAACTAAGAACTTCAACCGTTCAATTTAGACAGCATTGTAGCCACATTTTCACCCAACTTCTCAATAGAAGCTTGCTGTTGAGGATCTTTCAAGGTTCCGTCTGCATTAAACGCTTCATGAATCTTGGGAATCGCCACTTGATCGGGAAGTACAATAACTTTAATATTGCCAAGAAGCGAACGCAGATGAACTAATCCACGCAAACCCCCTAAGCCTCCTGGTGAAGCACTCATAATTGCTGCAACTTTATCGGAAAAACAAGCCAGCATCGGTTCATCAGCAGAAGCGGGACGTGAAGCCCAATCAATGGCATTTTTTAAAACTGCAGAAAATGAACTGTTGTACTCAGGAGAAGCAATTAACAATCCCTGATGCGCCATCATCAATTCTTTTAATTTCAGAGCATTTTGAGGCAGTCCTTCTTGAGCTTCTAAATCCCCATCATAGAGAGGCATGGGGAGGTCACGCAAATCCAAATAAGTTACCTCAGCGCCGGCAGATCGCGCTCCTTGTGCAGCAACCTTCACCAGCTTTTTGTGGTAAGAATCCATGCGGGTGCTGCCGGCAAATGCTAAAATTTTTGGCGTGTCAGTCATAGGTCAGTCTGTTTTATTGTGATGAGTAAAACGATCAAAGCAACTCAGTTGTTAACAGAATCTTACACTGTTTTTATGCTGACCGGCAGCAGCGAGTTAAGAGGAAACAACCGGCAGCGAATAAATCGAAAAGCCGGCTGAATCCATTGAAGCGCTTGCTACCGATCAACAACAGGCACATTTGTTGCCGGCAATACATGAACTATGCCAAGTCAAACAACAGAAGTTCTGAGGCTGTATTCGCCATGACAACCACACGATTTTCCTCGCTAATTGCCGCAGCATCACCGGCACTCAGAGACAAACCATTCACTGTAATTTCACCCTGCGCGACTTGTACCCAAACGTGCCGGTTTGGGCTAAGTTCATGAACAACCTTTTCCCCAGCATCAAGCACACTCGCATACAGATTGACATCTTGATGAACCGTCACCGAACCATCTTGCCCTTCTGGTGAAGCAATCAAACGCAACTGATTCCGCTTTTCTGCCGTTGGATAGGTTTTTTGCTCATAACTTGGCGGTAAATTTTTTTGATCTGGCACGATCCAAATTTGCAGCAAATGCACCTGCTCGGTTTTAGAAGGGTTGTACTCGCTGTGAGTTACACCCGTGCCGGCACTCATTTTTTGCACCTCACCCGGACTAATAATCGAGCCGGTTCCCAAACTATCTTTGTGTTCTAACGCCCCTTCCAAGACATAAGTAATAATTTCCATGTCTCTGTGGGGATGCGTGCCAAAACCCCGCCCCGGTTGCACCCAATCTTCGTTAATCACTCGTAAAGCCCTAAATCCCATGTTATTGGGATCGTAATAATTGGCGAATGAAAAAGAGTGATAAGAATCCAGCCAACCGTGATTTGCGTGTCCCCGTTCTTCAGATTTCCGTAGTGTAATCACTGTCGCCTCCTAATAATTTGAATGTCTTTTCAAGAGTGCCGGCACAAAAGCACCGCCCCTACAGCCTGGTTATGATTTTTCTGAGAATTTGCCTTCGCCGGCCTCTCATTTCTTCCAGCTACTCACCCTCAACAGATCGCTAATTTAAAGTTGAGTGTTGACACCGTTACAAAAAAGAGAATTTGCCGTAATTTTTCGCGGGTTTATTCATAAATTTCCCTCAAATATTCATCGCAGGTTTAAAGTTATATTTGTAACTTTCCTTGCCCCTGCTTTCTTCTATATACACTGTAAAATAAGTACAGCTTTAATGTAAAGAATGCACTTTAAAGTAAGATACTACCCAAAAAGATACTAAGGAGCGAAAACATGGAAAGCCGCGCTCACAGCGACAAACCCACCTGTGCAGTAGAAACCGCCCTCAAAGTCATTGGGGGACGCTGGAAAGTTTTAATTATTCGAGAATTGTTTCAAGGAGTCAAACGTTTCGGGGAATTACATCGCGCCATGCACGGCATCACCCAGAAGATGCTCACCCAGCAGTTGCGAGAGATGGAACAAGACGGCATCGTTCACCGGCAAGTTTATTTACAAGTCCCCCCCAAGGTAGAATACTCCCTCACACCCTTAGGGGAATCACTCAAACCCGTTCTCAACTCAATCCACGAATGGGGCATTCAATATGAAGAAGGCAAAACAGATCATTTTGAAGAATAAACCACTAGCCAAAATCTCCACTAGCCAATTTATCTCAAACACCAACAGTTAACCCATCTGCGTTTATCTGTGGACGCAGGTGAAACCCGAATCTGCTACGCTCGTCATTCAAGTTTCACCTGCGGAATCTGCGGTAAAAAAAATCCGGCATTACATTTTTGTTCGACTGCTACTCACACCCCGTAACGTAGTTGGAAGAGTGTCTTCTTACAAAGAGGAAGGTGCCGGTTCAAGCTCAACCGATAATATGGAGTCTGAGCGCGATCATGCCCACTAGCACCACCAATCCGAGCGCCTGACGGAAGTAGTTGACCCCATCAAACAACTCCTGCCATGCCCAGGTGAACAAAGCACCGAACGCCACTAAATCAAATCCTGTCTGGAGATTGCCGCCGGGGAGGACGGGTTGAAGTAGGGTGGCTGCCAACCCTACTAGAAGCGGCAGATTGGGCATCTGAGCAATGACAATGTTGCCCTCACTGTCTCGAAAAGTGCGATCAAACAAGGTGGTTCCCTGTACCTTAAGCTCTGCTGAATCAGGATTCAATTGGGACGACATCTACTCTGCCTCAATGCGACTAAACCCAAATTTTAGGCCGCTTCCGTTTACTTGGCGACTCACTAAAGTTGGAGATTGGGGTAAAACTAGGGTTTGTGCGACTAGGGTTCCGATAGAAGAATTAGCCAAAAATCAACGACCCGTCGGGCAGATATCTGGAGATGTATCGGGGCATCGTTCATGCACAGCGCAGGCAAGCTGATCTGTGAGGAAGTGGGGTTATTGACGGAACTCTTCTAACCCGGAGGGAGGAGAGGGTTCGGGTTCGTCAGGGCAGAATTCAATAACTACTCTGATTCTGACTTTTCCTTTAATCCATTGAGAGCTTCCGAGTTTTAGGAATTTTGCTGTCATACCTTCGTTTATCCATCGTTCATCTCCTATTAAATTCCTAAACAAAAATCCATTTAGACGACTTAGCCATTTGCTTACTACTTGAACGCTCTCTAGCGGGATGCGGAATTGAGTATCCTCCTCTATAGAAACAACATGGTCGCCTTCATCTATCTGTTCAAATGGCATTGCTGTTCCTCGTAAGGGATAGGGGCTTGGGGCTACAACCCGCGAAGCCATCCAAAATTATTTCACTCGATTAAATGCTAGGTCACAACTGACTTTTCATCAGCCCTGAATCGTTCTCGCCCAAAGGCGACAAGCCGACTCGTGAGGAAGCGCGGCTATTGACGAAACTCTTCTAACCCGGAGGGAGGAGAGGGTTCGGGTTCGTCAGGGCAAAATTCAACTACTATCCTGTACCTAACCCTTCCATGAATCCATTGAGAGGCACCAATTTTTAGGAGCTGACTTTTTACGCCTTCATTTACCCATGCAGACCCTGGGTTGCTACCTAGTTTATACAATAAGAATTCAGTCAAGAACTTTGATAAAGCGCTTGTTACGTGAACCTTATCACGATAGTGATCGGAAATCATCATATCTTTTTCTTCTATAGAGAAGACGTGGTTCTCTCCCTCTAACTGTTCAAATTTCATTACTGTTCCTTGCGTAAGGGTTAGAGGCTCAGGGGTGCCACCCGCGAAGCCATATAAAATTATCCCCCTCGATGTCGGGTTCATCTTAAAAATTATCTCAAACACTAACAGTTAACCCATCTGCGTTTATCTGCGTGCATCTGCGGTTAAAAAAATCCCCTCCCAACCATCTGTGCCACCAACAGATAACCCATCTGCGTTTATCTGCGTGCATCTGCGGTTAAAAAAAATCCCCCTCCCCGAACCCGGAGAGGAGGCTACCGAACCAGATTCCTAAATCTCAGCCACAGCGCGTTCAATTAAGCGACGCGCCAAAGTTTGAGTGCCGGTGTGTTCGTAATAGTTGGTACTCACGTCGAGAAACGCACCGAGATAGTCCAACTTATCATTAGAAATTTCAACAAACCGTTGCAAATTGCTAACCACCTTGTCTGGCGTCAAACCGCGAGAAGAAACAAACCCACTCATCCAGCCGGTGACTGAATTAAAACTTTCGCCAATAAAGCCCAACTTGCTAGCAGAATTATTTCCTGGGATCAAATCATTAACATCCCGGAATGTCTGATTTTCTTCTAACTCCGCCGGCCTCATTCCAGAAATAGCCGATTGTGCTTGCAGGATAAAATCAGGGCCGAGAGGAACTAAACCATCAATGCAAACTAAAGCAGCCATCCGCATTAAAGACTCGCCACTGTAGTCAGCCAAGGATGCTACAAAATCTCCAATACTGTCGCCAGGAATACCGTTGATTTGACAAAAAGCCACCAATTCAACGACCAGCTTAATAGTCAGGTCAATCGCTTGCGCTTTATTTGCTTTCGGAGTGACTCGGTTTAACAAACCCAATAAGGGAATTTTTTCACCGACTTTATTAGCCAGCGCTGCTGCACCTAAAGCTCTATCCGTTCTGTCAACCGTTTG